>NZ_CP109501.1:0-300000 GCF_036231985.1 Streptomyces sp. NBC_01426
TCGATGATCCAGCTCCGTGAGCACCAGGTCGATCAGAAGTCGGCGTTCCGGAAATGGGTGGGATTTCCTGCAAGGTCATCTGTGCCCCCTCAGGGAGCCCGGGGAACGATCGTGTCCGCGACCGGATCGGGGAAGACGATCACCGCCGCCGCGTGCGCGCTGGAGTGCTTCCCGGGCGGCCGCATCCTCGTCACCGTCCCGACGCTGGACCTGCTCGCGCAGACCGCCCAGGCGTGGCGTCTGGTGGGCCACCGGGCGCCGATGGTCGCAGTGTGCTCGCTGGAGAACGACCCGGTGCTTAACCAACTGGGCGTGCGCACCACCACGAACCCGATCCAACTCGCCCTGTGGGCGGGGTCCGGGCCGGTCGTCGTGTTCGCCACGTACGCCTCTCTCGTGGACCGCGAGGACATCGACGCACCCGAGGGACAGCGAAAGGTTCGCGGGCCGCTGGAGGCCGCCCTGACGGGCGGGGAGCGGCTCTACGGACAGCAGATGCCCCCGTTCGACCTCGCGATCGTGGATGAGGCACACGGCACCGCCGGTGATCTTGGGCGGCCGTGGGCAGCGATCCACGACTACCAGCGGATCCCGGCGGACTTCCGGCTCTACCTGACCGCGACCCCGCGCATCCTCGCCGCGGCCCGCCCGCAGCGGGGCGCGGACGGCCAGGAGGCGGAGATCGCCTCGATGGCAGACGACCCTGAGGGCACGTACGGGGCCTGGATCGCGGAGCTGGGCCTGAGCGAGGCGATCGAGCGGGAGATCCTCGCCGGGTTCGAGATCGACGTCCTGGAGATCCGCGACCCCTCCCCCGTCCTCGGGGAGTCGGAGGAGGCGCGGCGAGGCCGGCGCCTGGCGCTTCTGCAGACCGCACTTCTAGAGCACGCCGCGGCGTACAACCTGCGCACGGTCATGACGTTCCACCAGAAAGTCGAGGAAGCCTCCGCGTTCGCGGACAAGCTCCCCGAGACCGCGGCAGCGCTGTACATGAACGACGCGTCCGACGCCGACCTGGCCGCCGCCAGCAAGCTGCCGAAGTCGTCGATCGACGCCGAGTTCTACGAGCTGGAGGCCGGCCGCCACGTACCCCCGGACCGCGTCTGGTCCGCGTGGCTGTGCGGCGACCACCTCGTCACCGAGCGACGTGAGGTCCTGCGCCAGTTCGCCAACGGCATCGACGCGGCCGGGCACCGGGTCCACCGCGCCTTCCTCGCCAGCGTTCGCGTGCTCGGGGAAGGCGTCGACATCACCGGCGAGCGCGGCGTGGAGGCCGTGTGTTTCGCGGACACCCGCGGTTCGCAGGTGGAGATCGTGCAGAACATCGGCCGGGCGCTGCGGCTCAACCGGGACGGGTCCACCAAGGTGGCCAGGATCATCGTGCCGGTGTTCCTGGAGCCCGGCGAGGACCCCACCGACATGGTCGCCAGTGCCTCGTTTCGCCCTCTTGTAGCGGTCCTTCAGGGTCTGCGTTCGCATGACGAACGTCTGGTCGAGCAGCTCGCTTCCCGTGCGCTCACGAGCGGGAAGCGCAAGGTCCACGTCCGTCGTAACGAGGACGGGCAGATCGTCGGGGCCGGCGGCGAGGGTGACAGTGAGGACCAGGAGGACGACGACGCGCAGGCCGCCGCCGAAGCCGCCCTGCTCCACTTCTCCAGCCCGCGCGACGCGGCGACCATCGCGGCGTTCCTCCGGACGCGGGTGTACCGGCCGGAGTCGCTGGTGTGGCTGGAGGGCTACCAGGCGCTGCTGCGGTGGCGGGCGGAGAACGAGATCACCGGCGTCTACGCCGTCCCGTATGACGTTGAGGTCGAGGTGGGGGTCACGAAGGATTTCCCGCTTGGCCGCTGGGTCCATCAGCAGCGGAAGGCGCTGCGGGCGGGTGAGCTGGAGGAGCGGCGCAAGACCCTGCTGGACGCGCCGGAGGCCGGGATGGTGTGGGAGCCGGGCGAGGAAGCGTGGGAGAACAAGCTCGCCGCACTGCGCAGCTTCCACCGCCACCACGGACACCTCGCCCCCCGGCAGGACGCCGTATGGGGCGAAGCCGACACCGAACTCCTCCCCATCGGGCAGCTGATGGCCAACCTCCGCAGAAAGGGTGGCCTCGGCAAGGACTCCGACCGGGCGGCGCAGCGCGCCGCGCAGCTGAAGGCCGTTGACAAGGACTGGGACTGCCCGTGGCCACTGGACTGGCAGCGGCACTACGCCGTCCTGCGCGACCTGGCCGTCGACGAACCCGGTGGCCGGCTCCCCGAACTCCAACCCGGCGTCATGGCCGACGGCGACGACCTGGGCAGGTGGCTCCAGCGGCAGGCGAACTCCTGGACGCAACTGTCCACCGAGCAGCAGGAACGCCTCACCGCGCTCGGCGTGGAGCCCGCGCAGCGACCCGCCTCGGCCCCGGCCGGGAAGAGTGCGGCCGGCGGCCCGGCCAAGACGTCAGCGGCCTTCACACGGGGCGTTGCGGCCCTGGCGCAGTGGGTGGAACGGGAAGGAGCCGGGCGGCCGGTGCCTCGCGGCCACAGCGAGCAGATCGTGGTCGACGGCGAGGCCGAACCGGTGGCCGTGAAGCTGGGCGTGTGGGTCTCGAACACCAAGAGCCGCCGCGACAAGTTGACCGACGCCCAGCGCGCCGCCCTGGCGGAGCTGGGGATGGAATGGGCGTGACACCGCACGTTTGGCCGCCGCGGGCCGGCACTGTTCGTCGGGACGTCCTGCGGGGTCCCAGGGATGACGCCCTGGGACCCCGGCGGGTCATCGGCGGTTGATATTGATCGTCACCGTGGCGACCGTGCCGCCGGCGAAGACACTGCCACCGAAGATCGCGACGGGCGAGACTTCCTCCGGGTGGCCGCTGACAATCAGCAAGATGATGCCGATCGCGGACAGAGCGGCCACGAGAGCCGAGGCCCAGAGGGTCACCTTCGTGAAATGATCATGCAAGGCTGTGTACCGTCGGGACTTGTCGGGCCGGACATTCACGCTCCTTGGATTTCACCGTTCGCGGACGCGAGACCGACTACGACGACAGGGGAGTCCCCCCGCCGCATCCACCGCCGCCAAAGCTGGGATGCAGCACTCGGGACTCCCTTTTGTCGTACCGGGAGCTCGTGAGAGGGACACTACGCGGACGATACCGCCCCGGCCCAATCCTGACCCGACACGCACAACTCGCCCTGCACCGAGCCGATTTCACATAGCCCGGTGAGCTGGGCTTTTGGCACTGAACGTGCGCACAACACTGTGCGCAGCCGAGGCGAAGCAGGCGACAAGATCAGCCCTCAGAAGACGGTTTTGTACGCAGGAGCCGGCGGGTACACAAGGGCCGAGATCAACAGCGCGGGGGCCCGGCGAGACCACCTGTGAGGCCGCCGACTACCCGGTCATCAGCTGCTCCTCGAACGCCTTGATTTCGAAGGCAGCCAAGTCGGTGCGATGGGTCAGCGGCGATCCGCGGCACCCATGGGAGCGGGCGCCGGGAGCCGGAAGCAGACGCTGAATCGTCCGGACGTACACGACCATGCCGAGCACCTCGACGAGGGGCTGGGTGGCCACGACGACCGCGTGACGGCCAGGGCGAGGGGGAGGACGAACAGGGTGCACGCTTCCTGGTAGCCGGGCACCGGGTGAACGTCGTGCGGGAAGGTTCCGCTGTTCCTGCCCGGGGTGTGCCGGGCAGGAACAGCGGCATCATCGATTCACCCTGGTTGCGTTCGCCGGTGGTGTGGCCACGGCCGGGGGTGGGGTGGGCGGTCAGCCGCGGCGGACGCAGTAGAGCTTGCCGTTGTGGGATGCGAGGGCAGGAGCGGCGCCGCTTTGGAGGCTGATCCCGGTGAATCCGTCGAGCCAGTAGCGTCCGTTGGGGGAAGTGCCCCACGTCGTGGTGCGGATATAACGGAAGAGGGGCTGCCCATACTCCACGAGCGGCGCGAAGCCTGTGGTGATGCAGTGCATCTTGCCGTCGTGCCAGGCCAGCCCGGGTGTGGTGAGGGTGGGTTGCTCGGTGTGGATGATCTCGTTCAGCCTGGGGCTGATCACTGAGAAGCACACCATGCCGTGGGGTGCCCGGAAGGCGCAGACGAGGTCGTCCCCGTATGGGGCGGGCTTGCTGACTACGGCGAGGGCCGGGGCGGAGGGGCTGCGGGCACCGTCCGGAAGCCTGGTGATCCTGCCCCATCCGGAGGAGTCGAAGGCGATCCAATGCAGGTCGTCGGCGCCTTGGTCGCGGTACACGCAGTACAGCTTGCCCGCGTGGGCGGCGAGAGCCGGAGAGGACTGGGTGAAGCCGACTTGGGTGGTGACCACAGGGGCCTTGCTGCTCCAGAGGGTCCCGTCGAAAGCGGTGTAGTACAGCATCCCGACGGCGGACCGGTACACGCAGTAAAGCTTGCCGTCGTACGCGGCGATCGCCGGTGCCGAGGGGCTTTCTGCTCCTACGATCCGGGTGAAACTACTCCAGCCGGCGGGCCCGAGGGTGCTCCAGTACAGGCCCTGGTCAGTGACGCCGCGGACCACGCAGTACAGCGTGCCCTCGTAGGAGGCGAGCGCCGGCGTGGTGGAGGTGGATCCTGCGGGGAAGGCGGTGTCCGGGCCCCAGGTGCTGCCGGTCAGGATGTTGTGGCGCAGTGAGGTGTCGACGGGGAACTCGTGGAAGGACGCGCGGAGCTTCAGTGTGTGATGGCCCCCGCTGCCGCCGTTGAAGTCCCATGAGTCGGTACCCTCCGGCCGGTTCGCCAGGGCCTTCAATGCCGAGCGGCTGAAACCGAAAGACCGCTCCCTGATGAGGTCGTCCTCGTTGGTGAACAGGCCCAGAAGCCAGTCGAAGAGTTTCGCGATCAGGCCGACCAGAGAGAACCAGGCGTTGCTGCCCTCGTACTCGCCGCTGTTGTTCTCCAGGTCCTCGGAGGCTTTGAAGCAGTAGTCGGCGATGTCCCGCAGGCCACCACGCAGCGCGTTGTACCAGCCGCCGTTGCTGTGGTCGGCTTCCCAGCAGGTGATGTTGCAGGTGAGCCAGGCGTCCACGGTGCCGTGGAACAGGGTCGGATCGTCGGTGAAGTCCCGGGTGTGGCCGGACTTGATGGAGCCGAACTCTCCGGACTGGTACTCCCTCCTGGTCCCGGTGTCGCTGCCCGCGGACGAGGTCCAGTAGATCTCGTCCTTGCCCGCTTCGTTGGAGGCCCTCCTGCACGTGAAACTCCGGAAGCTCATCGCGACCACGGGGGCGTCCGCCCCGTCCACGCCCCGGGGCGTGTTGTCCTGGGGCCCGGTGACGACGGTGATCCCGCCACCGTAGGTGCCCAGTGCCTCGATGAACTCGTCGCTGTCCAGCGGGGCGTCGAAGGCGAGCTGGTCCAGGCGCACCAGGCTGGCGTTGGGCTGGGCTGCGATCTCCGCACCGATCCGGTCGAAGTCCCCGACCAGCTCCTCGACCGTGAACCCCTGACTCAGAGCCCGGCCGGCGATGGTGTCGGGGAACAGCTCCCGCGCGCCGGCCGTGGACGCCTGCTCCTGGTAGATCCGGCCGAACTCGGTGACCTCCTCCTCGGCCAGGACCTCGCCCATCGCCCCCACCAGCAGCTGCTCCAACGGGGTCAGCTCCATCCCCTGGTCCGCGCGAGCGGCGGCGTGCAGACTCGCCCCGATCAGGGTGTTGCCGCCGCGGCTCAGCCTCAGCCGCTGATCCGCCTTCGTCGCAGTCCGCGCCCCCGACAACTGGGCGCGCAACCGCTCCGCCCGCTCCTTGGCTGGTTGATACGGGCATGGGCTCCCCTTTGAACGTGATCGCTGCGCGATCGGGCGAATACCCTTCGTGAGGGTATTGGGTGGTTGTGTGCGGGCACGTCGATTTCGATGAGAATGGCTCGACCGTGGAAGATCGGTGCGCGGCGAAGCCCTGGGCACCCTTCGTCCGGGTCCTCCTGCTGTCGATCCGAGGGGGTGAACCCGCTGTTCACATCTGTCCATTCAGCCTAATGGGGTTGGGAGGGTTTCCTCATGAACATCCTCGAGAATGTCGTGTCTGGACTCTTCGTCGCGCTGACCGTCTGGGGCACCCGGCGGGCACGGCTCGCATGGCGCCAGCGCCGAATCGCTCGCGCAGCAGCCCACGACACCGCTGGCCGCTGACGGAGCCGCACAAAAGAGGAAGGGACGACGTCGCATGGGACGCGCCGGAGTCACCAATCCGCCCGACTTGCCACCCGGAGCTCGCCGCCGCCTCAACCAGGAGCTGCACACCCTGCATCGCCGGGCGGGGCTGCCCAGCATCCGCGAGATCGCCAACGCGACCGGGCGAAGCATCACCAGCGTCCACAACGCGTTCCGGCTGCCCAAAGTACCCAGCCACGACCTGGCGATGGCCATCATCGGGCAGTTGACACTGTGGGTCCGTGACTGAGGTGCCGGGGTCGACCAAGAGGTCGGCATCGAGAGGACTCTTCGTCGGCTTGAACACCGCTGGGACCTGGCTCAGCGCGAAGAGGGATCACTCGCCAACCAGGGCGAGCTGCCCATCATCTCCGACGTCACCAGGAAGCTGATGTTCGCGCTCAGTCCGGAGTGCTCCGTATGCCACAAGATCCGGCAGCTCCCACAGCCCCACGACCTCGTCGCCCTCGAAGACCCCGCCAAGCAGAAGCTCCCGGCGGCGCTCCGCAACTCCCCACTACAGCCGAAGCCCCCCATCCCTGGCTGCTGATCCATCTGTGCCCCGTCTGCCAACGCCGCCGCGAAACCGGAGAGCTCACCGAACAGCACCTCCGTGCGGCCCGCTTCGCCCTGGACCGGCACCGTGGCGCCGCCCGGCACTACGCCGCCTACCTCGACCAACTGCTCCTGGGCGCCGAGCCCGCCCTCGACATGAACATCGCCGGATCAGCCCTCGCGATCATCAAAGCCGATCCCGACATGTAACACCGGCTGCGGCTGGTCGTTGAACAGGACGGTCAAGCGAAGTGCACTGAGAGGCCCCGGGCGGCGACGCCCGGGGCTTCGTGCTGTCGGTCCCTGCCCGGACAGGGGCTCGGGCCCGCAACGCGAGGTGCAACACGGGCGCCAGAAGCCTCCGTCGGGGCATCATCGCAGTTCAGGAGCGAAGCGCGCGCCGTGTTGCTGGCCCGGTCAGGTGCCGTTCGCTATGAGGTAGTCGGCCAGCTTCTCCACGGTCAGTTGCGCCTCCCCGGGATTCTGCGACTCGTCGTACCGGCCGATGACGACGGCCTGCTTCGTCTTGGCGAGGATGACGCCGGTGGCGCTCTTCCTGGCGACGACGCTGCGGGTGTCGCCCTTGGCGCCCAGGTACCTCACGCCGACGACGGTGACGCCGGCCAGGTAGTTCTCGGGTGTATTGCAGAGCTTGACGATCGCGGCCCCCTCACCGGCCAGGAAACGGAAGTTGGGGCTGGCCGCCCACATGTTGCCGTCGAAGCCGATGATCGCCCCCTGGCGCACCTTGCCGGTCCCGACCAGATCGTTGTCCACAAAGTCCTGCCACGACATGTGCGAGTCCTCTCGGTTGCCCTCCGCCGGTTCGGTTGAGGCGGAGGGAGGCAGTTGTCAGGGCACACCACATGATCATGTGCTGGTGCTGGTCAGGGGCAGGTGACGAGCACGATGGAGATGGCGGTGCAGGTGACGGACGCGCTGTCGTTGGCCGGGTTGGGGTCGGCGGGCGCTGAGGTGGTGCGCAGGCCGGTGACCTTGACCGGGCCCAGGGTCAGCAGGTGCAGGGGTACGCGGAAGGTTTTGTTCACGCTCGCGCCGTTGGCGATGGTCCCGTAGGTGCAGGTGACCGTGGTGGCGGCGGTGGTGCAGCCGGTGGACAGGTTCGTCGCGGAGGCGCCTACCGGAAGTTTCGCGGTGAGGGTCGCGGAGGTGACGGCGGCGGGACCGGTGTTGTGGGCGGTGAGGGTGTAGGTCAGGTAGGGCACCAGGATGCCCAGGTGGGGCTGCGCGGCCAGGTCGACGTCGATGTCCGCGGCTGCCAGGTAGGTGTACTGGCCGGCCGTGGTGACCGGGCTGGTCCCGGCGGGGGTGGTGACCCGTACGTCGACGATGCCGGCCGCGTGGGCGGGGGCGGTGACGGTGCACGTGGTGGCGGTGCAGGTGACGCCGGTGGCGGGCGTGCCGCCGAAGGTGACCGCGGTGGCGCCGGCCAGGTTCGTGCCGGTGACGGTGACCGGGGTGCCGCCGGCTGCCGGGCCGGAGGTGGGGCTGAGGGCGGTCACGGCGGGGGCCGGGGCGCCGATGCGCAGCACGTCGAGGGTTTGGCTGCCGTTGTTGACGACGTAGGCCAGGGCGCCGTTCGGGCTCACCCCCACCGCGAGGGGGACGCTGCCGATCGGGGCGTTCTCGGTGACGGTGTTCGTGGCGGTGTTGATCACTGCCAGGCTGTTGCCGCCGATGATCGTCGCGTACGCGGTCGCGCCGTCGGGGCTGTACGCGGTGCCGCCGGGGTTGCTGGTGGTGGTGATCGTCGTGGTCACGGTGAGGGTGGCGGGGTTGACGACGGAGATGAAGTTGTCGTTGGAGTGGCTGACGTACACCGTCCCGGAGGCGGGGTTGACCGCCACATAGAACGGCTGGTCGCTCAGCGCCACGCTGGTGCTGAGCGTGTTGGTGGCGGTGTCGATGACGCCCACCGTGTTGTTCCCGAAGCCGGCGATGTAGGCGCGGGTGCCGTCGGGGCTGAGCGCGATGTCCTTCGGGAACGGACCGACCGTGATCGACGCGATGATCGTGTCGGTGGCGGTGTCGATGACGCGGACCGACCCGTTGGGGTAGCCGGAATCGGCGACGTAGGCCCGGGTGCCTGCCGCGTTGACCGCCACGGCCACGGGGCTGCTGAACCCGCCGATGGTGGCCGTCACCGTGTTGGTGGCCGTGCTCACGACACTGACCGTGGCATCGTCGGTGTTGGTCACGTACAGGCGCGCGCTGTCGGGTGTGATGGCGATGCCGGTCGGCCCGTTACCGACCGTGATGGTCGCCCCGACGGTGTTGGTGGCCGTGTCCAGGACCGTCACCGTGTTGTCGGGAGGGGCCATGAAACCACCGGAGTTGGTGACGTAGACGTGCCCACCATCAGGTGCCACGGCCAGGTACTGCGGGTTCGATTCCAGCGGCACCGTGGCGATCACCGTAGGTGTGACCGCGGCCGCCGGGGTGACGGTCAGAGCGCTCAAGCCGGTCGCTGTAAGGGCGAACACAGCGGCCGCCGCGATGCGCCGGCGCCAGGGAACACGAGATGGATGTAACTGGGATATCGAGGACACGACGCTTCCCCCCTCATCAGCCGCGGCACGGCGGCGGGGACCGAAGGCCCCCGGAAACCGGCAGTGACGCGGTCACACACGACGCCCCGCGCCAGCGGCCAACCACCCCGCAGGCCCACAGCGCCCCTCGCGCACCATCGCGGCGGCATCCCGCCCCGAAAGCCTGACGACCCCGGCCCATCACCGGACCAGACGGGTCACTGGCATCTTCTCAGCGACCAGCCACCCACCACACAGAAACCCCACAATTCCTCACGGGTCGCGGCACGTTCCCCCGTCGATCAGAACGAACGCGTAGGCCGGGGGAACCGCAGTGCGGTGTCGCACCCTCAGGCGGCCGGGGTCGGCGTCGCCTCGAGGCGGTCCAGGCGTTCGTAGAGGGCGCGGACGTCCTTCTCCGCAGCGACGTACAGGGCGTGCTCCTGACCCGCTGTGCGGTCGAGGCGGAACCAGTCGGGCATCTCCCGAACGAAGGCGTCCGCGTCCGGCCAGGCCGGCGGGACGTGGACTCGCGGATGGTGTCGATCAGGTCGGGGAAGCGGCCTTCCCGCCGTGCCTGGGCCAGCTGCGAGGACAGCCGCCGGTACATCGGCGGCGTGTGCGGCAGCACGCCCTCGGCCGCGAGCCGGTACATCACCTGTCGCAGCGTGACCTTCAGCGGCGCGTACCCGTCCACGATCTCCCGCGCCCGTTCCACGACGAGGGGCCACCGGATCCGTTCACGAGCCATACCGGTACATGTACCCCTGGGCGCCGCCGGCCCCCGGACACGGGACAGCCCTCTTCGCCCGGCTATCGCGGACAAAGAGACATCCGATGGGGCTAGCGGGTCAAGCCGCGATGGCCAGTTCGAGCTTGGGCGGGGCGGGGAAGGCGGTGGTCTCGCTGTAGGGCCTGCCGGTGGTGAGGCAGTGGTGGAGGCAGCCGAGGAGCCGGTTGTAGAGGTTTCTCTGGGCGGAGCTGTGGCGGTCGCCGGCCTTGCGTCGGCGGTCGTAGTGGGCCCTGGCGCCGGGCGAGGCGGTGAGGGAGGCGAAGGCCCAGACGTAGCCGACCGCAGCGAGCCGCTGGTTCTTGACCCGGCGGACCATGACCAAGTGGCTTTTCCCGGAGGCGCGGGTCACGGGAGCTGATCCGGCGTAGGCCTTCAGGGCCTTGGCGTCGGCGAAGCGGGTGCGGTCGTCGCCGATCTCGGCGAGGACCCGGGCGCCGCTGAGCGCGCCGAGACCGGGGAAGCTGGTGATGACCGCGGCGTCGGGGTGCCGTTCGAAAAGCTCGACCGATGCTTCGGCGAGGTCGTCCGCGGCGTTGCAGGCGGCCTCGAACTTGCCCAGCAGGGCCAGGGCCTGGCGGCCCATCGCGGTCTCGACCTGCGGGAGCTGGCGCATCTGCGGAACGCGCAGGGCGGCGTGGAGACGCTCGACCTCCGCGTCGATGCCTCGCTGGCGGCCGGCGCGCTTGAGCACGGCCTTCAGCTGGGGGCGGGTGAGGCGGGCGGCCTGGCCGGGGGTGGGTGCAGTGGCCAGCAGGGTGCGGGCAAGCGGTGCGTTGAGGCCGCCGGTGACCGGTTGGACGGCGGTGAGGTAGCCGGGGAAGTACTCGCGCAGGTGGGAGCGGAGCTTGTTGCCGGCCTGGTTGCGGTCCCAGACGGCGTCCTGCTGGGCGCGGGCCAGAACGGCTATGGCTTGGACGAGCTCACTGTCGGCTGGCAACTGGCGGTGGGCGTCGGCGTCGGTGCGCAGGATGTTGGCCAGCACCATCGCGTCGAGGTGGTCGGACTTCTTGCGCGAGACGCTGTGCCGTTCGCGGTAGCGGGCGGCGGCCATCGGGTTGACGGCGTAGACGGGCCGGCCGGTTGCGCGCAGAGCGGCGACCAGCAGGCCGCGGGAGGTCTCGATCGCCACCGGTATCCGCTCGGTGGGGCTATCACCGTGCTCGGCCAGGAGGTCGAGCAGCTGCTGCAGGCCAGCCGCGTCATCTCCGATCCGGGCCCGTCCGAGAAGCTTGCCGTCACCGTCGACCACGGCGACGTCGTGGTGGTCGCTGGCCCAGTCGATCCCGCAGAACACCTTCACGGGCGTCCCCCTTACTCTTCCGTCCGATGCGCATATCTGCTGGTCAAAGACCTGTGCGGAGGCACGCGACTCCCTAATGGAAGGGCTCTGGGCCCGTCATCCGATTAGTCGTTCGTGACCCCAGCTGACCGCAGGGGCCTCGGTCTGTGCAGGAGCTCAAAGGCGTCCCGGTGAGGTGAGAGGTGCACCCTGCGGCGGGCTCGGACCACGAACATTCGATCATCCGCGCGGCAGCGGCCGTGAAGGTGCCGGACGCCGGAGCCCTCCGATCTCTTTCTGGAGGTCAGGGCCTCGAGTGTCGTTTAGGAGTGACCCCGGCGCCTGGCACCCTCACGGTCGCGTTCCTCGGTGGCGGTTGGCTGATGCCCAGGGCCAGCCCTGGGAACTCAAGACCCTGGGACATTGGCCCACCGGACGTCAGCCGATCGCCGCCGAGATGAAGCCGGAGGCCGCACTCTTTTTCGAGGTCTCACAGGACCGGGTAACGGGTAGCGATCCGCCGGCTTCGATCCCCATTAGGTGTCGTTTTACGAAAGGGGCTTGCCCACGGCCACTGACCTGGGGAAACGGAAGATCACACAGTTCGGGGGGTCCCACCTCCGGTCACACCTGCGGTCCCCCGCCTCATGCAACCGTGCAGACAACCCCCCAGCCCCCTTCCGGTGCAACCCCTCCGAATCGAGGTACGGCCTACTGCTGGTGCGGAGCCACACGAGATGATGCCCGGTGAACGCTACGGAGGCACGGTTGATCATCTTTGATACGAATGCCGTGAACCTTCTCCCGCCGTCCGGTCATCGGGCTGACATCATCCGCAAGTTGCGACAGTCCGGCCACCACAAGGTGGCCGTGCCGTGGATGCGGCCAGTCCAAGCAGGGGGTGGCCGTTTTCATGAAGCGCCATCAGTGACGACCAGCAGTTACGGGACAGCCCTCTTCGGCCCCGCAGAGGGCCAGGCCGGGCCCCACACGCGGCCGGACAAGGACCGATACTCCGGTCAGCTGAGCAGCGTACCGTTGCGGAGGATCTCGGCGATTTGTTGATAGTCATCACTGGTACCGAGTTCGGTTTCCGCAAGAGCTTTTGAGGCAGGCCTAAGGTGCCCATACACCCCGTTGTCGGTGGTGTAAACGGTCAAGGAGTCGACGACTTCGGTAAGAGGGAGGCTGGCGTCGCTCAACCACTTCTTGTGCACGTCAGCGTCATTCACCATCACGAACAAGTCCACGTCGTTGTTCGTCTCGTAATGAACCCTTTTCGACTCAGTCATCAGTGTTGATTCCCTTCTCGGGATGGATGCCGGGGACGCCTGGCAGTCTGCCAGGACAAGATCGCCCACACCGGCCAATGCGGTAGTTGGGTCATCCCGCCGGGCTAACGCGTCCCCCGGACCCTGTGCCGGTCCTCAACGCCCCTGCTGCGCCCCGTTCGGCATCTCCCGTTCCAGGGTCCGCCGGATCTGACAGACCCGGCACGGTGCGCGCGTGGAGGGTCATCCATCCGAGGGGCCGCCGGGGCCGTTACTGAGGATTCCGCTCAGCAGCGACACGGAGGTCAGCGAGTCCAGCGCGAGGGCTCCGGTGAGGCGTGCTCAGCCGCTCGCGGGGCAGGTCCGGCGACCAGAAGCCGTCCGGCCGGTTGCGGAGTACCGTCAGCGCGTCGCGGTACTCGGCCAGAGCGGCGGCATGCTCGGTGGGTGGCTCAGAACTCTGTGGCACGCTCTACCTCGGCCCTGGAGCAGCCACAGCGGCCGGACAAGACCTCGGTGCCCGGCCGCTGCCGCTCAGACATCTGTTGGCGCTGAACCCTCCTGTACGCGAAGCCGCGGCAGAGGGGCTGGCGTCCTCGCTGGACTCAGGTCAGTGGGGTATTGGCCAGGACCCGGCGCAGGATGGCCCAGGAGAGGTCGGACTCGGTGGCGAAGGGGCGCTGCTCCTTGGACTCCTCGTCGATGTAGTTGAAGGAGTCACGGCTGTAGCTGTCACCGTCCTCGTCCTCGTCCTCGACGCCGGTCTGCTCCGGGTTGAGGTAGACGTGGAAGCTGGCGCCGAAGTCGGCGGAGGCGTTCATGTAGCCGGGGCCGGTGGAGCCGCCGCCACCATCCATCGGGCAGTACACCCGATGCACGGCGTAGTTGTCCCTGGACAGCCAGGCGCACTGGCCGGGGGTGAGGGTCAGCAGGCCGAGTTTGCGGGCGTCCCAGTCGAGGTGCTCGTAGACCATGACGTCGAGCTGGCCGGCGAGGCAGAAGACGATGCCGGTGGTGTGGCCGTGGGAGTGGATGGGCGAGTAGTGCTGGGCGGGCCAGATCTCCAGGACGACGGGCGAGCCGATGTCGCCCTTGGGGTGGTCGTCGGGGTGGAGGTGGCCGTGTTCGGCGGCCAGGTGGTCGTAGTCGCCCCGGCCGGTGCAGGCGACTCGGATGTACGGCGGGTGAGTCTTGTCGTGGTTGTACTTCTCCACCAGGATCTGGCGCAGCAGTCCCACCTTCTCACCGGGTGCGGTGGCGGGGGTGAGGTGTTTGCGCATCGCCTCGATCTCCCACGCCGACAGGCGCAGGTCCTCGGCCTTGCGCGCGAGGTCCATGACGGCCGGGGGGATCATCAGCTGGCGGGCGTACTCGTCGAAGGACGTGGCCTGCCCGATCACGAGGGACGGGGCGGCCTCGGCACCCCTGAGGCGCAGCTGCCGTTCTTCTTCTTTGGTGATGTGGAAGGGGTACTGTGCATCGCCGTATTCCGGTTGCCCGGCGGGCGTCTGGGCGGCGGTCAGGCTCATCAGCGGGGACTCCTTTGTGTGGATGTGTGCCGCGGCTCGGCGCGGCACACATACACGTCGCGCTGAGCTGGGGCTGGACTGGATAGGCGGGTGTTCGGGGTTGACGTACCGGCGTGGGTGCACTGGGGCGGCCCACTCCATCCGGGCGGTGCGACGCAGGTGCGGGCACAGATGGCGGCTCGGCACATGGCGGGGCAGCTCGCGCCGGCTGCGAGGCGATGCGCTCAGCAGCCCGTGGGTGATCTGGTGACCCGTCCGCACTTACGGACCGGTGGTGTTGACGCCGCTTCGGTGGCCGCCCGCCGCTGCGAGGGGACGGCTGCGCGCGAGTGAGATGCCGCCCTGCGCAGTCGGTACGCGCCTTGCAGGGCGGTGTCCCTGGTGGCGTGTCAGTGGCTGGGCAGGCGGGTGGCCCTGAGGCCGTCGAGGGGGTACTCCTGGGGCAGGCGAGCCGGGTCGCCCGACACGGTGATCAGCACGGTGATCGGCCGGGAGGCGCCCGCGGCGAGGAACTGGTCGCCCACCGAGCTCAGGTATGCCTTGCCGTCTTGAGCGATGACCTCCACGCCGGAGGCTTCGGCTTTCGCGCCCTTGACCGTCGGCAGGTCGAAGGAGATGCGGAACTTCCTGACGTCCTCCGCCGTGCCGCTGTCCTTGCCGATGGCGGTGAGCGTGAGGTCGAAGCTGTAGACCCGGCCCCGGGGCTCGCTGTTCTCCCATGTCCGGTTGAACTTCTTCGTCACGGCGATCTCGTCGTAACTGGGCGCGACAGGCAAAGGGGTGATGCGCCCGGCGCCATTCATGATCTCCAGGTCGCCGACGGGCACCCTGCCCCGACCGATGCGCTGCGAGTGGTCGGGGATCGTCGCTGTGGTCAGGTCGAGGTGGTTGACGTTGCCGGCGGAGTCGACGGCGTAGAAGTTGCCGTCCTGGTCGAAGAAGGTGGCCGAGTACGCCTTGCGGGAGCCTGCCTCGGTGCTGGCCTGCGCGGACGGGAAGACACCCTGCTTGAAAACGGTCTTCATGGGCTGGCAGCTCGGGTCGATGAGCAGCAGGTCGCCGTTGTCGCCCTCCACCGAGTACAGCCGCCCATCCCTGGGGTGGTAGGCGAAGTCGTCCCACCGGCCGCCTCCCGGTGCGTTGCGGGGTGTTGCCTTGCCGGCTGCCACGTCGATGGCGTAGCTGGGTGTGCCGGGGTTGCTGACGGCGAAGAGGGTCTTGCCGTCGGGATCCATGTCGCCGTCGAACCAGGGCCCGTCGGGCAGCCCGTCGATGACCTGTTCCTTCAGGGTGCCGGCCGCCACGTCGATGGTGATGAGCTTGTTTCGGCTCACTGCCAGCAGCAGGGGCTCGGTGTCGTCGCCGCGGTACTGCGCCCCCATGGCGGTGTAGCCGGCCTCGTAGGGCCGCACGTTCTCGACGACGCGGGTGTCACCGTCGATGGGGTCGAAGCGGTAGATCCGGGTGCGAGTCCTGCCGACGGCGAGATACACCTTGCGGTGAGCCATAACCAAGCGTCCTTCCATGCGACTTCGGAACGCTTCAAGAACTGCCCCTGATCCACACCAGTAAGCACGCTAAGTATTCGTTCGAATACAACAAGCCACAACAGCCAACAGTAGGAACATCGCTCATAAGAGCGACGCTGCGTCCGGTCAGTAGCCGAGGGTATGCGACGGGCGTCTGCTAGGCGCTGCCCCCAGCCGGCACAGTTCCCATGCGCGGGCTGCGCACCCAGGTCGTCATGGCGACCGGCTCGGGCAAAACCCTGCGCGATGGCGATGAGCAGGAAAACCAAGGTTTACGGAGGCGTCGGCGCCACGGTCGCTCTGGCTGTCGCTGCGGCAGGGGCGCTTTCGCGGCAGCTACCGAAGCACCGAAAAACCACCGCCGAATAGCACTGTGAAATGAACCCGGTGAGCACCAGAGTGCCCTGAATGGCGTAGCTGTCGATCTAGGGTGACGCTAGTGGCACAGTCGTCCACTTCGAGGAAGACGTATCCCGGAGACCGTTCCCGAAACAACTTCCCTGGAGGAGACCGTGCTCGTACCGATACGGCGCCTCGCCTTGGCATTCGCACTCTGCTGCGCCCTGGTCGTTGGCACAACGGCCTACGCCGACAGCCGCAGCGCTTCCCAACACGCCCTTGGCGTCTCCCAGCCGAGCCCCACCCCCACCGACGAGGAACGAAAACTTGCCAAGACCCGCTTTGCGGTGGACGCGGGCCTCGCCGCAGGCGCCACTTACGAGTGGATCGTGAAGCCCTTCAAGGCGGGCAAGTTCAAGAAAGGCCATCACGGTCGCACGATGGCCCTCGTGAAGGCCGGCCTCGCCGGCGCGTTCGCGTACAACCGGCTCAAGGCAGCGGTCGCCAACGCCGAAGCCGACCCCGCCCTCTCCAAGGCCCTTGCACCGCTCACCGCGGGCATCGAGGGCCTGAAGAACCTGCCCCACGAATTCCACAGGAGCGACTCCCCCGACGCGACGGTGAACAGCTACCAGGACGCCATCACCAAGGTGAAGGACGCGGGAGCAAGCGCGGGTGCCCCGGTGCAGGACCAGGTGCCGTCGCCCCAGCAGCTGATGAGCTCCCCGTAGTTCTACCTGTCTCGGTCCGAAGCTGTGGGAACTCGATGCCCGAGCCCCTTGCCCACGCCATGCGTGCTTGTGCAACGGGAGGGGGCTGGGCGGACCGCCGCATTCACCCGTTCGGCGGGTTCAGGTAGCCGGTTTGGGTGAATGAGCCGTCTCATGGCTGGTGTGACCCAGCCGCATTCGTGTGGGAGGTGGCCGATGTACAACATGCGAGCCGAACACCTGGCAACGGGGAACGGCCCAGATCTCCTCTGGCACGTTCTTCATCGCGATGGCCGTACTCTGTGCGGCCGACAGCTGAACGGGAAGGAAACCGTCACAGAAGGCGTGCTGGAGCGCGAGGACTACTGCCGCCGCTGCATGAACAGCGTCGCCGCCGTGGTCGGCGCAGGCCTCGTCGGTGCATCGGCCGACGCACAGGAGGCGCAGCGGGCATGAGCGGGGCCACGACTGGAGTGCGGTTGGTCGAGCGATGGCGCCAAGCCGCGGACCGGAATCTCACCCCGACCAAGCGATCGCTGGTCGTCATGTGGGCGTCCTTCGGCACGACATGGGGCACCGTGCGCTTCATCACACACGGCATCCGGGGCGGCTGGTTGCCCTGGGGCAACATCTCCGCCGGCGGCCAGCACCTGCATCACTACAACATCGGCATCGCCACACTCGCGGGCATCGGACTGATCGCCGTACGCGGTGACAAACGAGCCGTGGGACACCCCGCGGTCGCCGCCGCCTACGGCGCCGGCACCGCCCTGATCACCGACGAGTTCGCCCTCCTGCTGGACCTGCAAGACGTCTACTGGACCAAGCAGGGACGACTCAGCGTCGACGTCTCCCTCGGCGTTCTCGCCGCCCTCGGCACCTACCTCACCGCCAAGCCCTTCTGGGACGAGATCGCCAAGGTAACCCGCCACCACATCGCCACAACCGCGAAACAGGGCCTTTCGTCAGCCGCGTGAAGCCCTACGGCGGCGGACCGTACCGCGGCGAAAGAGAACGATACGAGGGTTCGCACAATCGGGGTGCCGGCCGCCCCCGGGCGTGCTGCGGGCTCCGATGGTGTCGACGGCCTGGCGCAGGAGCCGGGTGAGGCCGTCGACGTGGGCCGGGTGCAGGGTGAGTTCGTGGCGCTTGCCGACCATCACCCCCGGCCGGCGGCGGTGACCTCCAGTGCGCCCCGGGCCCGGCGTAGCCAAGTTCCGCGGTGACGCCGTGGGTGACCGTGCGGATGAGGTCGTTGAGGTGATCTATCGTCTCCATGCCGGACATCTCCACCCGCGCGGTGAACAGGACCTCATCCGGCTCGGTGAGGGACAGCAGCGAGCGCGGCCGGGCTCTCTTGCTTGTTTCGTCTCATGGCTCCGGTGTACGACCGGCGAGGAGGCGTCGGCCGGCTCCGGGCCTCCGCGTCCCAGACGGTGACGCCACGACCTCGGGAGCCGTCCCGCCACGTGATCCGGACGCTGGGCAAGCCATCCATGCCCAGTGGCTTGCCCAGCAGCACCCCGTGACCGATCGGCAGGTCGGGCGTGACCGATCCTCTTCCCGCGATCGGTCAAACAGCACGTCAGGACCGTGACCGATCCGTGCAACTCCTGATCGAGCCGATGGCCGGCCAATCGGTCACCGGGCAGCCGGACCTCGCCGGGGGGCTCCGGGCCGACCGTGACCGACGTCCCCTGCCGACAGGCCCCAGCCAGGGTGGGCAAGCCGGCGTGTGGGGTGGCTTGCCCAGGCTCCCCTTCGGCTTGCCTCGTGATGCAGCCGGGGCGGTAGCCCGGATGGCTGCCTCCACCTGCTGAGCGGCAGTGGCGCAACGATGGTGGAGGCATGGCCGCCAAGCTGATCGTCTACCCACCCGACGAACAGGGCTGGCGCCGGGTCCGCTACGACGGCGTCGCCATCGGAGTCGCGCACCGCCCATCCGACATCCGAGTCTTCCTCGCCGCCTCCGGTCTGGAGACCGCCGAGGACGTGGATCTCACCGATCCCGACTTCGTGGAATGGAGGGGCGCGGGCCCCGAAGCCTGGGAGCCGACGCCGTAGCGGCCGGGCCGGGTGTCCGGCCGGACGGAAGACTTCGAAGACTTCCGGCCGCAAGCCTGCGGGCTGGCCTCACCGTGCCTTCGGGAGTGTGGCCAGGGCGCGGCGTTCCTCGCCGTGGCCGTTGCCGACGACCCGCCACACCGGAGCATCCGCCCCGTCGTGGGTCAGCCGGGGCAGGGTGGTGGTCGCCACGGTAAGCCGGTAGTTCACGCTCCCCACCCGGCGGGCCCGCTCATGGAAGGCGGCCTCCCTCGTGGTCGGGGCCGCGCGGCGCGGGGCCGGGGCGAAGACGAACAGCACCACCGGGAAAGGGCGCTCCAGGGACGGCCCGGCGTAGGTCTCCTGCCAGTGGCTGCGCGGGGCACGGGCGGCGTTCCCGCGCCCGGACGCCGGGGCGTTGCGGTAGGCGTCGTAGCGCTCCAGCTTGGCGACCAGGCGGGCATAGGACATCGTGCGGTCGATCTCCACGAACGCGCTTGCGCCGTCGGCCAGGAGCACCACCCCGTCGGGGACCAGGGTTCCGGCCGGGGTGGGGTGGGCGACTTCCACCCGCCAGTCCGCGTGGTCGGCCACCTGCGACTGGTGGAAGGCGACGACGGTGTCGACCAGGGCGAGACCGTGCTCACGCAGGCCCGTCTTGCTGGCGGCGATGCGCTTCCCGGTGGTCCGGCCAGCCGTCGAAGCGAGCTCACCGGAGGCGGCCGCTTCGGCGAGACCCGCCGGGGTGCAGTACCAGTAGCTCTGCTGGGCGCGGTGGGTCCGGCCGACCAGAGCCGGGGACTCGTCGAGCAGGTTGCGCAGGGCGCGGCGTACGTGGTCGGTGCCCTGCTGGTGCGGCAGCAGCAGCGCCTTGAGCTGGCGGGGTGTGGCCAGGCGCAGCTGGGCGAGAGTCAACAGGACCTCGCCGCGGATGTCCGCACCGGCCTTCGCCGCCGCCTTCCTCCGCGCCCGGGACGCTTCTCCAGGTACATCAGTACGGGGAGAAGAGGAGTTGCAACCGGCCGGGGTAGGCGAAACGGGGGTCTGATCAGCGACAACGCTCAGGCCGCGGCCGACTGCTGTAGGGCTGGGCGCGGGGCTCGCCGCAGGGCTCCCAGCGGGGCTCGCCGTCGCAGCGGGGTACGCCGGGTGCGGCGGAGTGTTCGGGATGGGGGCGGTGGTCATCGGATCCTCGCGGTTCTCCGGCCGTCGCGGCCGGATCGGTGACAGGTCCGGCCCACACGCTGAGGTGCGCGTGGGCCGGGGCCACCGTGAAAGAGACCCCCTTGACCGCAGTCTGACGATCACCCACGCCAGGTGTCCGATTTCTCCTTGACTACCCCTGGACCGGGCGGGTTTGTCCGTGACCGGCACCACATGCGCGCTCCGGGCTTTCGGGGTCCTGCGGGGAGAGAGTTCTCCCTCCCGAGCGCGGCCGCTGTCCACAGGGCCACTCACTCAGGCTCCTGTTGAGGCCGCCACGATCAGCGGGGCGGCCCCGTATATGAGGAGCTCCCATGTCTGAGACCATCACCATGCCGCTCACCCCGATGACTCCCCACGCGGTGATGAGTGCCTTCAACTACCTCCGGGCCATGGAGGCCGACGACACCGAAGCCGCCGCCGAATTCATCGCTGACGAGCCGCGGATGCCCGCGCTGCTCATAGAGGTTGCGCACCACATCGTCATCCCGACGACCAACCTGCCCGACCGGGACGAGAAGGCGGTGCCGTGTGACAGCTCGTTCGCCCTGTTCGAGCTGGGGATCTGCTTCCTGGGCACCCTGCGGTCCTGGCACGAGCAGGCCGGCGCCGACGCGGCACCGGGCCTCGCCCTCGCAGTCATCCGTTTCACCACGCAGATCCTCACCCAGGACCACGAGGAAGTCGCCAACGTCCTGCAGCAGCTGAACGTCATCGCCTTCGGTCAGGCGCTGGCGGCGCACCCCGCACCGGCCGGAGTGCACCCGGTGCGCACCACCGCGATGTAGTGCGCACCGTCGATGTCGGTGGTGCGCGTACGGTGCGCACCACCGCCGGGCGGTGCGGTGCACGGTGCGCATCGAGTGGGCATCGGGTGCGCACCATCGCCGGGCGGGTGCACCCGATGCGTGCGTATCGCCGCACCGCACATCGTGCTGCCGCACCGCACCGAGTGCGGCAGCACGTGGCGACGGGCCCCATCACACACCCCCGTGACCGCGACCTGATCGGCGGCCGGGACCGGCTCTGTCCAGGGGAAACGCTCCGCTGGCGAACCCCTGTTCAAGGGGTCACCGGTCGGCCGCCCAGACCTGGTCAAGGGGTAGGCAGTCGTCCGGTGCGCACGATCCGGGAGTGCGCTTCGCGTGCGGAGCGGAACATCGGATGCCGGCATCGTTGTGCGCGCCGAGTGCCGAGCATCGTGGTGCGCACGGTGCGGTGCATCGGGTGCCGGGCATCGTCGGGAGTCGCACCAGGTGCGGGGTGGAACATCGTGGTGCGCACGGGAGTGGAGTCCACCGTCAGCCGGTGCGCGCCGGAGTGGAGTCCACCGAGTGGAGGCCACCCGGTAGACTCCACTAGATGCTCTGCATCGGATGCAGAGCATCGTCCACTGGATGGTGAACGTCGTGGATTCCACTCGGTGGACGATGCCCGGCATCGTCACCACAGCCAGGCAGTGGAGTGCCGCACCCGGGAAAGAGCGCGGGCATCACGGCGCGCGGCCGCGTTGCCGATCCGGCTCTGCCGGGAACAAGGCCGGCGCGACTGCCCGGCGGCGAGGCGGCGCTTCCCGGCATCCTGGAGCCGACGCCGCTGCTTGCGCAGCTCCACCTTCTCCGCCGCCTTCGACTTCAGCTTCCGGGGCCGCTTCCACACCGGCTGCCACCCCAGGTCCTCATCGAGCTCGGGCTCCTGGTCCTCGCCGAGCGCGGCGGCCATCTCCTTGTGGGCTGCGCGAGCTCGGGCGAGGGCGTCCTAGAGTCCCGGGATCTCCGGGTCCGGTGTGCGGCCTTGTTCACGTTCAGCGGTTCTGGCTCACCCTGCGGGACACGATCACCGAGCAAGGCTGGCCGCCGCTGATCTGGACAGGGCGGACGGCTACAAGTTCTGCTCGGACGCGGCCGAACTCCAGGCATACGAGGTCTCAGTGATCCGCGAGAGGCTCACCGAGATCCGCCGGTTCATCACCGGCGTGGTCGCCCCGCATGCCGTTCTGCATCCGAAAGGGCGGTGGATCAAGCACCTGAACACCCAGCTTGGTTCCGTCGAGTCCACGTTCGACGTGATCGCCGACTACATGGACGCCTGATCGTCGGGGACGGCCGCCGAAGGCGGCCGGCCCCGGCTTCGGCTGAGACGGAAGGGGGCTGGCCCGGCTGCTGAAGCAGGTCAGCCCGGGACGTCTTCATAGAGACGCTGGCGCAGTCGCAGAAGCACCCCGACATCCGCAACCCAGGCGAGGCGGGCCAGTAGGCCCCGGATCCCTCGATCGTCCCCGGCCCTGACCGCCGCGACTATCTCGTCGATGAGCAACGCACTGCCCTCGGGAACAGCCGGCGGCCGAGACGAGGCCCAACCATGGTCGCCTCGGCCGCCCAGCACTTCCGGATCCGTCCGCTCAGAAGACATCCCCACATTCAACGACCCCGGCGGCCAGAGGGCATCTCCCCGAACGGGGGAAAGCCGAGGCTCGCCAACCCCCGTCCGGATCAAGAAGGGAGAAGGCAGCATGGGCCGGCGGCGCTGCTACCCCTCGGACACCTGGGACGACGAGTGGGCCTTGATCAAACCCCTGCTGCCCACGCCGGCCTGCGAGACGAGGACAGGCGGGCGGCCGGAGAAGCCCCCGCGGCGCGAGATCGTGGACGCGATCCGGATGCTCCGGGCCGCGCAGGCGCAAGCGGACGAGGCAGGTGATATCGAGTGGCTGGTGTCGGTGGACTCCACCGTTGTCCGCGCGCACCAGCACGCGGTCGGGGCACGAGCCAAGCCACTGAGTCCTGCCGCCGTTAAGGATGAAGCGTATTGGCACGGGTTCTTTTCACTGTCTGCGACAGGATCCTGCTCGCAGCCGCCAGACGGCACGCGGTATGGCAAGCCGAGGATGGCGGCGCTCCGGGTGCCACGAGACCCCGGAGAACACGGACCGTGCCGAGGGAAGCCCGTGTGCGCTTCCGGGGGACTCGCCCGTCAACGACGTGAAAGAGAATCGTTTCTGCGCGGATGTCCAGGACACCATCACCGGACCGCCACCCGCTCGTTGACCGCGGACAGGGGAATGCACGCCCGTACCCGGCGCTCCGAGCAGCCGGGTGCGGGCCCGGCCCGCAGCCACGCAGCTGGGCCCCCGCGGGGGTCTGCCGGAAGAAGAGACGGCAGAGCCCGGCGGGTGGCGAGAACGCGGTCAGGCCGGGGTGATGTTCTCGGCCTGGGGGCCCTTCTGGCCCTGCCCGACGTCGAATGTCACCGTCTGGCCCTCCTGAAGCTCGCGGAAGCCCGAGGAGTTGATCGCCGAGTAGTGCGCGAAGACGTCCGGGCCGCCGCCGTCCTGGGCAATGAAGCCGAAGCCCTTCTCCGCGTTGAACCACTTCACAGTTCCCGTAGCCATATCCATGCCTTCCAGTCGAGTGAACGCCTCCCGCACCCTGCGAAAGACGGAGGTGATCGCCCTGGTCCCTGCGACACGGCACAGCAAAAAGCCCACACCGAGGCGTGGGCAAAGGGAACTTCCGAACCACGACAGCTGACGCAGACGCTACACGCCCCCACACACCGTCACCACAGGAACGACCCGCACACAGGCCCCACTACGCACGCGTGGTGGGGCGTCCGTATCCGGCGTCGATGCGCTGGGCCGCTTCGATAGGTGCGGAAACGGCGGGGCCGTCCGCGTCGCAGAATGCGGTCGCCATCCGACCGGCGTGGGAGGCAGGGGCGGTGGGCCGGTCGCTCGGCTCCCGTCGGGCTGTGGCACACGTCTCCTGGCACTGCGGGGCGGCGCTGCGAAAGGGCTTGGCTGCGCCGTGCTTCCGGTCTGACTATTCGGCAGACAAGCCAGCGCCAACGCTCATTGTCGGCCGGCGTCACCCGTATGACACACACCCTGACCAGCATCGGGAGCGTTTACGGCACATGACAACACCATATCTCCCCTTTCTCCCCGGCCAGGCCGTGGTGGAAGGGGAACGGGAAGGCCGCGCCGGCTCCGAGGCCACCCGGTCCACTCGCGTCGGGAAGTGGACTTTCACACCACGCTCAACCGACCCCGGCGAAACCCGCTACGCGACGCTGGGACACGAGAGTCTGGAAATCGATCTCCGGTACTCGTCCTCGATCCTTGAGGACTTCCTCTACACGATGAACGTCATCCAGGCCGAGATCAGCAGGCGGTTCGCTGCCGTGGCAGCCGCGACGGCCGTCGTCGCCTGCTCGGGTGGCAGCTCCCGTGTATGAGCCGTACGGGTACCCCGACATCCACGGCCAGCCGGCTCCCTCCGCCTTCTGGGGCCTGCCCCAGCAGGTTCAGCATCCCTCCCCCGGGCCATCACTCGGCGAACCCAGCCAGGCACATCAACCCTGGGATCCGGCGGAGGAACTCGCGATCCTCCTCCAGGAAGGCGCTACATACGGACAACCGGGGCCCTTCACCCCGAAGCCTTTCGACGGCAACGATGACACGGCCGCCACCCTCGGCTTCGTCGCGGGGCCGGAGCACAACCCCGACGTGCATCCGTCGACACAGGCCGCGGGCGGGCACCGCCGGCACCAGTCGAAGTCGCCGGTGATGACCCTGCTGCAGACGGGAAGCCTGTTCACCGCGACGCTGGTGGCCGTCATCGCCGCCGTGGTGAGCATCCTCAGCGGGCTGGCCATCTGCGACGCCCTGCGACACAGCGCCGCACCCCACACCGCCCGCGAAGTGGTCATCTGGTGGCCCCTGCTCATCTACGGCCCCTGGATGGTCGCCTCCCTGTCCATCCTCAGATCCGCCCTGCACCAGCGCCGCGCACTCCACTCCTGGTCCATCGTCCTGCTGTTCTCCACCCTGGCGACACTCCTGTGCGTGGCCCAGGCACCCAGAACCATCGCCGCGGCAGCGGCCTCCGCCCTTCCCGCCGTCGCCGCGCTCGCCTGCTTCCAACAGCTGGTCCGCCAGATCACCCTCACGCGACCGCCCCGCCAAGCCACCCCACGCCACCGAAACCCGACACCCCCCGCCCCCGCCCAGCTCAGACAACCAGCCGCCGGGCACAACCCGGTTACCCCCGCCGGCTACCCTCCGGCAGACAACAGGGCGACCCGCACGCCGTCCCACAGCCGACCCCTCGGGTAAGACACGCGCCCATCGCAAGCGGGAGGCAGCACCACTGAACCGATTCGACGCAACACCTGTCGGCCCGGGATAAGTCGCGGTCGCCACGACCGGCGAAGCCAAGGCCTCGCCTCCAGTCGGTTCTGATGGCTTTCAGCGGGTTCAGGAGCACGCCGGTGAGCAGCAGGCCGTCGACAGCGATCCGTTCCCGGGCCGACAACGCCCACCAGGCCGCCCGCACCCAGTCCGTCCACGCTCGAAAGCCCTGGTCTCACGTGAACATCTCCCTCGGTGGCCCCGAATCCGGCCCCAGGCCGGGACACTAGGCGAGCGGCACCTACCTCGGACCGATCGCAGCCGGGTGAACACCCGGGGCACCCTCAGGAATCGTTTCGAGAAGATGCTTGCCGAGACTGGGCTGCGCTACTCACGCCACCCGGCCCAGGCTCCCTGAATAGGTCGAAGACATGCTGCCCGAGCTCCAGGCGGCCGCGCATCACCGGTGCCCCGCGTCCGCGCAGCGCTTCATCAGGACCTGCATGTCGGTGACGAGGGTGCCGCGCAGAGGGCCGGTGGCTGTGTCGCGGCGGCGGGCGTAGTCCTGGCAGCGGTCGCAGTGCGGCGGCGGGTCCAGGAGGGGCGGCGGGAACAGCTTGAGGACCTCCACCGGTTCCGATCGGGGGTCGGTCGTCTCTTCCATCGGGGGCACCCTTTCGCCGTCGCTGCTCCTACCCGTGCCCTTACTGTCGGCCCGGTGAAACGGGCCGACAGGGCAGAAATGGGGGCAAGGATGAGCCCATGGACATCGGGGAGGTGATGGTCTATCACACCTCAGACGAGGCAGCCGCTCGCCCGACCGGCCCGGGCCGGGTCAGCCGGCTGCCGCAGCCGGCCCCCGCACCGGGGCACGTCCCCACCGTGACATCCAGACGCAGCCGCTCTCAACGCAACGAATGACGCCAGACCCCGCCCCGACGGTCAACCGTCGTGCGGACAGGACGCCGGGCGGCGCGGCTGCGAGGGTGGCCGTGGCACGACCCATTGCAGCAGTTCGTGGGCGGCCGGCATCTTTCTGGATCAGCCCGGCGCAGCGCGCGCTGGCAGCCCTGGCACAGGCGTTGCGGCTTCCCGGGGCCGCACTCGACCTGCTCATATGTGCTGTCGCCTCGCGGGAGCTGGTGGGTGGTCCTCGAAGGAGGGCTTGCAAGGCGAGAGCATAGGCCTGCAGTCATGCCCCGATGGCGGAGTCGGTGTCGGGGTGGAGAGGGAAGACCTGGTCCAGGCCGATGACGCGCAGGACGCGCAGGGTGTGGGCCGGGACCGCGGCGAGTGCAATGTCGGCTCCCGCCGAGTGGGCGTGGTTGCGGGCGGCGATCAGGGCGCTGATGCCGCTGGAGTCGCAGAACTCCATGCGTGCCAGGTCCAGGATGAGGCACTGGCCCCGTTCCAGGGGGAGGGTTGGGACGAGGTCGCGCAGGGCTGCGGAGGTGTCGAAGTCGAGTTCCCCGATGACTTCTACGACCCGGCCGTTCGGGGTGTCTCGGGCGGTGAGGTCCAGCGGGTTCATACCGGCTCTCCGGGGGCGGGGACGCCGAGCGCGAGGAGGGCGGTGTCGTCGTCGAGGCCGTCGCCGAAGCTGTCCAGCAGGCCGGTCACTGCTTCGATGACCGCCTGCGGGGAGCGGCCGGCGTGGTGGGTGGCGAAGGCGCGCAGGGCTTCGTCTCCGTACAGGTCGGTGCGGCTTTCGCCGGTGCGGGCTTCGGTGAGGCCGTCGGTGTAGAGCAGGAGGGTATCGCCCGGGGCCAAGGTGGTGGTGGCGGGGGTGAAGGGTGCGTTGGGCAGGATGCCGACGAGGAGGCCGCCGGAGGTGGGCAGGAAGTCGGCGGTGCCGTCGGCGCGCAGGACCAGGGCGGGCGGGTGGCCGCCCGAGGCGAGGTGGACGGTGACCTGCCCGGTTCCCGGATCTGTTTCGAGGGTGCCGAAGATGGCGGTGCAGTAGCGGGGGTCGCCGGCGCTGTAGCGCTCGTGAAGGACCCTGTTCAAGGTGGTGAGCGCGGAAACGGGGTCGGGGTCGTGGAGGGCTGCGGCCCGCAGGGTGTAGCGGGTCAGCGAGGTGACCGCGGCGGCTTGTGGGCCTTTGCCGCACACGTCGCCCAGGAAGAAGCCGAAGCGTTTTTCGTCGAGGGGGAAGACGTCGTAGAAGTCGCCGCCGAGCCGGTCGGGCGAGGCGGTGCGGTAGTGCGCGGCGCTCTGCATGCCGGGTATGGGCGGCAGGGTGTCGGGCAGCAGCGACGACTGGAGTGCGGCGAGGGCGTCCTGAAGGCGGGCGCGGTCGGCTTCCGCCTGCCGGTGTGCTTCCTCGGCTTTTTTGCGGGCCCGTAGGAGTTCCTCTTCGTAGGCGCGGCGGTCGCGGGCATCGAAGAGGCTGGTGCGGATCAGCAGCGGCTCACCCGTGGCCCCGTGCTTGACCGCGGAGGAGACCAGCACCGGCATGCGGCCGCCGCCGGCCTGTCTGATCTCCAGGGCGACGCCGCCGATCTCGCCCTGCATGCGCAGCAGCGGCGCGAAGTGCGTCTCGTGGTACAGCCTGCCCCCCACGGTCAACAGGTCG
Source organism: Streptomyces sp. NBC_01426 (assembly GCF_036231985.1). Taxonomy (GTDB): domain Bacteria; phylum Actinomycetota; class Actinomycetes; order Streptomycetales; family Streptomycetaceae; genus Streptomyces. Next base: position 27,654 of record NZ_CP109501.1, read on the forward strand.
GTGAACCGCAGCCGGCCCACCACCGCCTCCCGGTCCAGGCCCAGCCAGTCCAGCAGCGTCGTGTTGATCTTCGCGATGGTGCCGTCCATCAGCGTGGACAGATACCCGCACGGCGCGCACTCGTACAGCTCCTCCGCACTGTCCTCCAGCAGCGCGGCGAACGCCGCAACCGAGGTCTTCTCCTCGCCGGCGTCGTGCGGGTCTCTGTGCTGACCGGCGGGGCTCATCACCGCAGGCCTGCCAGGAAGCCGGTGATCGCCTGGTTGGTGGCTTGGGGTGCGGACATGTGCGGGCAGTGCCCGATGGCGTCCAGGGTGATCAGTGTCGAGCCGGGGATCGTCTGGTGGACGAAGGCGCCGACCTCGCGCGGGGCGATGGCGTCCTGGGTGCACTCCAGCACCAGCGTCGGCACGCTCACCTTCTTGAGGTCCTCCCGCGAGTCCGACAGGAACGTGGTGCGGGCGAACACGCGTGCCATGTCCGGGTCGGTGGCGCAGAAGCTGTTGGTCAGCTCCTGCCCGAGTTCGGGCCGCTCCGCGTTTCCCATGATCACCGGCGCCATCGCCGCCGACCAGCCCAGATAGTTCGACTCCAGCGAATCGAGCAGCTCCTCGATGTCCTCGGCGGAGAATCCGCCCCGGTAGTCCTCGTCGTCGATGTACCGGGGGGAGGGCGCCACCATCACCAGCGCCCCGATCCGCTCCGGAGCCATCCGGGCGGCCAGCACACCGATCATCGAGGAGACCGAATGCCCCACGAACACCGCGCCTCGGAGGTCAAGCACGTCGCAAACGTCCACCACGTCCTGGGCGTAACCGGCAAGGGATGCGTAGCGGGTCTCGGAGAACGCGGAAAGATCGGAACGGCCCGAGCCGACATAGTCGAACAGAACCACCCGGTAGTCCTTGACCAAGGCGGGGAGTGTGAGGCGCCACATGTTCTGGTCACAGCCGAACCCGTGCGCGAGAACCACCGTCGGGCCGTGGGGATTGCCGGTCACCGTGACATTGTTCCTGCGCTGGATATCCATACCCGGCAGTCTCTCAGGCTCCGCTCACCACTCCTGCAACCCCCCGGATCACCCCACACACCCCACCCCACGCCTCCACACGCAGCCCGTACACGCGTCCCCCTCCCCAGGGGCGGCTGCCGTATACAGGCCGTCCTGCGGCATCCCCCTTCCCGGTCGACGGGCTTGCCCAGGCCCTCTGAGGCTTGCCCAGTGCCAGCGCGCCCACGCGCGGCACACCCGGCGGGCGTGGCCGGCTCCCCGCCGAACCGGGGCACGCCCTGCTCGCGTCCAGGCGCCGAGGCACGTACCGGACCGCGTGCCGGTAGACGCCGCCCTGGTCGATGGATCGGCGCTGATCCCGCGACAAGGTCCCGCTCAACGAGCGTTGGTGCGGCGTGAGTTCAGCTCAAACTTGCCCTCGGGTGACAACCCACCTGCCTTGACGTCAACTCTCGAACAAGTTATCCCGATCCCGGTGGTGGAACAGTAAGGCGAGATCGCCCCGCAGGCCGAATGCTCGTTTCCACTCGCTCTGGCCGCCGTCGCCTGCGTGACGCGCACGGCCACCTGTTCTGCCTCTACTCCCCGGCGCCTGACCGCATGCCGTCTGGAAGGGGTTGTCCGATGACGTGGCTCACGGCCGGCAACAATCCGGACGCTTCAGCCGTTCCGCCGCCCTCGATCACGCCGCGCAGGCCGGTTCGGAGGCGCCGGCGGAGTCGAGTTCGCGCGGCAGGCCGGCGAGCCGCTCGTTGGTGTCGTACCGGAACCCTCATGCGCGGCGCTGCCAGCCGGGCCCTCGCAGCGTGCAGGATGGATCAGTCTCGAGCGCGTTCCGCATCGCTTCCGCTGCCCGTACGGACGCATCGGCGCAGCAGTTGTTGAACAGAACGTGCACGACGCCGGCTCGCCGTGACATTTCCCGCACGCGTGACACCCAAGGCGCTAGTTCGGCCTCCGTGTATGCGTGACGGTAGCTCTCTTCCTTGCTCCCGGGAGCGGTGGAGCCCCACGATGTACTGCGCCCGTGGAAGCGGACGACGGCCAGGTACGGCGTGGTGACCGCCGCTATCGGAGGGATGGATGCGGGCAATCCCTGGACCGTGTCGACGGCGACGGCCGCCATTCCTCGCGAGCCAAGGAACCGGGCGGTCGCCGCTTGCCGCTCAGTACTCCACCATTCTGGGTGGCGGAACTCCACGGCCACTGGCCAGCCTTCTGCCCGACGGGTGCACTCCTCGACCAGCTGCTCGCCCCGCGGCCCGGGAGCGAGCCACGGCGGGAACTGGAACAGCAGGGCGCCCAGCCGCCCACTCGTACGCAGGGGCTCGAGTGCGCTGCTGAAGCGCAGCCACACCTCCCTGAGCAACCCGGAATCGGCTCGTACGCGACTGGGGTCGCCCGGTTGCCTCAAGTCTGTGGGAAGGGCTGCGGTCCGTGTCGGATGGCCCGTGAGCAGTGAGAACGCCTTGACGTCGAATCGGAAGCCCGGCGGTGTCCGTTGGGCCCACAGCGTGCTGTTGCGCCGACTCGGCATCCCGTAGTAGGTGGAGTCAACCTCCACGATCGGGAACCGGGTGGCGTAGTGCCGCAGCCGGCCCTCCGCGTCACGTCGGCCGGCGGGGTACCAGCCGCTGGCCATGAGCGCCGGATCCGTCCATGAACATGTGCCCACCAGAATGTCAGCCATAGGAGGGCGTGTACCCGCCCGCGTTTGCCACCAACTTCCCTGGCGGTAACCGCTGTCGCGCAGGCGGAGCCGAGGGAGCGTGTTCTCTTCCCCTCACTCGGCGAGGAGCTCGCGTGCGGCTCTCAGCGCGGAGCGGGGTGCCCCTCACTTGGACGCACTACGTGTTTGCCCGGCCGGGCAGTGATGGCCGTAGGTGGCTTCCGCTGCATCGGGGCCTGCGGGACGGACGTGGCCCCGGGGCAGGGCACGTGCTGCGCGTGTCGCCCTCGTGCCAGGAGTGGTGCGTCAACCGCAGGCCTTCGAGTACGCAAACGGAACATCGTTGAAGCTGCCTCAGGTGAGATCGGGGACGAAGAGCAGATAGTCCTTGGTGGGCGCTGAAGACAACACCGCGTAACTTCCCTCCGGAAGTTCGTTCCACACTCCAGGCAAGCTGCCCAACGGTTCGGGTCAAGGCGCAGCGGCTGCTGGGCGCCCTGCGTACGAGCCGCCCGACCCGGCACGCGGCGCCCCTGTGGCGCCTGGCCCGGGCGGATGCGTAACCCGGATCGTGGTGAACCGGGCGGGTTTGGTGGTCTCGCGGCGGCGGATCTTGGCCCACCGCGCGCGGCCGGCACGTAACGCTGCGACAGGTCGCCTGCCACCGTTGAACCACGGCGTCATGGGGTCAGACCTCGGACGGAGCCGGGCCGATGGCAGCGGCCGCGCCTCCCCCGAACCGGGGCACGCCCTGCGTCGTAACGTCCAGGGGCAGCCGCGTTCAGTGGAACGTACAGCGGTAGATCCCGCCTCAGCCGATGGCTGTGTCGGCGCTGATGTCCGCGACCGACACGCTACGGACAAGGACCGCGTGCAGGGTGTCGAGGGGTCTCCGCATCAAAGGGCAACCCCCCTGCGGTCCACGGACGCCCCGGAGCGGTGACGGCAGGTTGTCCCCGACTGCACATCCCGGCATGGGCCTACTGCGCAGTGTTGCGACCACCGCCGTGGCTCCGATTCGTCACCGGCACGACCACGTGCACCGTGAACAAGGAACGCGCTCGCTCCGGGGAGAGCAGGACCGCAGGCCGGAATTCCACCCTGGGCAAGTCCGCCTCGCAGCGCGGAGGCGACAAGTCCCGCGCTACCGGCGGTTCGTCCGAACGCACCGAGGACGACCTGTACCAGGAGGCTCGGAAGCGGGGCATCGAGGGTCGCTCCACGATGACCAAGCAGCAGCTCAAGAACGCGCTCGGTCACCGAGCGGCAACCTCCAGCCCATGCTCGTACCGACGGTGGAGCCGTCGGTGGGGTGCCATCTTCCCTGACATGAGCTCGGCCCGGGGGCGTACGCACCAACCCCCGCCCCGAAAGTGATCAATTCACAGCCGATCTGATATCGGGCTCGAAGGGCGGGGTAGCCGGGCGTACATGAACAACACACCTCTGCGGGCCGTCGCGCTCGTCTGCACCCTGTCCCCGTCCCCGAAGCCGTCCAGTTCACAACTCCTGGCCGAGCAGACCATGTCCGCGCTCGCCGAGCACGGCGTCACCGGAAAGACGATCCGGATCGCGGATCACGACGTGAAGCCCGGCGTGGAAACCGACATGGGTGACGGAGATGCCTGGCCGGAGATCCGGCAGGCCGTCCTGGCCGCGGACATCCTGATCCTGTCCACTCCGATCTGGCTCGGTCACGCCTCCAGCATCGCCCAGCGAGTCCTGGAGCGACTGGATGCGGAGATCTCCGAGACCGACGACGAGGGCAGCATGCTCACCTACGGCAAGGTCGCCGCCGTCTGCGTGGTCGGCAACGAGGACGGTGTCCACAAGGTCAGCGCAGACCTTTTCCAGGGCCTGAACGACGTCGGTTTCTCCCTCGCCCCGAACGCGGTCACCTACTGGGTCGGTGAAGCCATGCAGGGCACCGACTACCAAGACCTCGACAAGACCCCCGAGGAGACCGCCGGCACCACCAAGACTCTCGCCGCCAACACCGCCCACCTCGCCCGGCAGCTCAAGGTCGCCCCCTACTCGCCGGCCTAGGCAGACCGCCGCAGGACAGGAGGCCGGCGGCGGCCGGGCTCCCCGGTGCCCGCCGCCGCTCTCCTCGGCTTCGCCGCTCGACTGTTCATGAGAGTGGCTTCCGGGGCAGCCCGGCTGGTGGCGAACGGGGGGCGTGTGCCCCGCAGCACGCAGGGTACCCGCCTGCTATGCCCCCCTTCAGTGACAGCACGCTCAGTCTCCTGACCCGCGGCTACGCCTGGCTGCCGAACCGGATGCGCACCTCCACGGACGGCACCGTCCGGACCCGCCTGCTGGGACGTCCCACGATCGCTCTGCGCGGCCCGGAGGCCGTCGGCTTCTTCTACGACGAACGCCACGTTCTGCGGGCCGCCGCCCTCCCCGACCCTGTTCTCGACACCCTCTTCGGCCAGGGCGCCGTGCTCACGCTCGACGGCGATGCGCATCGGGTCCGCAAAACGATGTTCATCGCCCTCCTCAAAGAGGAGGCGGGGATCGCGGCGCTCGGTGACCATGTCGGCCGGTGCTGGCGCGAGGCGGTGGCCGGATGGAAGCAGGACCGGGTGGTGCTCTTCGACGAGACGGGCCAAGTCCTCGCCCGGGCCGTCTGCGACTGGGTCGGTCTCCACCTGTCCGACGCTGAGAGTGCGGAGATGGCACGCGACTGCACGGCCATGGTCGACGGCTTCGCCACGCCCGGTCCCCGACACCTTCGTGCCCGCCGGGCCCGTGCCCGCCAGGAGCAGGCCCTCGCCGCCGTCATCACCGAGATCCGCGAGAAGCCCGGGTCCGACCCCGAGCCGTCCGCTCTGGAGGCGGTGGCCCGACACCGGGAGGTGGACGGCAACCTGCTGGACGCCCACACCGCCGCCGTGGAACTCCTGAACATCATCCGGCCCACCGTCGCCATCGCCTGGTTCGCCACGTTCGCGGCCCACGCCCTGCACCGCTGGCCACGACACCGCGAACTCCTGCGGGCGGACCCCGAGACGGCCTATGCCCGGGCGTTCGCCCACGAAGTACGCCGCTTCTACCCCTTCGCCCCCTTCGTCGGCGGGCTCGCCGCGGACGACTTGACCTGGCAGGGCGAGGACATCCCGAAGGACTCTCTGGTCCTTCTCGACCTTTACGGGCAGAACCACGACCCCGCGCTGTGGGAGCATCCCTACCGCTTCGACCCGCACCGCTTCACCGGCGCCGATCGCCTGCCCCACAACCTGGTCCCGCAGGGGGCGGCGATCCGGCTCGGGGGCACCGCTGCCCCGGAGAGGACATCACCGTCGCGGCGCTCGCCACCCTGATCACTGAGCTGGCCCGGCTCGACTACAAGGTCCCCGACCAGGACTTGACGATCCCTCTGTCCCGTATGCCGACGGCCCCCCGCAGCGGCTTCGTGCTCAGCTGCCGGTGACACCGCTGCGGTGGCGTTCGGCGACGAGCTGCACACAGTGCGGCCTCCGAGCCGTACGAGGAGGTGTCCCCCAGGCGGCGTGGCAGCGGCGGCCGGGCTGGGAACTGAGCGACGCGTCCATGAGACCGCGGCCTGCGAGGCACTCCCTGTCCAGGCCGCCGGTCAGTTGAAGTTGCCCCTGCGGGCCTGCGGGCCTGACATCGAAAGAGCTGCGACAGGGGCAAACTCGGCACTTACGGGCAGGAGCCGCTGGACACGGATTCAGCCGAGCGGCGAGAGGGTGGACATGGCAGGCAAGGACACAGAGGACATGAGCCAAGCAACACGCCGGAAGACGGCGCTCATCATCGACCAACTGACCGGCACGCCCGGCGAAGCCACCAACGGGGTACCGCCGACGCGCGCCGCCCTGACACAGCTGATGCTTCGCCGCGGTGTCCCACTCCTCGCGGTTACCACGCTTGCGGCCCTGATGTGGCGTACCAGCAAACAGATCCGGTGCCGGACGGCCCGGTAGGACCACCTCTTCAGACCCACTCGGCACGCCGGCCGCGGGGTTTGGCACGTGGCACCCGCAGCACGCGCCGACGGGAGCCACTTTTCCACGTTCCTGGAGGCACGAGATCCATGACTTCGTTCGGTTACTTCCTGTCCTGCGAGGAATTCACCCCCGCCCAGCTCCTGGACCAGGCACGCAAAGCCTCCGATGCCGGGTTCTCCCGGCTGGCCATCTCCGACCACTTCCACCCCTGGAACGACGAGCAGGGCAGCAGCCCGCTGGTCTGGTCGATGATCGGGGCCCTGTCCCAGATTGTGGACCTGCCAGTGACCACCCTGGTGACCTGCCCCACCATGCGTCTGCACCCGGCCGTCACCGCCCAGGCCGCAGCCACATCGAGCGAACTGTTGGACGGCCGGTTCGCCCTCGGCGTGGGTACCGGCGAAGCGCTCAATGAGCACATCCTCGGGGACCGGTGGCCCTCGTTCGACGAGCGCGCCGACATGCTGGAGGAAGCCGTCGAGGTGATGAGGAAGCTCTTCACCGGCCGCCAAGTCAGCCACCGCGGCACGCACTACAGGGTGGACAACGCCCGCCTGTACACCCCTCCGCGCGGACGTCTCCCCGTTCACGTCTCCGGCTTCGGCCCGAAAGCGGCGGAGCTCGCTGGCCGCATCGGCGACGGGTTCATCACCATGGGTCCCGATCAGGAGGCCATCGGCCGCTTCCGGGACGCGGGCGGCGAGGGGAAGCCGGTGATCGGGGGCCTGAAGGTGTGCTGGGACGATGACCGGGAGAAGGCCGTCGAGACCGTGCATCGGCTTTGGCCCAACGAGCAGTTGCCGGGCGAGCTGGCCCAGATCCTTCCGACCCCGACCCATTTCGAACAGGCGAGCCAGCTCGTCACCCGTGAGCAGGTGTCCGCCAATGTGCCGTGCGGGGATGACATCGAGGAGCACGTGACGGCCGTTCGCGCCTACCTGGACGCGGGCTTCGACGAGGTGTACATCGGCCAGATCGGCCCCGGCCAGGACGCCTTCTTCACCGCCTGCCACGACAAGCTCCTGCCCGCTCTCCGCGCATGAGACCACCCCTTCCCGCCATCCCAAACCCGGCCACCGGGGCATGCCGGCGAGGCCCCGCACGATGCCGGCGCACCGAGGCCGGCCCCTCCCGCAGGGGGACGGGCCGGGCAGGGCTCGGCAGCTTCGGTCACCCGCGAGCTCTCCCTGTGCCCAGCCACCGGTGTGCCCAGCCGCCGGACCGGTCGCCGGGTTCACCCTTCGATGCCGGTGGAGGTGTGGGCCGCGCCGACGGGCTTGGATTCGGGTGATCCGCGCTGGCGCAGGTACACCGCGAGGATCGCCATGGAGGCGACCGCGAGGAGTTCGGACTGCCAGTTCTGCAGGGTGCGGTTCCAGAACTCCGCCGAGGTCACATAGGTCAGCCAGCCCACCGGGTCCTGCAGTTCGCGCAGGTGTTCTTCGTTGAAGGCGATGCGCCCGGTGACGGATTGGGCAAGCCACGACAGGATGAAGATCAGGAACATCACGATGCCGAGGGAGTGCGAGTAGAGGCTGCGGCGCATGCCTTGCGCGGAAGCTGATTTCGGCGAGTCCCGGGTGGCCCAGACGCCCACCTTCTGCTCGCGGTCGGTTTCTGTGCCGGCCTTGTCGAGCGGCTTGGACTCCGGGGAACCCCGTTGCAGCAGCCAGACGGTTCCGACGATGTAGAGGAAGAACTGGAGGAACTCCGACTGCCAGTTCTCCGTGACGTCGACCATGAAGTCCGAGGTGAACAGGTAGTCGGGGAACGACAGGGGCTGCAAGCTCTGCGCCGTCAGAACGCTGTTCAGTTCGGCGTGGCCGGCGACCGACTGGCCGGCGAGGGTGAGGAGGAAGCCGGTGCCGAAGGCGAGCGTGAGCCCGTTCTCGTGGACGAACCCCTTGAAGCCGCTCACCGTTGCATCAGTCCTACGGTGAACGCGTAGGCCAGGCCGCCGAACACAAGGGTCAGGCAGAGCAGGAACATCGTACGCATATCAGTCACCCTTCAGGTCGCACCGGTACGGGTGGCCCTGCCGGGGCGTACAGCCGGCAGCCGTGACCTTCCAACCGTCGGCAAAAAGAGCCAGGAACACGCTGTCGTGCGGATAGACGACACGCGCCTGCGAGCCGTACACGACCGCTGTCCGTGCCGGTTCCCTCGCGCCGGTCAGCTTGAGGCCCTGCAGGGCGGCCGGACAGGGCTCCTCCTGCTCCAGTTCCTCCCGGATCCCGGGGGCCAGTGCTTCGCACCCACGGGGGCTGTCCGCGTCCGCGAGGGCCCGCTCGAACGTCGCGGCCGCGGACCTCGCGGCCTGGCTCCTCTGATCAGATGTGGCGCACCCCGTGAGCGCCAGACACAGCAGGGGCAGCACGGAACGGACGACGATCGGGCGCATGGCCCGAGCATGAACGACAGATCCCGGCCACCGGAACAGGTCGGACGCGACACGCACGGCCATGCCCCGAGGGGAGGAAACTGCGGACGCTCACCAGCCGACGGGGCTGCGCCACCGATGGGCTTGAGCGGGGCAACCGAAGCCCCGGCCCTGGCCCGGCCGGCCGATGGTCGTGCGAACTGGCTCGCCGTCGGCCGGCCGCGTTCCGGTTCAGGGGGTGAAGAGGATTTTGACCGCACCGTCCTGCTTCTTCTGGAACATCTCATAGGCCCGGGGAGCTTCGGAGAGTGGCATCCGGTGGGTGGCGAAGTCGTCGACGCCGAGCGGGTCGTCGTCGGTGAGGAGCGGCAGGAGGTCGTCGACCCAGCGCCAGACATTGGCCTGGCCCATGCGGAGTTGGATCTGCTTGTCGAACATGGTCAGCAAGGGCATCGGGTCGGCGCTTCCCCCGTAAACGCCGGACAGGGAGATGGTGCCGCCGCGGCGCACGAGGTCGATGGCGAGGTACAGCGCGGAAAGTCGGTCGACACCGAACCGTTGCATCATCTTGGCGGCCAGGGCGTCCGGCAGCATGGTGGTCAGGTGTTGGGCGCCCTTGGCAAGGGGTGCGCCGTGGGCTTCCATGCCGACCGCGTCGATGACGGCGTCCGGGCCGCGTCCGCCGGTCAGTGCGCGGACCTCGTCGGCGATGCCTTCGCCGTATGTGTTCAGGTCGAGGGTGTGGACACCGCGGGCGTCGGCGCGGCGGAGGCGTTCGGGGACGAGGTCGATGCCGATGACGAGGCCGGCTCCGCGGTGGGCGGCGATGCGTGTGGCCATGTCTCCGATGGGGCCCAGGCCGAGTACGGCCACCGTGCCGCCGGGCGGGATCGCGGCGTACTCGACGGCCTGCCAGGCGGTGGGCAGGACGTCGGAGAGGTAGACGAAGCGGTCGTCGGGTCCGTCGGCCGGTACCGGGATGGGGAGGGTGTTCCCGAAGGGGACCCGGAGGTATTCGGCCTGCCCGCCGGGTACCTGCCCGTACAGCTTGGTGTAGCCGAAGAGGGAGGCGCCGCTGCCGTACTCGTGGACCTGGGTGGTCTCGCACTGGGACTGGAGTCCGTGGTCGCACATGTGGCAGGTGCCGCAGGATACGTTGAACGGGATGACGACCCGGTCGCCCGGCTTCACGCGGGTCACGTCGGGGCCGACTTCCTCCACGATGCCCATGGGCTCGTGGCCGAGGATGTCACCGGCGTCGAGGAACGGGCCCAGGACCTCGTACAGGTGCAGGTCGGAACCGCACAGGCCGGTGGTGGTGATCTTCACGATCACGTCGGTGGGGTCTTTGATGACGGGGTCGGGCACGGTGTCCACGCGTACATCGCGCTTACCGTGCCAGGTCAAGGCCTTCATGCTGACTCCTCACTTCGCGTCCTCCGGGCACACCTTGTTTCCGGACCTGGACCGACGGCTGGCTGTTCTCTGGTGGTCCAGTGCCTGTGCGGCTACCCCGCCAGGGCGGCTTCCGCGCAGCCGACCAGTCCTGTGGGTTAAGCCCGCACCATGTTCGGCTGCGGCTCGGGTGCGACTGGGGAACCGCGCCGAGTCACCGTCGATATCGGCTCGAACGCCGCCTTTTTCACTCACAGGGGAGCGGCGCGGGCTGTGCCCCAGGCTGGGGATCAGCTCTGCCGCCCTGGGGCGCGCCGGCACTGCACGGCGTCTCGGGCGGGTTGGGGTGTCCTTTCCCATACGGGTCGCTGCAGGCGCCAGCGTCCCGTTCGTACTGTCCACCACGGCGGCACTCATATCGATGAGCGGACCGAAACCGAAATCTGCCCGGGGAAGGAGACCCCGTGATCCGGCATTCTCACCTGCCGTAGTCCCATCTCCGCTGAGTCCCGGCGGGGACTCGCCGGCGAATCCGAGCGGAGGGTGTTGGCCTGGCGGCTGCGAGATCGGGCAGGTGAGGCGGGTAGGGCTCTCGCACGGGAGGTGGTGGTCGGATTGTTGGGTTTGACGGGGATCGACGTGGTGTACGCGTGCGCGGGGCTGGGGGCTCTGTGTGCGGCGGTGCTGCCCACCGCGCTGGCGAAGCGACCGCTGTCACTGCTCATGGTGTTTCTGGCGGCGGGATTCCTGGTGTTTCTGCTGCCCTCGAAGCGCTCCCCGATCTCGACCCCGTTCGGCATCGCAGCATGGTGGAGCACCTCACGGAGGTCTGTGTCGTGGTCGCGTTGATGGGCGCGGGTCTGGCCATCAACAGGCCACCGGGGCTGCGGGCCTGGGCGACGACATGGCGACTGTTGGGCCTGGCCATGCCGCTGACGATCCTGCTGACGGCGGCTGCGGCGGGGTGGCCGCTGGGATGGCCGCCGGCCGTTACGCTGCTGGTGGCGGCCGCTCTCGCTCCCACCGACCCGTTCCTCGCGGCCGAAGTGCGGGTGGGCGAGCCGACCGACGAGGAAGACGACGAGGACGAGGTCCGCTTCGCGTTGACGTGCGAGGCCGCCGGGTTGAGAAGGGAGTACCGCCGGCCCCATCCGCAATGCCAGCCGGCAGCCGAGGTGTCAGCAGCCTGGCGATGTCCGGTCCGTGGACCGGTGCGCGGCTCTCGGCAAGGTGGTGCTCCCGCGACGTCCTGGACGTTGTCCTGGTCGACCCGGATCTGGTGGCGGAGATCAGCGCCGACAGCGCTGTCGACCACGGTGGTGTCCAGCGGCGTCCGGTGCGGTTACGCAGTCTGCGCCTGGACGTGACCGCTGAGGACGCACCACGTTTCGGGTCAGCCCAGAAAGAAACGGGATGAAGAAGCCGCTCCCGTTACTAGGTTCGGATCCACGCTGCACGAATCAGCGAGGAAGAATGACGGGCAATACCCGTCATTGGCACGCGCTCAGCAACCCAGGCGTGTCCCACCCCTCGGCAGCGGCGACCCGTGCAGGCCTGGCCGAAAGCGGTGCCCGAACGCCTCGGATAGCGGGCGCCCGTTGGGACCCGAGCCGACCCGCATCAAGGCGACCGGAGTCTAGTGACCTGAGTCGGAGGTTTGTCGTTAGTTCGGTATGAGTCGTCCTGGTCCGAAGATTCCGCCGTTGTCGGTGACCGTTGCCCAGCGTGCTGTGCTGGAGGGTTGGTTACGTCGTCGCACGACGGCCCAGGCGTTGGCTCAGCGGTCGCGGATCGTGCTGGAGTGCGCGGACGGGCACTCGGTGATGGAAGTGTCGCGCCGGCTGCGGATCGCTCCCGATACGGTCCGCACCTGGCGGCGGCGTTTCATCGAGCACGGTCTGGACGGGCTGGGCGACGAGCCGCGGCCCGGCGTCCCGCGGAAGATCACCGATGCCGATGTCGAGCGGGTGATCGTCAAAACGCTGGAAGAGACGCCGAAGAACGCGACGCACTGGTCGACCCGCTCCATGGCGGCGGCGACCGGGATGTCGCAGTCGACGGTCTCCAGGATCTGGCGGGCGTTCGCGCTGGCCCCGCATCGTTCGCAGACGTTCAAGTTGTCGACAGACCCGCTGTTCATCGACAAGGTCCGCGATGTGGTGGGCCTCTACCTCGACCCGCCGGAGAAGGCCCTGGTTCTCTGCGTGGACGAGAAGTCGCAGATCCAGGCCCTGGACCGGTCCCAGCCGGTCCTGCCGATGATGCCCGGCGTTCCAGAGCGCCGCAGCCACGACTACATCCGCGCCGGCACCACCACCCTCTTCGCCGCCCTCGAAGTCGCGACCGGCAGGGTCATCGGATCACTGCACCGCCGCCACCGGGCCGCCGAGTTCAAGAAGTTCCTGACCAAGGTCGACAAAGAGGTCCCCGACGGCCTCGAGGTCCACCTGATCCTGGACAACTACGCGACACACAAGACGCCCGACATCAAGAAGTGGCTGCTGGCCCACCCGCGGTTCCACCTGCACTTCACGCCCACGAGTGCGTCGTGGCTGAACCTGGTGGAGCGGTGGTTCGCCGAGCTCACGCAGAAGAAGCTCAAGCGCGGAGTCCACCGTTCCGTCCAGGCCCTCGAACGCGACATCCGGGCCTGGCTGACCGCCTGGAACGACCAGCCCAGGCCCTTCGTCTGGACGAAGACAGCCGACGAGATCCTCGACAAGGTCGCCGCCTACTGCCACCGAATCTCTGACTCAGGTCACTAGCTGGGTGCCGCTGAATCACTCGCATCGAGGAGTTCGACCAGCGCAAGCCTTCGGCACTCCGAAGTCCAGGCCGCTCCAGGAGCTGGGTTCAACCGGGGGGAGTTGGATGAATGCGGTGACGGTCTTGCCGGTGTCATGAGGGCGGATCTCCGTACGGTTGGCGATCTTGTTGACCAGCAGCCATCCGAACCCGCCCGGCACCTCGACGGGCGTACCCGGCATGTGTGGGGGCAGTGAGGACGCGTCCGATACCGCGACAGCCACGGAGTCAAGGAGAGGTCGGACGTGGAAGTCGGTCACGCCGCCAGCGTGGCGGACGGCGTTGGAGACCAGTTCTGAGACGACCAGCAGCACGTCGTCCATCAGACGCTCGCCCACGTCGGCCGCCGCCAAGACCTCGTGGGCGATCGCTCGCGCGTCCTCGCATGTCAGATCTACCGGGCGACCTGATGTGTTCCCCATCGCCCCTCCTTCCGAACCGCGCCTTCCCCTTCTCCCCCACGCAACCCACCAGGACACCGGTTTTCCGGGCCCTGGCCTGCCATCCTGCGGCGGGCTCTCGCCCTAGCCGCCGCTCGCGTGCCGAACTTGGAGAACCTCCAGGTCAGCCCTGTCCTGCTTGGTGCGGCTGCGCGCGAGGGGCACGGCAGCAGTGGAGGGCCGGGTTTGTGCTGGCCGGCCGCGCGCTCGGCGGCGCCGTCATCGAGGGCGAACAGTAGATTCGCCCCGGTCATCTCCAGCAGCCGGGCCAGTTGTAGCGGGAGGGGCCCCAGCAACAACAGATCGTACGCCCCATGAACTCGGAGCAGTGGGTTCAGGAACGAGGATCGGCGAACGTGACCCCACGAAGGTCCAGGGCCAGCCGTTCCACTCTGGGCGCGGCGATTGCCTCGTCGCACGCGGCAGCGAGAACGCCTTCCGTGTCCGCGTCGAACTCTCCGAAAGACTGAACCACTCGCAGACCATCGTGATCGGACTGGACCGTCACCCTCGGTTCCACAATCACACTCCTCATGTATACGGCAAAGCCTCAGGCTGCCCAAAGGTCAGCCGGGACGCCACATCCCCCATTCGAGCACCCTGCCGTGCCGTCGCCGCCCCACCCCACTCCAAGGAGGGCGGGGTAGTCCGGACGCCGGGCAGCGCTGCCTGTCGTCTTGTCTTCGGCGCCGGCATCGCCTTCGAGATCGGTTGGCGGCAGCGACGCGTGCCCGCTGCCGGGCACCGACGTTTGTCAACGGCCGTTGGGGAACAAGACCCAAAGAGGTGATCGATGTGACCAAGCAGGGTGAAACAGGTAGAAGAGTCCAGGTGGTCGTCAGGGAGCAGGCCGGCTTCCTGCGGCGTGCGGTGGGCGGGTCGGGGCATGAGCGGGACGCTCTGCTGTTGGGCGCGAAGACTGTGGTTGCCGCCATGGTCGCCTGGGTCTTGGCCCGCTATCTGTTGCCACCGACGGTGTCGACATTCGCCCCGTTCACCGCGTTGGTCGCTTTGCAGGCCACGGTGTACCGGTCGGTGCGAGATTCCGCCCAGTACCTCGTCGCGATGGCGGCGGGAGCGGCGCTGGCCGCGACGTTGGCAGCGGTGTTGGGCGTTCACGGTTGGACGTTCGGCCTTCTGACTCTGATCGCGCTCTGTATCGGGAGGATCCGGCGGTTCGGACACCAGGGCACGCAGGTCGCCATCGTCGCCTTCTTCGCGTTCTCCTCCGGACAGGGAAAGATCGACTACGTCGGGCACCTGGCCGCTTCCGTGATGCTCGGCGCACTGTGTGGCCTCGCGGCCCACCTGGTACTCGCGCCGGCCCGCCATATTCACCACCGACAGCAGGCCGTCTCGGACCTCTACACCGCCGTGAGCCGGCGCCTCGACGACCTGGCCGACGTTTTCGAGGGCGCGGATCGCCACGTTGAGTGTGTCCGGCAATGGCGCCGTGACTGGCGGCGCCTGTCCGTGGACTGTGAGCGCATCCGGCAGGGCATCGACACCGAGGTCGAGAACAGTCGTCTTCACCCCCGCGGCGGCCTAGGCAGCACCGACGCGGCTTTGCCCCGCGCCCGTGCTGCCGTCACCGTCGCGGAACGGGCCATGGATCATCTTCGTTCCATGACGCGCGCCCTCGACTACGCCCTGGACAGCGGCGAGATCACAAACCTGACCGCCTCGTTCAAGGCCGGCTTCTGCGCCCTGCTCCGCAAGGCGGCCGCCGCGATGGAAGAGATCGGCAAGACATCCCCCACCGATTCGAGCCGACTCGCCGCCCTGCTCGACGATGCGGAAGCCGAACTGGAGCGCATACAGCAACAGGAATGGGCGCCGGCCGAAGCCCCGCCGGAGGTACATAGCCTGCGCGGCACGCTCCTCACTGACACCGGCCGCCTCCTGGCCGAGCTCCGCTCAGGCCACCACTCTCTCGCGCTCCATGTCGTGAACGCCTCATCCGCCACGAGCGACGTGCGCCCCGAAGGCGGCTGGTCGGCGTAGCGAAGAACGAGGTCGGCAGAGCGCTGCAGTCGTCATGCTGAATCGCTGCGGTCGCCCTTGCCACCTCCGAGGACCCCCGTGACGCCCCCCCCCGGTGCGCCTGCTCGTCGTCGACCCCTCGATGCGCAGTGCGGGAGTGGCCTCATGTGTGCCGCGGCCACGATATGCGTGGCCGCGGTCCACGATCGGTGCTGGAGGTCAGACGCCGGTGGGGAAGCGTTCCCAGACCCGGTGGGAGCCCATCAGCCGGACGACCTGTTCCAGTACGGCGCTGCCCGAGTCACCTTGGACCACGCCGGCTGCATCGGAGGGGATGTTGGCCGCAGACAGGACGGCTTCGCCTCCCGCCCACGCGCCGATGGCCTTTCCGTGGCGGAAGGCTTCGTTGAGCAGGAGTGGGAGCCTGGGGTCGGTGGGTGTGGGCTCGGTGTCCACGACCTTGGCGTCCCGAGCGCCGTAGGCGTCGGCGCCGCGGCCCGGGGTGCCGGCGATGAGGAGGGCGTCGAATTCGATGGAGCGGGCGGTGGCGAAGGTGCGCTGGATCGTGAGAGGGTCGCCGCCATCGCTGTCGATCATTCCGCCGGCGGGCGCGATGAGGAGAGGGACCATTCCCGCGTCCAGGACCGCCTGCCGCACGGTGCGGACTCCGTCCAGGTCGCCGGCGGCATCGGTGACAATGCCGACAATCCGTCCGTCGGTGGGCCAGGTGCGGCCCAACTGGGAGAGTGCGGGGCTCGGCTCCGGGTCGGTGAGTGAACTGTCCGCCGCAGGCGCGGGAAGGCCCAAGCCGGCGGCGACCTGTTCGCACAGTTGGGGGTCGATGTTGGCCAGGACGCCGAGTGCTCGTTCCTTGATCGCCTGCTCGTAGCACTTGCCCAGTTCGAACGTGTAGGCGGCGATGATGTGCTCGCGTTCCGGCGGGCTCATGCTGAGCCAGAACAGGCGGGGCTGGCTGTAGTGGTCGTCGAAGGAAGCCGGGGCTTCACGGACCTTGCGACTCTCTGCGACCTGGGCGGGTACCTCGATGAACGCTCCGGTGTCGGCGCCTGCGAGGAAAGGGCATCCGCCGTCGAGGCTGTTGGGCCGGTAAGGGGCGACGCCGCGGTGCACGGCGGTCTGGTGCATGCCGTCGCGAAGCATGTCATTGACCGGGGCGTGGGTCCGGTTGATCGGCAGCTGCCCGAAGTTGGGTCCGCCAAGGCGGGTGAGCTGCGTGTCGAGGTATGAGAAGAGCCGGCCCTGGAGGAGGGGGTCGTCGGTGACGTCGATGCCGGGGACGAGGTGGCCGACGTGGAAGGCGACCTGCTCGGTCTCGGCGAAGTAATTCGACGGATTCGCGTTCAGCGTCAGCAGGCCGATCGGCTGGACCGGCGCCAACTCTTCGGGGACGATCTTCGTCGGGTCCAGGAGGTCGATGCCCGCGAACGTCTGCTCAGGGGTATCGGGGAACGTCTGGATACCGAGCTCCCACTGCGGATACGCGCCGGCTTCGATGGCGTCGGCGAGGTCACGACGGTGGAAGTCGGGATCAACGCCCGCGGCGATCTGCGCTTCCTCCCAGACCAGGGAATGCACCCCGAGCTTCGGCTTCCAGTGGAACTTCACCAGCGTGGCGGCGCCCTCGGCATTGGTCAGGCGGAAGGTGTGGACACCGAAGCCCTCCATCGTCCGATAAGAACGCGGGATGCCACGATCGGACATGTTCCACAGGGTGTGGTGGGTGGCCTCGGTGTGCAGGGAGACGAAGTCCCAGAACGTGTCGTGGGCACTCTGCGCCTGGGGAATTTCCCGGTCGGGGTGCGGCTTTCCGGCGTGGATGACGTCGGGGAACTTGATGGCGTCCTGGATGAAGAAGACCGGGATGTTGTTGCCCACCAGGTCGAAGACGCCCTCCTCAGTGTAGAACTTCGTCGCGAACCCTCGAGTGTCGCGCACGGTGTCAGCGGACCCGCGAGAGCCGAGCACGGTGGAGAAACGTACGAACACCGGCGTTTCCGCGTCCTTGGCGAGGAAGGCGGCCTTCGTGATGCCGACAGCCGTGCCATAGGCCTGGAAGACGCCGTGAGCCGCCGCGCCACGGGCGTGGACGACGCGCTCCGGGATCCGCTCGTGATCGAAATGCATGATCTTCTCGCGCAGGTGGTGGTCCTGCAGCAGCACCGGACCACGCGGCCCCGCCTTGAGCGAGTGGTCGGTGTCGTGCAACCGGGCACCCTGCGCGGTGGTCAGATACGCGCCGCTCTGCGCCATCCGAGCCTGCTCCGCGCCCGTGGGTTGGCCGGTGGGACTGACGGTCTCCGGGCCGTGCTGGTCCGCCTTCGGCGGCAACGGCTCCGCCGGCTCGGTCGGCTCGGCAAACGGTGGTGAGACCGGTCCGGGCTTGCCCGGCACACCGTCCTGCGGCCCGCCGTCATCGCCGCGCAGCGTACCCGTGATCTTCTGAGCCGCGGCCTTGAGGGGGTTTTGCTCGTTCATCTTGCTCCTTACAGTCTGTAGCCAAGAGCCATGAGAAAGTTGCCATACCTACACATTCAGGCATTACCGACACGTCAGGACTCACCAGGACGGCCCGCTGGGCTCACCGGTGCAAAGCACACAGCCGTCCGCCGCGACAACGCCGCAGTGGTTATGCGAACCGAACTCGCGCACCTCGCTCTCCCGGAGGCTCAGACGCGCTGCCGTGGACGGCCAGTCGATTCTTCGGCGACTTTGGCGAGGCGCCGGAGCATGTCGCGGTGGCGAAGCTGGATCAGGGTGTCGAGGACCGGGTTATGCAGGGCCCCACCGATCCCGCGCAGGGGGTGTTCGTCCACGATGACCAGCGACTCTTCGCCCCAGGCGCGGATCTCGATGGCCACTCGGGCGGTGCCCAGAGGTCCGCTGTCGACTTCCAGCTCCAATTCGTCCGGCGCCTTCACCCGCCGAACAGTGGTAATTCCGGACCCGGTCCACGGGCCGACCCGAACGGTGTACTCGAGGGCAGAACCACATTCGGGCCACAGGCCACCGGCTACTCGCGAGTCAGAGGTGCCCACCACCCAGTCGGCATATCGGGAACCATCACAAAGCACGGCCCACACCTCGTGCGGCGCGGCATGAATCAACCGGTGCCGAACAGCCATCGTTCCTCCCGGGTCGTCAGATATCGGTCCTGTCCGACTTCCCGGAATCTCCCCTGCTACCCCTCCCCAGAGCGGAGGCGCGGGAGCCTCCCGCAATTCTCAACGTGGAGAAGCGTCGCGCCGGACGTGCGGCCGGGGGATCCGCCCAGGTGCGAGCTGCCGCCCGGGTACGGAGTATGAGCGCACCACTTCCATCCATCGTCAGCACGGTCAGGAGCCGAGCCTCATGCTGGAACACACACCTCACGAGGACCGCACCGAGGTCACCTTCGTCCTTCCTGCGGACATGCCGCCGGGGCCGGTCAGTGTGGTCGGTGACTTCAACGACTGGCAGCCTGGCGTCCACACCCTGCAGCCGCGCGAGGACGGAAAGCGGGCCGTCACGGTCGCACTGCCCAGAGAAGGCGCCCACACCTTCCGCTACCTGGCCGCCGGCGACTACTGGTTCAACGACGAAGCCGTCGGCGACCAGGACGGCCCCAACAGCCGGCTACGCACCTGAATGGACCAAAACCGCGTCACCTTCGGTCATCCCGGACGTTGTTAGCCGCGAGCGGCCGGTTCCAGTGCCTGGGGACGGTATACGTGTGACGGCCCTGCCGCTTCCATCAGCGGCAGGGCCGATCAACAGACGAAGACGGGCGGGCCGCAGGCCGATCCAGCTGTCCGAAAAACCTGCCGAGCCGCCGCTGTCGACGACGTCCACGCGGCCCGAAGACCTCGGCGCCGTCCGCTTCGCTCGCGCGGCAACTTTTTCCCTTGCAGGTCTTGGCGCAGGTCTGCTTCTCGTCTTCTTCCAGGGCTTCGCGGGTTTCCAGCCCCGTGGAGATGCACGTTTTCGCATAGGCACGTGGCGGCCAGTGCGTACTCAATGCCGCGGCGACTCGCGCGCCGCCCACCCACGCAGCGGGGCGGCCCTGCGACCAGCGCGGCAGCGGAGAGGGCTGCGGGCCGTACGACCTCAGTCTCAGTGGCGCGGCCAGCCACTTCGAACAGGACGATCACGTATGCGCGTACTCGCCCCATCTCGTGACATCGGAGCGGTATTCCGTCGTACGTAGGTGACACCGGTTTCCCCGCACACCGTCCCTCCGGGCTGGCACGTCAGGGCTCTGCGGATCCCTCCTCAGGCATCTCGTCATGGCATGCCGACGTCCTCATCGGCCCCGGATCATGGCTGCTGAGCGACCGTTGTTCAATGGCCCGTCGTCGCCAGCTCTTGGTTGCCGAAACGTATTCCACGAGGCCCTGGGCTTCGAAGGCCTGCAGCCATCCCTCCATCGGCCATGCCCTCCAGCGCCGCTGGTAGATGGCGCCGTTGCGGAGGATGTCGTCGATGTGCTGGACGGGGGGAATTTGTGTGGGGTGGTGCTGGTGATAGGCGGGTGCGCCGCCCACCCACCACAGGTCTACCCCCTGCCGTGCTGCGGTGGAGGCATAGTCGGTGTCTTCGCCGCCGTATCCGGTGTAGTCCTCGCAGAACCCGCCGATGTGCTTCCAGGTATTGGCGGTGAGTGCGAACGACAGTGACCAGAACAGTCGGGGGTCTCCTCCGCGGACGATCTGTCCGTCCGCGGGGGCGGGGCGTGCCGGATGTGGCGGGGCCAGGCCGGCCAGTTCGTCGAGGTGGTAGCCGTGGGCGGGTGGCGGCGGGAGGTAGGCGACGGTGCCGCAGAGCAGGACGCGGTCCTGGGCGGCACGGGTGTACCCCTCGAGGAGGGTGGGGCCCGGGACGCAGTCCACGTCGAGAAAGATCAGCAGGTCTGCGCCCGCCGCGAGGGCACGCGCGGCCCCGGCGTTGCGAGCGGCGGCCAACGGCAGGCGTCCGTCCGCCAAGGGAAGGGAGATCACGTCCGCGGCCGGCCTCCGATTTGCCAGGAGGTCCTGGATCGTGGGATCGGCCATGGAGACGACGACGTAGTGGTCCGGGGCGCGCCGGCCGTGTGCGAGGCCGTCCTGCTGCAGGCGCAAATGAGAGTGCCGACCCGCAGCAAGGGTGATCACCGCGGTGCGCATGCGAGCCGCCTTGTCGGGCGCAGGGTCAATTCGGTGAGCAGGCGGCCCGCCCTGCGGGCGCCGTCGCCGAAGGACCAGTGCTTCCAGCGGTCCTCGCGAGCGGCTGCTTCGGCCAGCAGAGCGGTCCAGGCATGCGGGGGCGGCCAGGTCTCCCGTACGGTCGCCAGGCCTGCCGCGTGCAGGGCTCGGGCGGTGGCGTGCTGTTCCCCGAAGGGGCGGTCCTGAGGGATGACGATGGTGGGAACGCGGGCTGCCGCGCACTCCGCGACGGCGTTCTGCCCCGCGTGCGTGATGACCACGTTCGCGCGGCACAGTACCGGCCATGGGTCACCGCTCCAGGCGGCACGCGGGCCGCCGAGGAAGGTCCATGACCAGTCCGGGGTGGCGCGGACAGCCTCGTCGAGCTGGCGTTCGGTGACGTCCGCTCCTCCTGCCCCCAGCATCACCACCACTTCTTTTCGGGCGGCCGCCCCGTCAACGTCCGGCCGGGGCCGCGGGCGGCCGTCGTAGCGGGAGATACTTCCGGTATGGAGGGTTTTGGCGTGCCAGTGCGGGGGCCAGTCCGGTTCGGGTAGGGATTGCGGCCACGGTGCGATGAGGGCGTCCGCGAGGTCGTAGGCGAGGCGGTGGGCTTCGTCTCCGCGGTCGCCGCGCATGGCGGCGACGACGACGGGGGCGCCCATGAGGCGGGCCAGGGTGGCCGCTTCCACCGACACGTCGCTGACGAACAGAGCGGGGTCCACTCGTTCGATCCACTCGGCGATGGCGCCCATCCGTTCTCTGTGGCCCGGGTGACGGATCGGCACCCAGTGCAGGCGTCCTCGCGCCGTGGGGTCCACGGGGGCGTCCGTCTCGTCTGGTGGCAGGGGCACCCAGCCGCCTGCCCACGACTGCGGCTTGGGGAGGGAGGACAGGATGGTCAACGGGTGCTGCACGTGCGCGGCGATGCACTGGGCTCGGTGCAGGTGGCCGCGGCCCTGGTGGTGGACGTAGTAGCCGATCACCGCGCGACTTCCTCGTACAGGTCGGTGTAGGCGTCGGCGGTGCGGTCGAGGGAGCAGAACTGCTCCGCCCGTCGGCGTGCGTCGCGACGGTCGAGTTTCGTGGCGCGCGGGATGAGTTCCGCCAGCGCCTCCACGTCGCCGGGCAGGGCCAGCAGACCGCAGTCCGGTGTGAGGATCTCTGACAGAGCGCCCCGGTCAAAGCCGCACACCGGGGTTCCGCAGGCCAGAGCTTCGGCGACGACGAGTCCGTACGGCTCGTCCCAGCCGGGTGTGACCAGAGCCGCGCTCGCGGAACCCAGCAGCTCGACCAATCCGAGCCGGTCGAGGTGGCCGATGTACCGCACGCCCTGTCCCAGCAGGGGCGCGATCTGCTCACGGAAGTAAGCCCGGTTTGAGATCGGTCCCGCGACGCGCAAGGGCACTCCGGCCGTGCGCGCGGCTTCGATGGCCAGGTGGGGTGCTTTCTCGGGAACCAGGCGGCCGGTCCACACGAGGTCACCGCCGCCGGGGCCCGGTTTCCAGAAGTCGGTGTCGATGCCGTTGCGTACGACGCGTGCGGCGGGCACGGTTGCCTGCCAGGCTCCGGCGGTGAAGCTGCTGACTGCCGTGAACGTGACCGGGCAGTTGTCCTGGACCGTGATGGCGGACTCCAGCCAGGGGGTGGGCGGTGTGTGGAGGGTGGTCACCATCGGAACGCGGAGCGCCGACGCCATCGCTACGGGCAGGTGGTGGAGGCTGTTGTTGTGCACCACGTCGAAGCGGTGCTCGCCGTCCCGGGCGAGATCCAGCATCAGCCCCAGGTAGGCGTGATGCTCTTCCATCCACATCGCGCTGGGCATGCTGATATCGGAGCGAGCGGCGTCACTCAGCCTCGGGCGGCGCACGGGAAGTGCACGCGCTCCCAGCGCCGGGTCGGAGCCTGGCGCCGCGAACAGCTCGACGTGATGCCCGCGCTTGCGCAGCACGTGGGCAAGCCACCAGGTGTGCGCCTCCAAGCCGCCGGCGAACGGCTCCCTGATCGGGAAACGGGCTGACGCGATGAGGGCCACCCTCAGGTTCACGGTCACAGGATGCTCGCGTAGAGGGCGCGGTGGGCCGCGGCCAGTTCATCGCGCTCCCGGATGCGGTGCTTCACATCCGCGCGGGGGGCTGCCCGTTCTGTGTGGGCGCGCAATACGGCCCGGCGCAGGGAGTCCTCGTCCAGGCCGTATTCCTGGGAGTGTCCGTAGCTCAGGCACGGACGCTGCTGGGCGTAGAAGCCGCAGTCGGGAGCGGCCACCGCGGTGCCCAGGTCGTGGCATGCCTCAAGCCACCCGGAGTGGGTGCCGAACTGGTAGGGCAGCACCGACAGGTCCAGCGATTGCAGGTAGGACCAGAGCTGTTCGTCGTCGAAGTAGTCGTGGACGGTGAGCGTGAGGCGGCCGTGCTGCGCCAGCTCTTCAAGGGCCTTAAAGAGCTGGGGGGCATAGGCCGGGGAGGCCGGGTTCGCCACCTCGTGGTGGAGGTTGACCTGCAGCTCGGCGTCCGCGAGCTCGGCCACAGTCTCCGCGAGGACGTTTACGACCGGGAGGACGGACATGTTGGGGCGCAGACTCTTGGCGTGTACGCCGACTCGGAAGCGGTCACGAGTCGGTCGCGGACGGGTGAGGCCTGGCAATTCGACCACGTGAGGGTGGGGCAGTACGGTCGCCGTCCGGTTCCAGCGGCTTCGGATTCGCTCCGCCGCGCCGGCTGTCAGGGTGACCAGATGGTCGGCGGCGGGAATGACCACATCGAGGGCGGCATCATGCGTGGCAGGGTCGGGCTGATGCGGGTTGCGGAGGTCGTGCACCGTGTACACCAGCGGCTTACCGCGGCGGCGAAGGGCGTCCACGAGCGCGGATAGCTGGGCCGGACTCTGGGCGTCGAACCCGAAGTGGAGGTGAAAGATGTCGAAGTCCTCGTGGTGGGCACTCACCCAGCCGGGGTCGAGCATGACCGGCGGCCACCAACGTTGCGAGGTGCTGGGGGCACCGTTGGGCCGAGGGTCTTCCAGTCGCATCACACCGTCGGGCTCCGATGCGGAGCAGTGACGCACGTACACGTGCCCGGAGGGCACGGAAGCGACCCGGATCTCACGGGCGGTAGGGGCGTGCGGCTGCGGGACGGCCACTGAAGACTCCTGGTGAAAGAGTGCGGCTCCTGGGGGTGACGGGCCCTGCGGCCCGCAGTTCTCAAGTCTTAGCGGCCCGCAGTTCTCAAGTCTGCGAATCGCGGCCTCGTCACGCACCCTGACGCGGACGCCCGAGATTGCGCGAACCTCGCGATCGAGGCGCCGGGCCCAGCCAAGCGGAGGTGCCAGGAATCCGCCCAATGGGTGACATCGCGAGGCACTGCCGCCACATTGCCCGGCGGGCTTGTCTCCCCCAGCCGACTGCCCCGCCGAGGACCTTGTATGTCTGGACTGCCCACAGCTGGAGACATCGTTGCCAATCGGGCCCAGCGGCAGCCCGCTGCGGGCCCGCCGGGCATCGATGCTGCAGCGAATCCGGCACGTGCGCATCGCGCAGCCTCTCGGACGGACTACCTCGAAGGCGGGGCCACTCGCAAGCGCGCGAGAAAACGTGTCGCGTAGTGCGCGGTGGCCCACTCTGCTCCGTGGGTCTGGACGTCCGTAGTGCGCAGCACGTCCAGCACGGACGCACCGTTCATGAGGACCAGGCACGCCCCGCCCGTGTGAGGGATCCGAACGAGGAATTCCCTTACTCGCCTGTCTGCGCCGCCGCCATCCGGCGTCGCCCGAGCAACCCGTCCCACCGGGGCTTGCGCAGACAACCTTGTCAGTACGCCACACGCTTCTCCGTGCGACTGCGAACCGATGAGGACCAGGACGGTTTGGCCCTCAGACAGGAACTCGTCGACCGCGCCGCTGTCCCGAAGCTCAAGGAAGGCCATGGTTCGATGATCGGATGCCGGCGGCCATCCCGCTTCCCGTGGGCAACGGTCGCGCTCTTGAGGTTCTACCCCGCGTGCCGTCGCTTGCGGTCGTCCGCTTGTTGGTCGGCTACCGGGACGCTTCTCGATCCGGGCGGCCGGCCCAGCCGAGCGACAGGCCAGTGTCCGCCCAACACAGCGACAGGCCAGTGTCCGCCCAACACATGGAGCACCGGCGCCCACGATGCGCTGCGGTCCCGTTCGCCCAGAGGGCCGCCCCGGGCTCCGTGCGGCGCTACCCGGCCGAATGCCTATGCCCGTACCGTATTGAGGGAGATCGCCCGGTGCGGGGACTCGAGGCCGCTTTGGATCGGACCGTCGGCCGCGGCGTACCGGACAGAACCTTCCAGGCATCCACGCAGCCGAGGTCCGCAACGCGGCACATGGGTCCGTGTGGGGAGGTCTCTCGAACGGACCGCGTGAAATGCGGGCCGCTGCGGGTAGCAGCACCATGGCATGGGTGTCACATCGATGAAGGGTTTCGTCATGCCTCGAGGATCCAGCCCCAAGCGGGAACGCCAGTACGAGCACGTCAAGGAGTCGGGCGAGAAGCGCGGCATGTCCGAGGGGCGCGCGAAGGAGATGGCCTCCCGCACGGTCAACAAGGAACGCGCACGGTCGGGGGAAAGCAAGACGGCCAGCCGCAGTTCCACTCAGGGCAAGTCGGCCTCGCAGCGAGGCGGTCAGAAGTCAGGTGGAGGCGGCGGGCCTTCGGACAAGACCAAGGACGAGCTCTACCAGGAAGCGAAGAAGCGTGGTGTCGAGGGCCGCTCCACGATGACCAAGCAGCAGCTGAAAAACGCCCTCGGTCACTGAGCGGCAGCGTCCCGAAACGGCTGCCTCGTCACCCGCACCGTCGGCCCGTATCCATCCACCCCTCTGTCCGCCCGCCGTGTAACCCTCTTCCCGCGGGTCGGGCACCTTGCGGAGAGCCCATGTCTGAGCACGTGCCCGAAGTTCCCGACCCGGTGACCGGCCACCCCCGCCCCCCGTTCCCCGACCAGGAGCAGGATCATCCCGGCTCGACCGAGGAGATGGATCCGCGACCGGATCACGGTGAGGATTCCTACCAGGGCCACGGGCTGCTGACGAGGCGGGTAGCAGTTGTGACCGGCGGGGACTCCGGCATCGGCAGGGCCGTATGCCTGGCCTTCGCCCGGGAGGGCGCGGACATCGTCCTCACCCACCTGCCGGAAGAGGTCGACGAGGCGGACGAGACCGCTCGCCTCGTGCGGGAGGCCGGACGGACGGCTGTCGTCGTTCCGTGCGACATCCGCGACGAGACCGCGTGCGAAGCCCTCATCGACCGAGCCGTGCGCGACCTGGGACGCGTCGACATCCTGGTCAACAACGCCGCGTACCAGATGTCGCAGCCCGACGGGATCGAGGCGATCACCACCGGGCAGTTCGATCGGGTGATGAAGACCAACCTGTATGGCATGTTCTGGCTCACCCGCAAAGCCCTGGTACACATGCCGCGCGGCGGATCAATCATCAACACCACCTCTGTCCAGGGCTACCAGCCCAGCCCGCACCTCCTCGACTACGCGATGACGAAGTCGGCCATCATCTCCTTCACCCACGGACTGGCCCAGATGCTCGCCGAGCGAGGTATCCGCGTCAACGCCGTCGCGCCTGGGCCCGTCTGGACACCGCTGATCCCCGCCACGATGCCCGACTCCACGAAGTTCGGCGAGCAGTCACCCCTGGGGCGCCCTGCCCAGCCCGCAGAGATGGCGCCCGCCTACGTCTTCCTGGCCTCACCTCAGGCGAGCTACATCACCGGCGAGATCGTCAACGCCACCGGCGGCACGCCCTTGCCGTGACGCGCCTGTCCGTACCCACAGTGGCTGGCCCGCCCCCGGGTACCGCAGACAGTGGGCTCCCGGCAGCAGCACGAAGGTGGTCTTCCCGATGACGGACACGGCACTCATCGTGATCGACATGTTGAACACCTACGAACACGAGGAGGCCGAAGCACTCGTCCCCTCCGTGCGCGAAGCGCTGCCCGCTGTGCAGGAACTGCTCAAACGCGCCCGGGCCACGTCCACGGCTGTGATCTATGTGAATGACAACTTCGGCCAGTGGCGCTCCCACCACGGCGAACTCGTCGAGAGGGCCCTAAACGGCCGCTACCCCGAGCTCGTGAAGCCCGTCCTGCCCGATGGGGACTCCCTATTCATCGTCAAGGCCCGGCATTCCATCTTCTACGAAACACCGCTGGCGTACCTTCTGGGACAGCTCGAGGTGCGGCACCTGGTCCTGTGTGGGCAGGTCACCGAGCAGTGCATCCTCTACTCCGCCCTCGACGCGCACATCCGTCACTTCGACGTCACCGTGGTACCCGAAGCCGTCGCCCACATCGATGAAAAGTTGGCTCGCGCTGCGCTGCGCATGATGCGAACCAACATGTCCGCCGTTCTCGCCCCCCTGCACGGCGTGGCCTTCGACGCTCCGGATGGTCCAATCTGATCGGCATGTACCCGGGCGCGGGCGAACAGCTCGATAAGGCCGAATCCGGGCGACAGGCTCTGGGGCCTGGGCGGAGCATGTTGCGGGTAACGCGGACGACCCCACCGCGCGTGCAGGCGCTACTACCTTGACCCCTGCACGCCCTGGGGCGTTGTCCCTGAGACACAAGCGCAGCGCGACAGTCTCTGGCATATGCGAACGGCGCGGTGGGTGCGGGCGTCGCTCCGCTCGCGCACGGACAGACAGCGCCGGCCAACTCGTCCACCGCACGCTCGACGCACCGCCCGCCATACTGGGGCGCCTGACCGCCCGCTGCCCAGCGTCCGGAGAGCGTTGGACAGAGGCAGAAGAGCTCAGGCGTTGGTGTACTGGAGGGCTTCGTTGACCGCGGCATGAGGCGAGGGCTGCGCCATCAACACGCACAGCGTGTAGACGGCGTCGTCCACCGCCCGGCGGGCCTCCGGGTCGTCC
This sequence comes from Streptomyces sp. NBC_01426, assembly GCF_036231985.1. GTDB lineage: Bacteria > Actinomycetota > Actinomycetes > Streptomycetales > Streptomycetaceae > Streptomyces. The sequence continues at coordinate 55,394 of NZ_CP109501.1, forward strand.
GGGGCCGCACACAGACGGACCCGGGCGTCGAAGAACCGGCCCAGCGCCCGCTCTGCGTCTTCACGCGTCGGCAGCAGAAACGAGCCGGCCCTGCGGGACCCAGTCCCCGGCCTACGGCCGGCCTGCACGGCATGATCCAAAGCCTGCTCGATGTCTGCGGGCAGGGGGGTGCCGCGGGAGCCGGCGACCATCGCCCGCGCGACCTCGCTCTCTGCCAGACCGGCTCGCGTGGCTGCGGCGGACAGGACCTGTTCGGCCAGATGAGCGGGGCCGGGCAGCGTAGCCATCAGCATGCCGACCGCCCATGACCGCGCCGGCTCGGACAGGGGTGCCGCCGGCGGAGTGCCCGGCCCCTGGAGACGAGGAGTGGGAAGAACGTCGGCGGTCATGAAGATCACACTCCTACGAAAACGCGGCCCCTCGGCACGCTCCTGTTGAACATGTGCCCGCCGAAACCGGTGCAATGCACACCGGAACCCCGCAGGGTCGCAGTCCCCCGGGGAAGCCTGCCGGGAGAGACGGAGAGGGCGAAAGCGGTCTGCGTCCACCCGCCGTCCGCGTGCCTGCTGCCGCGGAGGGTCGCGGCTGGTAAGGATGAGGGCCATAACGGGTGCCGCAGGCCCCGCAGCTCCATGAGGAGAATGCATTGATCAGCCTGGAAACCGAGCAGCGCGGAGACACAGTGCTGGTCAGCGTGGTGGGAGGCCTCGACGAGATGGCGGGGCCCGCCCTGCAGCAGGCGCTGGATGGTGCTAACGGCGGAGCACAGGCGCTCATGATCGACCTGCACGGTGTGGGATGGATGGACGCGTCGGGGCTACTGCACCTTCTCGATCTGCACCGGCGCGGGGAGTGCTTGGGACTGCGGGTCCTTGTAGTGGGCTGGCAACCCCGACAGCTTCTTGCCGCTACAGCCGGCATCTCCGGGCCCGGTTCGGCCTCCGAGAGGCGCTACGCGCTCGCCGGCTTCCGGCATCTCCTCACCCAGCGCGCGCACCGCACCCACGACCTCGCCGCTCCTACGGCCTCCCAAGTCCCGGCCTGCAGATAGCCGGGTCTCGGCGTCCTCTACACCACAGCAGACGCCCAAGCCACTTCCGCACCGGCCTCGCGTTGGGACGCCGCCGCCTCACCCATGGGTGCCGCGCAGCGATTCGGTGGGCACGGAGCCGGCCTGGTGTGGACGGAGGGTGTCGACGATGTCCAGGAGGCGCCGGGACTGCGCCTTCCATCCGAGAGCACAGAACGCGACGTCCCGCGCGTACATGTCGCCGGCGGGGTCACGAGGGGCTGGCCTGCAGGCCCGTCACGTTAAGGAACCGCAGGCGGTGCTTGTCAAAGACCGGGCGAAAGTCGAGGTCGAGTTCACCCTCCAGCGCCGGAGACATGCCGGCCCAAAACGCCTCGTCGCGATACGGAAATCGAGTTTCATGCCGCCTCACCTGCCGTCGGCGGGAATCGTCCCGAATCGGCCCTGCCCCAGCACCGCCAGCGTCCGCAGCCCGCCCGGAATGCCGCCGCTTGTCCAGTGGCAAGGGCAGGCCAAAGCCAGGCATGCGTGTGCCAGTGCAGAGCGACGGAGGTGTCAGAGTCCCGTTTACACCGCGAGAGGCCCTACCAGCTTTTGGCGGAGAGCCCTCTTCCATCCGGTGCTCCCCCTATAGAGCCGCGGCCGGAAGAGGGCCTGTCGCGGACGCCGACCGGGGGCGGCCACGACGCCAACGTATACGCGACGACCTCAGCAGGCACTTCTTCACATCATGAAGGCGCTGCTTGCGCCGGGCCGCAACACCTGACCGGATGCCCCCGTCGGGACGCGTTGAATACCTCCAGGGGCTCAGGGGGTTTCCGGTTCGGGCAGGGTGGATCGTAGGCCGGGCGCCTTACCGCGGCCCTACTGGCCATTCACCGACTGTCGCCGGTGGGCGGAGGCGGACGCCGCCACCCCTGGGATCATGTCACCGCGGCCGGCAAGGTGATCGCCCGGGCCCTGGATGAGTTGCCTGGCATGGGGCAGTGGCACGACAAGGGCCGACGGCCTCCGGCCCGCGAGCGGGTCTCACTCATCACGGAGGTGGACCGTGGTCAGTACGGCACCGTCATCGGGCACCATGCCCGCAAGGCTGATGGCCCTCCCGGGCGTCTACCGGCCCCAGAGCGACACCCGCCTCGTGGCGGAAGCACTCGCTCGAGAAGCCCTGACACCCGGATCCCACGTTCTGGAGATCGGTACGGGCACGGGTGCGCTGGCCTTGCAGGCCGCCCGCCGAGGGGCCAGGGTCACGGCGGTCGACGTCTCCCGGCGCGCCGTGGCGACTGCACGGTTGAATGCCCTGCGAGAGTGGCTACCTCTGCGAGTGATCCATGGCGACTTTGCCTCAGCGGTAGCCGGTAGCCGCTTCGACCTGGTCGTCTCCAATCCGCCTTACGTCCCGGCCCCGGCGGCAGAGCTGCCAGTGCGGGGTCCGGAGCGCGCCTGGGATGCCGGCCGCGATGGGCGTGCGATCATCGACCGGATCTGCACGACTGCCCCCGCCCTTTTGCGTCCGGGCGGTGCCCTGCTCCTGGTGCATTCCGGCATGTGCGGAACCCAGGAGACCATCGACCGGCTCACCGCGAGAGGCCTGACAGCTGATGTCACTGCTCGGGCGTTCGTACCTTGGGGACCCGTTCTGCGATCTCGCCGAGCCTGGCTGGAGCGGCAGGGCCTGAGTGCCGCGGCCGAGGAACTCGAAGAGCTGGTGGTCATCCGTGCGCAGTCCCTTTGACAGCACCGCACGCCCGACGCCGGGCAAGGATCGTGCGCGCCGAGTGACAGTGGATCCACAGGGCCCGATCCTGATGGAAGGTCCGGTCGAGGTCGTCCTCGATGACGGGACCCGCGTGCGCTCGGACGGATTCCGAACCGCGATCTGCACCTGCCGCCGCAGTCGCACCTTTGCGTGGTGCGAGACCTGCCACCGCCCCCGCGAACGAGCCGTGCGCAGCCACCGTCCTGCTCGAGGACCGCCTCAGTGACCACATCACCACAGCCTGGACAACAGGCCGCAGCGCCCTGCTCACCCCCCTCACGGCCCGGGAACAGCGGACGGAAACTGAGGGAGCGCCTCAAGGGGGAGTTGGTGGTTGCCTTCCACTGAGCCTGCGCACAGAGTCTTCCGCAGCGGCTTGGGTGCGTGGTGATTTTGTTGCTCGTTCGCCGTGCCTTGAGCGGGCCGCGTGGTGATCATTTGACGTTTCGGGAGTGCTGATCGGCGCGGCCGCCGGCGCCCAGCATGCCGGTTGTCTCCAAGCGGGTGGATGGTGCCAGGCGGGGCAGCTCGGTACGGGCGATTCGGTTCGTCAACGCCACCGGTGGCACCCCTGGCCCTTGACCATCCCCCGAGAGCCTTCCGGCTGCGGACGTGGAAGTTAGGCGAGGCGGCGCCGCTGTCATGCCACCGTGGGTATGTCGAGTCCGGTGCCGGGCAGGCAGAGTGTATGGCTCTCTTCGTCGGTACGTCGGGGTGGCAGTATCGAGACTGGTCGGGCGTCTTGTACCCGGCGCAGCGGCCGCAGCGCCTGTGGCTGGAGGAGTACGCGCAGCACTTTCCCACGGTGGAGGTCAACAATGCCTTCTACCGCCTGCCCACGGCCGAGACGTTCGAGCAATGGCGAGCGCGCACTCCACCCGGCTTCGTCATGGCCGTCAAGGCGAGCCGTTTCCTGACCCATGTACGGCGTCTGCGCGAGCCGGCAGAACCGGTGCAACGACTCATGACGCATGCTGCTTACTTGGGCGACCGGCTGGGCCCAGTCCTCCTCCAGTTGCCACCGACGCTGAAGGCTGACGCGGCCGTGCTGGCCGCATGCCTGGCCTGTTTCCCCGCTGGCACGCGTGTCGCCGTCGAGCCGCGGCACGCGTCGTGGTGGACCGATGAGGTGCGCTCGGTACTCGTGAGCCGCAATGCGGCCTTGTGCTGGGCCGACCGCGGTTCGCGCCCCGTCACTCCACTGTGGCGGACCGCGGACTGGGCGTACGTTCGCTTCCATGAGGGACGAGCCAGACCGTCGCCCCGATACGGGGTGACCGCTTTGCGCAGCTGGGCGGACCGCATCGCGCACGCGTGGCCGCACGACACGGACGTCTTCGCCTACTTCAACAACGACCGGGGCGGTGCCGCAGTGGTCGACGCGCGGGCGTTCCACCGGCTGTTGTCCCACCGGGTAAGCATCAGTGACAGCCTTGAGTAGACAGACGACACGTGTGTGCGTGTAACGCCGAGGCATCCCTCACGTGGGCACGGCCGGGCGCTCACGACGGTGACCGCGAGGGACTCTGCGTGCCGGCGGTTGTGTCCTGGAGCTGGCCGTGGGGCAGGTTCAGCCCCGCAGGGGGAGAGGGTGAAGCGTCACGTCGTACACCCTTGCGTCCGCGATCATCAGCGACATGAACGAGCAGAACGGTTGGCGCCTGCGGTCCGTGGGCGAGCCCGGGTTGAGCAAGCGCAGTCTCCCGACACTGGTGTCCCACGGGATGTGGCTGTGGCCGAACACCAAGACGTCCACCTCGGGGAACCGTTCGGCGCAGCGCCGCTCCCGTCCGGCAGCTGCCCCGGTCTCGTGCACGACCGCGAAGCGCACTCCTTCCATCTCGGCGTAGGCGATCTCTGGGAGCATCCGGCGCAGTCCGGGGCTGTCGTTGTTGCCGTACACCCCGATCAACAGCCGCGCCCGGGACTCGAACAACTTGAGGGTGGCCTCGTCGATCCAGTCCCCGGCATGGATGACGGCATCCGCCTCGGCGACGGCATTCATGAGGGCTTCCGGGAGCGATTGGGCACGAACGGGAAGGTGCGTGTCCGAGGTCAGCAGGAGCCGCATGCCTCCCACGGTAGGCCCATGTGGCCACCGGCGCCTCGGCTTCCGCAACACCTTGGTGCACCACTACATGGACATGCGCTTTAGAGGGCCGTCGACTCACACTCGGCCTTGCTGGAAGTGATGCCGCATGGCCCGGAGCCGTCGGCACCCGGGACTGCCCACTGCGGAGCAGCTCATTCGGGGGTCGCGTTCGAGCCGTACCGGACGCGAGCCGTCTACTCAGGGAACCGAAGCTGTTCTCGGCAGCAGTCCTGGCCGCCGCTCCACGAACTCCCCGCCTCCGAGCGGGATCATCCGTTCGGAGTGTCGACAGCGGACATGGGGCGCGGCCGGCGGGGGTAACCGCGCCCTGTGGTTCACAGTGATCGTCGGTCACAGGGCACTGTTGCCTTGATGGAGAGGAACCGATCGGATGACGCCCCCAAGCCCCCCTTCGACCCCGCCGCCTGCGGGAAGTGGCGCCCGTATCGTCGTGGTCGGAGCCACCGGAAACGTTGGCACCAGCGTGGTCCGGCTCCTGGCCGACGACCCGGCCATCGACTCGGTCCTCGGCCTCGCCCGCCGCATCCCTGGATGGCGGCCCCCTAAAACCAGCTGGCGGGCCGTCGACATCGAGCCCGGCGGGCCCGACCTCGTACCGTTGTTCGCCGGTGCCGACGCGGTGATCCACCTGGCCTGGAAGTTCCAGCCCACCCATCGCCCCGCCGAGACCTGGCGCACCAACGTCCTCGGCAGCAGCCGCGTGTTCGACGCCGCGGCCGCCGCCGGCGTCCCCGCCCTGATCCACGCCTCCTCCGTAGGCGCGTACTCCCCCGGGCCCAAGGACCGGATGGTCGACGAGTCCTGGCCGACCCATGGCTGGCCCCAAGCCGCCTACACCCGCGAGAAGGCCTATCTCGAACGCCTCCTCGACACCTATGAACACACCCATCCCGGAATCCGTGTCGTACGCATGCGCCCCGGCTTCCTCTTCAAGCGCGAATCCGCCTCCGAGCAGCGCAGGATCTTCGCCGGCCGCCTCCTGCCGGGGCGCCTCGTTCGGGCGAGCGTCATCCCCGCGGTGCCGGACCTGCCGGGTCTGCGTTTCCAGGCACTGCACACCGATGACGCGGCCGCCGCCTACCTGGCAACCGTGTCTCGCCCGGTGAGCGGGGCTTTCAACCTGGCGGCCGAGCCCCCGGTCGACGCGAAAGTCCTCGCCAGGATCTTCGACGCACGAAGCTTCCCGATGCCCGCGGCGCCTGTGCGAGCAGCCTTGGCTGCCGCGTGGAAACTTCGCCTGGTGCCTGCCTCGCCCGACCTGTTCGACGCCGTCCTGCGGCTGCCCCTGATGGATTGCACTCGCGCGCACAAGGAACTGGGCTGGGAACCGGCGCGTACTTCCATCGAGGCCCTCCGGGAGTTCCTGGCAGGACTGCGAGACGGAGAGGGCATGGACACTCCGCCGCTCGCGGCACACCCGTAGCAACGCACTCTCGCAAGGAGCCAGTGGACCGCTGCGAAGGCCGTCGACGCCCCGCTGCGCATGGAGTGAGGCGAGGCGTTGAATTCCGTGAGAGCACCCTCCTCGAACGCCTTTGCGGTAGACGTCAGTCCGATCGAGTTCACGATCAGCGTGCGGAGGTTCTTCTCCGCGCCCGCAGACCGACCGGTGGCTTCACGAAGGGAGGCTACGAGGCCACGGAGGCAGACGCTCGGCCGGGGAATCCTGGGGCTGGGACGCCAACGGTGCCCCGTCTCCGCGCGGCTCGGCGGCTGGGAGTCGGTATGGGCGGGCGACCTGGTCGACAAGCTGACCGGCAGCGGCTGGCTGGTTCTCCCCCACACGGTAGGCCGGGCCGGTGGGGCAGTTGCTGCACCGTCCACACCTGCCGGTCACCGACGAAAGCCGCAGGCTTGCCGGCCGGCCGGGTCGGCACCCCGCTGTAGTCACCGCCTGCGAAAGGACGCACATGGCCAGCGCCCAGCCACACGCGGTGCTCGACCGGCTCCGGACGTCCCCCGCTCCCGGTCCCCCAAACGGTGACCCCGATCCGGTACTCCCAGCCCGCCGAAGTCCGACGCCGCTCATACAGGGAAGCCCGCAGTTCCTGCCCGTCAGGCATGACCGCGATCACCCGCGCACCGACTCCTACTATCCACCCCCTTTCCTCATCATCGGATTCTCCGAATGGGGCCCCTGCAGGGTCGCGCTCTCAGCCCCGGCACGGAAAGGGGCCATAGGGCTGTCGGACGAGCTGATCAGGGCATCCGTTCGGCTGACGTGCCAGCCGCCGGCGGCTTGACCCCGGCTGCAGCCTCGCCGCCGGCTTCCTCTGCGCTCGGACCGTACGGGGGCCAGCGGCGCGGCGGTCGTCCCCCGCGTCCCGCGCTCCCAGGGGAGGAAGAGGGGACTGGCAAGCACAGGGCGCTTCGGTACTGAGCCGGAAAGGGTGTGGTCGGCGACCTGCGGCGCCCGCGCCAGGCACTCCATCGGCCCGTTGCCATCAGCTGTCGAGCAACCCCAACTCGCTGTCGGGCCGGCACAGCGGGCACGCGATGGCAGACGGCACCGTGCGCAGTACTTCCAGGATCGTGTCGCGGGTGGCGGCGCGGCCGCGGCTGGTGACTTTGCAGGCGCCGGTGTGGATGCGGTCGGGGCGTCGGGCGGCGCCGATGCCGTATTCGATCCACCCGGGGTGGTTCCGGTGGCGGTAGGCGGTGGGCGCGCTGTTCGTCTGCGGCTCGAACCGCAGTGATCCGTTCGTCGACGCGGGCGAGGGTGAGCTCCAGCCAGCGGCGTATGGCCAGGAGCTGGTCCAAGGTCGGTGGCAGGGGCAGTAGTGGGTCCTGCATGGGGCGTCTACGCCGCCTCGTGCAGGACTTCGACCTTGTCCACCGCCTGCCCGTCTCGGCCCTCATGTCGATCAGCCACGCATCGATCTCCAGCAACTCGTCCGGGTCGAAGCGCACCGTCGTGGATACCGAGCCTGTCGTCTTGGGGGCGGGACGCCTCGTTGTGCTGATCAAGCCTGCTTCGGGCCCTCGCCCGGCCCGGCGGTGGCGGGCCGGGAAACACCGCAGGCGTCAGCCGGCGTCTGGACTGCGGCCGACGAGCTGCGTGAGCAGTTCGATGATCAGGGCCTGGTTGCGGTCGATCTTCTCGTCCAAGGCTTCAACACACCCCCCGAGTCCACCCACCTCTTGCGCCAGACCGGCGAGCTCCCGGTGAACTGTCGTCAGATCGGAGGCGATGCCGTCGTAGTAGGTCTCGACCGGCGGCCGCGCCTGGGCGCTCATGGGGTCAGGTCCAGGACCCTGACCGGCAGGCCCTCCCAGCGCTTCGGCACGGTGGTGGCCACGATCGCCCCTTCGGGCCGGTCCGCCGTGGGCTGTGCCGCGTGCTCGCTGTGGGCGGCCGCCCAGGTCTCCTGCTGCGCCACGGCGAGCGCGGCGGGAAGATCCAGGTCCAGGACGGTGATACCCGGCAGGGCTGCCAGGTGCTCGGCGGTTCCCGGGCGGGCCCGGTCGGCCTCTACGAGCGCGCATGAAGGCGCGTAGAGAAACCAGCCGGTCTCGGCGTGTGCGCGGTGGATCAGCCGGGAGGCCAAAACGTTGCCCTGCCCTGCCGCGGCCATGGCCGTCTCGTCCAGCACGATGTGCATCGCTTCGCTCACGGGCGCTGCACCTGCGCGAGGCGTCGGTCGAGTTCGTCGTCGAGTGCGTGCCCCTCGGCGGAGGTTGGGTCGTATCCGTTCCAGGCCCTCAACGCGGCTTGCGCCTTCTGTGCACGTTCGGCGCGCTCGGCCGGGGTCAGCATCGTCTCGGCCAGACGGGCCAAGTAGGCGCGCAAGGACAGCCCCTCGGCCGCCGCGATCGCGGCCAGACGGTCCTTGGCTTCCTCGGGGATTCTCACGTTGGCATCGGACATCGTGGTGCTCCTTCCCATGCCCCCAGGGTACGGGTACGTACCCGTACCCGTACCCGTACCCATCGTCATTCACTGGAGGGGTCCGGCACAGGCCATGCAGCAGGCAGCCGTCGGCTGGGCGGGCGGCTCAGGTCGGGTGTCGCCGGGTGTAGTGGCGCCTGGCCCATGCGGGCAGGAGGAACCACAGGGCGGCGACCCAGACTGTGATGCCGGTGGTGAGCCACAGCGCGAGGGCGTCGTCCGTGGCGATGCGCAGGACCAGCAGCAGGGTCAGGACCACTGTGGCGGCGAGCATGACGATGCCGGTCTTGGTCATGAGGGAGGCCAGTGCGACGGCCTGGGGCTTGATGTGGCGGCCGGCGACCAGGCGGTGGAGGGAGACCGGTCCGATCAAGGGGCCGGCCGTGGCGGCTCCCAGGGTCACGGCGCCGACGTACAGGGCCCGGTCGGTGTCGCCGAGATCGGTGAAGAGGGGCTGGAACACGGCGATGAGCAGAACGCCGAGCAGGATCTGCACGCCGGTCTGCGCTACCCGTAGTTCCTGGAGCAGGTCGGCCCACATGCGGTCCGCGCGTTCCTCGGGGCTTTCCTCTCGCCCGTCCCGTGGCCCTGGAAGCGCGCCGGACGGAGTCGGGCTCTCTGCTCGCCGTGCCATGGTCTGACCCCTTTGCCGACCGGGTCCCCCTCCACGCACTCTCCAGCATCCCATTTGCGACGAATGGGACACAGTTGAGTGTGGGTGTCGTTCGTCGGATACCCCGCCCGGCGGTCCGTGCTGAGCTGCGCATCCGCTCTCCGAACCGGCGGAGCAGCGACATATCCGAGACCTGATTAGGTCCCGCCGGCCTCATGCGGTCCCGCCCTCCAACCTGGCCCACCCCATGACGGTCTTGCCGGAGCTCCTCACCGTGCTTCACCATCTGTAATCAAGCAGGTACTGCGGAGCCGGGGGTGGGCATGTCGTCTGGTACGGGCGGAAGCTACTGGGCGGACAAGGCGCTGCCCAGCGTGTTCAAGCACGAGCTGCTCAAGCGCTACCTTCCGCAGTTCGGCGGGATGACGGGCTCACGATCGCACGACAAGCGCGTGGTCTATCTGGACGGATACGCGGGCGAGGGCCGCTACGAGAGCGGCGAGCCGGCATCGGCGGAGCTCGCGCTGCGCATCGCTGCGGACCTCCAGTCCCGGGCTGGGCTGACGCTGGAGTGCTTCTTCTCGGAGTCCCATCCGAAGTCGTCCGATCTCCTGCAGGAAGTCGTCCAGCAGTACCGTGCGAGTGGTGTGCTGGCACATGCGCACCGCGGTGAGGTCGATGGCGTCCTCGACCAGGTCGTCGAGCGGGCCGAGCAAGAGCCGCTGTTCCTCTTCCTGGATCCGTGCGGCCTGCTCCTGCCCCAGGACCGGCTGGTGGACGTGCTGTCTCGCAAGCGGCCGCACAAGAAGTGGCCCCCGACTGAGTTGCTGATGAACTTCAGCATGATGGCCGTCTGGCGCCTGGGCGGACACGTCCGCTCCCCACAGGGCAACGAGAAGTCGCTGCAGCGCTTCGATGACGTGTGTGGCGGGACCTGGTGGCGCGAGTACTTTGCCGACGCGGTGGCGTCCCGCGAGAAGGAGGAGGCGGCGCAGGACGCAATCGAGGCGGTGGCGGCCGAGTACCGCCAGCGCCTGGCCCGACGTACAGGCATGCTCGTGCAAGCGGTGCCCGTGTCGCACTCACCGCGCAAACGCGCGGTCTACCAGCTGGTGTTCGCCACTCGTAGTCCCTACGGCGTGTGGGTCTTCGGTGACAGCGTCGCCCGCGCCCGGAACGAGTGGTGGGAGACGCTCGAGATGCGCGAGGACGACGCCCTGTTCTCGGTGACTTCGGTTACGCGCCCGGACCCGAAGGAGGTCGAGGCCAGGGCGGTGCCGCAGATCGCGGCCAACCTGGAGAAGCTCCTGCTGACGGGGCGGCCGGTCAAGCTGGTCGATCACCCGCTGGAGATTTTCGGCTCGTTCTACGGTCAGGTCACCGAGCCGGCGGTGCGCAAGGCCGTGCAGCTCCTGCACGGGCAGGGCAAGACGCCCAGCAACGGTGTGGGAGTACGCCGGACCCGGGAGATCACCCTCTACCCCAGGAACCGCGCGGCCTGAACTGACGCCGCCACAGCCAATGGTCTGGGACGGTCCCGCTCAGGCCGGGACCGTCAGCGGCATCTGGTCCCAGGTCCGCCCCTCGAGCGTGCGGCCGCCGGCCTTCGGGGTGTGGCCACCCCACTGCTTGAAGAAGAACGCCACGTTCTCCTCCACGCACTGGTCCCGGATCTGTGTCACCCAGGCGGGATCCATGGGCCGATGCTTAGGCCCGGACTCGCCTCCTGCGATCACCCAGTGGATGCCCTCCAGGTGCAGGCCGTCGAGCGAACCGAGCAAGGGCTCGCAGGACAGGAACCGAACGGCGGCCGGCACCTGCCGCAGATCGTCCACCCGCGGCAGCTCCTTCGCGGTCTCCACCGACACCCCCATCCACACGTTGGCCGGCCAGTCGAGCCGATCGGCGACCTGCCGCAGGCGGCGGGCACGCTTGGTCAGCACCTGGTAGGTGTGCTGGGGGGTGTCGGCCATGACCTCGAAGACACGTCGGACGAAGTCGAGCGGGACCCGGGCGTGGAAGAGGTCCGACATGGAGTTCACGAACACGATGCGCGGGCTCTTCCATCCGTACGGGACGTCCAGCGCGTCGGGGTGGACCGTGAGATCGAAGCCCGGCCCGGATGTTCTCGGATCCCCGTCGTTCTGGTACTTGGCCGCACCCATCGCCTTGAGTCTCTTCGCCAGAGTCAGGGCGTAGCAGTTGTCGCACCCCGACGAGACGCGGTCACATCCGGTCGTTGGATTCCAGGTCGCCTCAGTCCATTCAATGGAACTCCGGTCAGCCACTGGTTCGCCTCCATCTCGCCCCGCCCGTTCCGGCACCCCTGGCCCATCAGCGGCACAGCTATCGGAACGGGCCCCGCCATACAACCATCCCTGAGCACCCTCCTTTATCGGAACGGCGAGTGCCGTTGGCCGGATGGGCGCCACCTGCGGGAGCCGTCGCAGCACGAGACCAGGTCATCGCGGCAGTTGGGGCGTTCAGACACCAGCCTCAATCAGCGTGAACGCCTCAGCCTGGCGGCCCGGGACGGGTGATAGCCGCAGGGCGTCTGGCGGGAGCCGGTCCGGTTGGAAGCCATCGGGCCGGCCCCCCATTCGTCCGCTCCCGCCACGGGCCTCTGCAAGACAGCCTCCGCTGACCTCATGGCCCCTGGGTTGGCCGGCGCACGTTCCGTTGAATTGGGCCCGCTCCCCGACTTCCAGCGGATCAGCTGTCGAGGAGGCCGAGTTCGCTGTCGGGCCTGCACAGCGGGCACGCGATCGCCGACGGCACCGTGCGCAGTACTTCCAGGATCGTGTCGCGGGTGGCGGCGCGGCCGCGGCTGGTGACTTTGCAGGCGCCGGTGTGGACGCGGTCGGGTCGTCGGCCGGCGCCGATGCCGTATTCGATCCACCAGTGGGGTGGTTCCGGTGGCGGTAGGCGGTGGGCGCGTTGTGCGTCGGCGGTGCGAACTGCGGTAATTCTTTCGTCGACGCGGGCGAGGGTGAGCTCCAGCCAGCGGCGTATGACCAGGAGTTGGTCCAAGGCCGGTGGCAGGGGCAGGAGTGGGTCCTGCATGGCTGCTACGCCGCCTCGGCCACTTCGATGCGGGGTTCGGCGGGGCGGGTCTGCTTCTTGAGCCGCATACGGGCGTCCACCAGGACGTCGCGAGGAACCGTTGCCCAGTGGGGGTGGTCGGCGACGGCGTTCGACAGTTCCCGGATCTCGGCCCACATCCGGTCGACCGTCTCCTTCTGTTCGTCGCTCCAGCCGGGGCTGTCGGGGACGTCGCCGCGGTGGGAGAACCTTTCGCCGCGCTTCCAGCCGGTCTGGGGTTCCACGCTCCAGGGAAGGTCGGCGAGGTAGGTGCGGTGTTCGGCGTGGGCGCGGTGGAGGCGCTCCTGGAGTTGGAGGAGGTCGTCGGGGAAGGTGCTCTGGTCGGTCACTCTTGAATCGTAAACCTGTTCGATTCCGTGAAAGAAGTCGGCGCTCCGGTTCGTGACCCGTTCGGCGGACAGGCGCGCGGGCCGGCGGCGAGGTCGGGTGGCGCGGAGCGGGTAGGCGCCGTGAGCTGGAGGAGGGGGTTGTGGAGGAGGTGGCGTCGTGGCGCGTCCGGTGTGGGCCGGGAATCTGTCGTTCGGGCTGGTCAGCCTGCCGGTGGGCTTGTACGCGGCCACCGACAGCCACACGATCCACTTCCACCAGCTCCAGCGCGGGACCGCGGATCGGATCCGCAACCGTCGCGTGAACGAGCGCACCGGGGATGAGGTCGAGCTCGACGACATCGTCAAGGGCTACGACGTCGGCGGCGAGTACGTCCTGGTCGAGCCGAACGAACTCGACGAGATCGCCCCCGGCCGCTCCCGGTCGCTGGAGATCACCGGGTTCGTCGACCTGGACGAGGTGGACCCGATCTTCTTCGACAAGACCTACTACCTCGGGCCGCGGGGCTCCGAGTACGGGAAGGTCTACAGCCTCCTGGAGCAGGCTCTCGCGAAGGCCGGCAAGGCGGGCATCGCCACCTTCGTCATGCGCCAGCACGAGTACCTCGTCGCCCTCAAGGCCGAGAACGGCCTCCTGACCCTCCATACCCTGCACTGGGCCGACGAGATCCGGGACCCGAAGAAGGAGATCGACAACCTCCCCGGCAAGACCAAGGCCTCCGAGAAAGAGCTGAAGATGGCCGAGCAGCTCATCGAGACCCTGAGCATGACCTGGGACCCCGACGAGTTCCACGACACCTTCCAGGAGAAGGTCGCCGCCCTCATCGACGCGAAGAAGGCCGGCGACACCGTCGAGAAGGCCGAAGAGCCCGCGCAGCCCACCGGCGCCGTCGACCTCATGGAAGCCCTGCGCGCCAGTCTCGAACGCACCGGCAGCTCCAAGGCCACCGGCGGGAAGGCCACCGCCTCCGGCGAGACCGCGGCCGCGAAGAAGCCGGCGGCGAAGAAGCGAATCCGCTCGACGCCCAAGGAGGACCTGAGGAGCCTGTCGAAGGCCGACCTCTACAAGAAGGCCGCCGCCGCCAACCTCCCCGGCCGCTCCAACATGACCCGCGAAGACTTGGTCAAGGCCCTGTCCCGCACATGACCCCAACACCCGGCTCGCGAACGGAGGCCACGCGATGACGCTGCGGCCACCGGTGGAACCGATGCTGGCACAAGCCGCAGAGACGATCCCACCCGCGGGCATGCTGCGGAATGTGGCGTACGAGCAGAAATTCGACGGCCACCGAGCCCTCCTGTTCACCCCGCCCGCCCCCGGCGAGCAGGTGCTGCACCAGACAAGACGGGGCTCACTCATCCAGGACGCCTCCCCGACCTCGTCGCCGACGACATCGAACAGCTTCCCCACGGCCTGGTCCTGGATGGCGAGCTTCTTGTCTGGGATCCCACGGAAGGCCAGCTGTCCTTCGAGGCGCTCCAGCGCCGGGCCGCGGCGCGTGCCCGCGGCGCCGCCGCCTTGGCGGTTCGAACACCCGCCTACTTGATCGTCTTCGACCTTCTCCAGGCCGACGGCATCGAGCTGCTGAGCCTGCCCTATCGGGAGCGTCGCCGAAGGTTGGAAGTGCTGTTCGCCGCCTGCGGCCTGAGTGCGCCGTGGACGCTGTGCCCAATGACCACCGACCTCGCGAAAGCCCGCGAGTGGCTGGAGTCCTGGACGGACGTCTCCGGCGTCGAAGGCATCCTCATCAAGAACACCAACCAGCGCTACCTGCCCAACCACCGTGGCTGGACCAAGATCCGCCGCCGGGACACCACCGAAGCGATCATCGGCGCCATCACCGGCGCTCTCGCCCGCCCTCAACTCCTCATCCTCGGCCGCCATGACGACAGCGGCCGCCTCCGCTCCGTCGGCCGCACCGTGGCACTGCGCCCCGACCAGGCGCGCCAGGTCGCCGAACATCTGGAGGCCGCCGATCCCGGTCACCCATGGACTGGCGCACGGTTCGCGGCCGCGTGGGGGTCCCGCGAGGTCCTGGACGTCGTGCTCGTCCGGCCGGATCTGGTGGCCGAGGTCAGCGCCGACACGGCCGTTGACCGCGGAGGTGTTCATCGCCACCCCCTGCGGTTTCGTCGTCTCCGCATGGATATGGCCGTCCAGGAGGCGCCGCTCTTCGGCGCTGGCAGCAGGGCGGCGGGATGACCTATTCGGACCGCGTGCCCAGTTCGAATCAGGTGCTTGGGCCGGGCCGCTGTGCTCGCTGGTGCGCAGCGGTTTTCGCCCGGTGGCTGCGGTGTTCGGAGATGCCGTGGTCCGCCGGTTCGCTCGCGAGGAGCATGGCGGTGATGCGTTGGATTTTGCGGTCCAGGTCGAGGGCCAGGCGCGGGCGTTCGCCTCCATGGGCAGGGAGGGCACGGGCAGGATCGGCCGATACGGCTGCCCATCTGCGAGGATAAGAAACACCTAAATTCGAGATGCATGGTCGGAGCGCGGTCGGGCACAAGGTGCTTCGGAGGTTGATAATCATGGTTCCCCTGCTTCTTGTTCTTCTGTTGGCTCTGATTCTCTTCGGCGCGGGTTTCGCGGTGAAGATTCTCTGGTGGGTCGCCATCGCCGTCCTGGTGCTGTGGCTCATCGGATTCGTCGCCCGACCCAAGGGCGGCAGCGGTCGCTGGTACCGCTGGTAGACCGCCACGTCTGACGCAGCTCAGGCTTGGTTTGACTGTGGCCTGTCACCCCCGATCGGCGAGGGTGGCAGGCCACAGTCATGTCTCCGTCCGAGGTCTGGTTTTGCCTTTCCGGGTGAAATCGGATATCGGGGGTAAGAGGGCCGACAGCGGGGGCGGTCGCCGTGACGCAGCAGGGGACACTGCTCACCTCCAAAGATCGGCGGCCGTCCCAGCCCGAATCAAATCCAAGTGTGTGTAGCCGCGAATGTGGGGCATGCGGAGGTCAGGCCGGAACACATGTTCCGCCGCACGCATATCACGAATATGAATTCGGTCGGGAATTCATTTTCCCGGCCCGTAAAGGAGTTGATTTCGGATGACCGAGAACCTGTGGGGCTACCGTGAGACGTCCGGTCGTCTGGCCGCCGACACCACCGACCTGACCGGCTACAAGGTCGAGGCCAGCGACGGTTCCATCGGCAAGGTCGACAAGCACTCCGACGAGGTCGGCTCCGCCTACATCGTGGTCGACACCGGCCCGTGGATCTTCGGCAAGGAAGTCCTCCTGCCCGCCGGTACCGTCAGCCGCGTCGACGCCGACGATAAGAAGATCTTCGTGGACCGCACGAAGGAGCAGATCAAGAATGCTCCCGAGTTCGACAAGGACAAGCACCTCGGCAACGCCGACTACCACCAGCAGGTCGGCGGCTACTACGGCCAGAACCGCCTCTGACCCGCACACGCAGTATCAGCACGGGGCGGGGCGGCAACCACACGGTTGCCTCCCCGCCCCGTCTCGTCTTGTCGGGCTCCGCCGTCCGTCGTCCTCTTCGGCCGGTCAGGCAAAGGGGCGTCGCTTGGTGCCGCCGCCACTGCCGTTCAACGGGATCAGCGTCTCCAAGTGAGCGCCCTTCACCCAGGAGCCCAGCAGATTGCGGTGCAGGGCCACGATGTCCTGGCGCAGCGCCAGGCCCAGCGCGTCCCTCGTGAAGGCGTGGCTGGTGGTGACGAACAAGGCGACGGGGCGGTGCCGACGAACTTCTGCATGTCCTGTGAGGGCACGCTCCGGTGCGCCGCGTACTTCTTGCACTGGATGACGAGCTTGCGGCCGTCGGCCAGGTAGCCGACGACGTCCGCGCCCAGGTCGCCGCTCTTGCCGCTGACGACGACCCTTCTGCAGCCGTCTCTTCGTAGGTGTTTTTCAACTCCTGTCGGGCAGGCTGAACAGCCTGCCCGGGAAGCGACCTGTCAGTGCGGCCGTCTATGTTCAGCGCATGACACAGATAGATCTTTCTGCGTTCGAGCGTGAGTGGACTCGCTTTGAGTCATGGCTCCAGGCGAACTCACCCGCTGATCACACCATGCTGCGAAGGCCAGCGGCCTCCGAGCAGCTCATTGAGCTGGAGTCGCGACTCGGCTTCGAGCTGCATCCGGAGCTCAGGGCACTGCTGCAGCAGCACGATGGAGCCGCTGAACCTGTTGCCGCTCCCGGATCCGGCAGACGCCTTCCCGCTGGTGCATTTCTCCCGTCCGGGCACCGGCTGAGCAGCGTGGAGGACATCGCGTCGATGTACGACGTGATCGTGGACGTCGGCAAAGACAACATCGATGCTGACCTGTGGGAGGACGATGCCCTGGCCGTAAATCTGCATCGCTGCGTGCCGTTCGCGCTCCCCAATGACGGCGGGGTTGCCTTCGTCGATCACCGGCCTGGCACCTCATACGGTCACGTGTATGAGATGGGCATCGGGTCCGGGGACCTGGACGGGACCCTATGGGCAACCAGTCTGACACAGCTCTTTCGCGCCCTGGCCGACGCGTTGGAATCAGACGGTCCGTTCCTCTACTACTGGCCCACACCTTTCGAAGACGCATCAGGCCACCGTTGCTTGGAGTGGCAGATCCGAACCTGAAACGGTCAGCTATATCTTCCTCTCCCAGCAGCGGTCAGGACGTCGTCGAAGGCAGCGAGCTGGAGGGCGTCAGGAGGGGCGGTTGTTCCGTAGCCGCGGTGGTGGACGTCGAAGCCGGCCCGGACGGCAGCCCTGCCGTCGCGCGCGGTGCGTGCGCCAGCGAGGAATTGGACGGTGATCAGGGTGCGCATCAGTTTGTCGTCGACGGCAGCCTCGGGCAGGCGGGCCTCGGCGACGCGTCGTACGTACTCTTCTTCATTCGCAAGGAGGACCTCCATGGGGTGGTCCTTCAGCGCGAAGGAGGGGTTGGCATGGGCCAGCACGTCAGCAAGCGCGACGATGTGGTGGTAGATCACTGGCTGCCCGGCGCCGTGCTCAAGGCTGGCGCCGTAATGGCGGGGCGCATCGGCAACGACATTGTCGGGCCACGTGTCGTCACCATGTCCGGTTTGCTGCAGCAGCCGAATGCGGCGAGCGAACGCCGATTTCGCTTCTACGTAGATGTCCTCGACGCTGTAGTGGGCGAGCGCGTCTGCGGGAGTGAGGGAGAAGTCCTGGCTGACCGGGCCGACATGGCGTGTGCGCAGGTAACGGCGCAGCGTTGGCCACCATGTGTCGTGTCCGCGGGCCAGGAGCAGGAGCCGGAGAGTGGCGCCGTCGTGGAGGTCGGCCAAAGCCGAGGTGAGGTCGCGAATCTGAGGGAGGCGGGTTTCCGCGAGGTCGATGGCGAGAAGCAGCGGGTACCTGGCCGAGGTGAGGACCTGGTATTCGGCTGGCTCGGTTTTACAGCGAGGAAGCCGCCGCCCCATGGCCGCTGGCCGGGGGTGGCGGCAAGGCGGTGTAGGACGTCGGTAACCAGGCGGGACTTGCCCGTGCCGCCCAGACCTGTCACGGCTGCGACGTCGATGCGGTCCGAGCTCCTGCACCACTGTTCGATCCGGTGGACGAGGTCGCTCATGCCGGTGAGGTCGACGGCTTGGGAGCGCGGATCGAGCAGGTGGGTGGAGGACAGCGTCGGATCGGGTGCGTTGTCCAGCAGCGGCCTGATATCGGCGGGCTGAAGGCGTGGGGGCATGGCGGTGTGGGCGGCGACCGCCTGGACGAATCCGTCGGCGGCCAGCAGATGAGAGAGGGGCACCACCATCAGACATCGGTCCCACCGCCGGTCCACCAGACGGGCAAGCCCGATCAGGACACCGTTGCAGAAGACGCCGGCTCCGGACAGTCCCTGCCAGTTCGTCACCTCGGTCGCCACTGCGCCGTCGACTGCGAGGGCGTACAACTTCGAACGGGATCCGGTGTGCGGGGCGATGGTCCCCTCTACCGTCTTCAGGTCGTCGACGTACTGCTCGGGGCGGCTGGAAGCCCGGCGTTGCATCGCCTTGGGAAAGCCGTTCATCGAGCACACGGGCCGCCAGGCCGGGTAGTCACAGACCAGTTCACCCCAGCGCACAACGCCCAGGCCAGCTCCCACCAGGTCGCGATCGGCCTTCAGCAGGACCGCGTCCAGCTCAGGGCTCTCCCACACCACCACCGCCTCGGTAAATCCGGCGCTCGAGATGTCCCGGACTGTGTTGGCACGGCCCTCCCCGGGCAGAGCCACGTGGTAGGCCGTGAGCACGAGGCCGGGCGCGACCAAGCAACCGGTTCCGTAGGACTGCTGGTTCTGAACTTCGACCGTCCGCAGGACCAGTCCTCCCGCCATGACCCGGCCCCGCTACTGCAAGCCGTCCACTGGGCCACCACGGCCTCGACCAGAGTCACCGATCAGCAGATCACTGCCCTCGGTACTCGAGGCCACCGCCAAGGTGACCGTCATCCGGTGTGCGGCCGTCTTCGCGCGCTCGCCCTTCGCGTCCGCGGACACGACGAATGCCTTCACTCCGCCGCCCGCCGACACGGTGTGCCGCAGCTCGATTCCCAGATCCAGCACGATTTCCTTGACCGTGAACCGAATCGGCGATCCGCTCCCGTCAAGCTGCGCGGCCGCCAGGCCCCCGCGCCCCGCCTTGATCGCCTCGGACAGTTCGGTGGGCTCCAACTCCGTGCTCTTCCCCTTGATCTCTTCTGTGCGGAGATCCAGTCTGCCGGGCAGTGGGCCCGCGGCGGAGGGAAACGGCCGGTTCGACCACTACGGGTGCGGTCCCTTGTGCACTGAGCCTCCGCCAACCTGAAAGTCACAGGTCAGCAGGGCTGGTGTGACCGTGCTCCGGGGTGCTGGTCGTGGGCGGCTGTCTGCGCCGTAGATCGTCCGTCAGCGGTTGATTTCGAGGTTTGTCAGGATGAGCAGGGCGCGCAGGAGGTGGGTGGCGCGGGCGGGGTTGGTGCGGAGTTTGGTGAGGGCCCGCCAGTTCTTGAGGTGGGCGAAGCCGTGCTCGACTGGTGCGCGTCCGACGGCGAGTACGCGGTTGGCTTCCTTCTGGCCGGGAGTGAGCTTGTGGGTGCGGGCCTGTGGACGCGCGGATGACCTCCGCCGAGCCCCGTTCGCGGGTGGACCGGTGAGTGAGATCCCGCCGCACCCTCAAGTGTCGTGTCCGGACTTCTCGGACATCGCATACGACGGGCGTGATCGCCGTACAGTGGCCGCCATGGTGGGGAACGAGGGCCGGCTCGTGGCCGGCCGGTACCGGCTGACCGCGTTGATCGGCCAGGGTGGCATGGGTCGGGTGTGGCGTGGACAGGACGAGCGGCTGAACCGGCAGGTCGCGGTCAAGGAAGTGCTGCTGCCGGCGGGGCTGTCGGCCGGGGAGCGTGCGGAACTCATCCAGCGCACGGCTCGGGAGGCCGAGGTTGCCGCGAGGCTCGGACATCCGGGGATTATCACGGTGCACGACGTGGTGACCGAGGGGCAGGCGCCGTGGATCGTCATGGAGTACGTCTCCGGACCGTCGTTGGCCCGGCTCGTCGAGCGGGAGGGGCGGCTGACATGGCAGCGGGCCGCCGAGGTCGGTGCCCAGATGGCCGACGCCCTCGCGCACGCTCACGCCGAGAAGGTCGTGCACCGGGACCTGAAGCCCGACAACGTCCTGGTGCTGGAACGACGGACGGTCATCACGGACTTCGGGATCGCGAGGGTCCTCGACGGCTCGGCCGGCACACGGCTGACCCGGACCGGAGTCGTCATCGGGACGCCCCAGTTCATGTCGCCCGAGCAGATCGAGGGGCGGGAGGCGACATCTGCCGGAGACGTGTGGGCGCTCGGCGCCACGCTCTACGCCGCCGTCGAGGGGACGGCGCCCTTCGACGCACCGAACCTGACCGCCCTCTTTCACGCGATCCTCAGCAAGGCCCTCCCGCCGCCCCGCCACGCGGGACCGCTCGCTCCGCTTCTGGAATCCATGCTCGTGAAGAACGCGGACGAGCGGCCCCGCGCCGCCGTAATCGCCCGCCGGCTGGGTGAACTCCAGGGACGGCGACCGTCCACCGCCACGGCGGGAGAACAGCCGCCCGAGCCACCCCGTCCGGTCGCTCGGCTATCCACCGTCACCGCCCCGGCGCGCGTCCCGCAGCAGGCCGTAGGCACGCCGCCGGTGCATCCGCCCACCGAGCTCGACTCCCCCGCCCCGCCGCGACCGCCGGCCCGTGTGGTCCCGGAGGTGCGGCCGATGGCGGAGCCGCGCCGGCGGGCGCTGCTCCTCGCGGGCGCCGCGGCGCTCACCACGGTGGCGGGCGGCGGATGGTGGGCGTGGAAGGCCGGTGGGCAAGGAGAGTCCGGCCGCGCCAGCGACACACGGCTCTCCGGTCACACCCGAGGTGTCTACGCCTTGGATTTCAGCCCGGACGGCAGGTACCTCGCCACCGGGAGCGAGGACCGTACCGCGCGCCTGTGGAATGTGGCCACGCGAAAGTCGACGATCCTGGCCGACGATGACGGGCCCTTCTGGGCGTTGGCGTTCAGTCCCGACAGCGCTCTCCTCGCCGGAGGCAGCGACGATGGCACCATCAGTCTGTGGAACGTGGCGGCCGGAACGCGCGTCGCCACCCTCAAGGGGCTTGAGGACGACGTGGTAGCGGTCGCCTTCAGCCCTGACGGAAAGACCCTCGCGAGCCGCGGAGTCGAGTCCGCCGTCGCGCTGTGGAACGTCGGGAGCCGTCGGCTCGAAAGCGAGCTCGAAGGCCACACCAGCAGGGTGTCGTCCCTGGCGTTCAGCCCTGACGGCAGGGTCTTGGCCAGCGGCGCCTGGGACAACACCGTGCGCTTGTGGAACGCGCACAGCCGTGCGCCGATCGGCACACTGACGGGTCACACCAACTACGTCAGCTCGGTGGCGTTCAGCCCCGACGGCAGGACGCTGGTCAGCGGGGGCTGGGACAGTACCGTGCGCCTCTGGAGCACGATCGGCCGCGAGATGACCGGGACGCTGAGCGGTCACACCGAAGTCGTCCGGGCCGTCGCGTTCAGCCCGAACGGGAAGACCGTAGCGAGCGCGGCCGAGGACGGCTCGGTCCGGCTCTGGGACGTGGCCGGGCCGCAGACCGCGGGGGTCGTTCTGTCCGACCATGCCGGAGCACTGTGTACGGTCGCGTTCAGCCCCGACGGGAAGATGGTGGCCAGCGCCGATACGGCCGTGCGGTGGTGGAGCGTCGTGTGACATCCGCCTGCCCCGCCCGTCGGTGGCCGGCGGAGCCCGCGGCGCCCTTGGTGTCGCGAAGGACTGCGATGGCTGGTCCTCCGTCGGGGACGGCCAACCTCCTGCTCGACTACCTCCAGGCCCTGCCCGCCAACACCCCTGCCATCAAGCAGAACTTGCCCTGGCTCTTCCCCGGCCGCCGCCCGAGCCAGCCCATGAATCCCGGCACTTTGCGCGACGCGCTGCGGAAACTCGGCGTCCCGGCCGAGAAGGGCCACACCTCGGCCATCCGCCAGCTCGTCCTCCTAGGGCCTGTCCGATGGGTCGTATGAGCTGATCAGGGACGTGGCCTACTGTTCGCGGAACGAAGGGGGCCGCATGGCGCGCGATACAGCCGAAGCAGAGGCGGGGATAAAGGGGATCACGTTTCCTGCCTGGCACGGAAAGCACTACGTGACGCTGGCTGAGCTGCTGGTTCGCCTCGGCAGCTTCGGCCTAGACCTGACGTGGCGCGTCGAGTTCGACGAGATCGTCGATCCTCGCTGTGTCGAGATGGAGAGACGGTCCGCCGACGCCGGCATGGACACGTTGACATTGTTGTCGCTGACGACCCCCTTCCTCCAGCTGATCGATGCCGAGGCACGTGGGTTCGCCGGGGACGAGCTGGTGCTCGTCCTGACCGAGTTCGACAGCTCCGTGTGGGACGTCAGGGCTGTTGACGAGCGCGTACTCAGCGAACTTCGCCACCACTACCCGGGTGCCCAGGACCTCTGAACGGGGCACTTCACTCCGGACGGAGCCATAGGCGGATCGCTGCCACGGTGACCGTTCCGTGGACGACGTACGCCCGTTTGTCGAAGCGCGTGGCGACGGCGCGGAAGTTCTTGAGCCGGTTGATGGTCCGCTCGACTTCGTTGCGGCGGCGGTAGATCGCCTTGTCGAACCCCGTAGGTCGGCCGCCTTGGTTTCCGCGGCGGTGGCGGTTGGCCCGCTGGTCTCTCGGCTCGGGGATCGTGTGCTTGATCTGGCGTATGCGCAGGTGACGCCGGTTGCGGCGTGACGAGTACGGCTTATCGCCACCGACATGGTCGGGCCGGGTGCGCGGTCGTCCACCAGCCTGCCGGGGCACGCGGATCTCTTCCAGGACGGGAATCATCTGCGGTGCGTCCCCCCACTGGCTGGGCGTGATGACAAACCCGAGCGGGCGGCACCCGCCTTCAACGGCAAGGAGGATCTTGCTTGTGAGCCCGCCTCGCGAGCGTCCCAGGGCCTCATCGGGACCGTGACGTGCAGGGCTCCTGCGCCGACCCGGGATCTTCGGGGCGCGGGTGGAGGCGCCGGCCGCGTGCTGATGAGCGCGGCAGGTCGTGGAATCGAGGCTGACCATGCTCCAGTCGATCCGGCCCTCGGCATCGGCGTCGGCCTGGACGGCCCGCAGGATTCTCCCACGTGCCGTCCGCCGACCACCTGCGATGACGGTCGTGGACCGTCTTCCAACTACCGAAGCAGGGAGGCAGGTCTCGCCAGGGGAGGCCGGTCCGCTGCCGGAAGAGAATCCCGTTGATCACCCGACGGTGGCATTGCCCGCGTCCACCCCGCCCATGATTCGTCGGCAAGTGCGGCTCCAGCCGAGCCCACTCTTCATCCGAAAGATCTCCCCGCCCCATGTCCCACGGAACGAGTTCCCGGCAGGAGCGTCACACGACCCATCGGACAGCCCCTAGCCGTCGATAGCAGGAAGATCCTCGTCACGCCTCTCCCAGGACCGGCCGCCCGCACCCTGGAACAACTACACGCCCGAGCGACTCCCCCCGAAAACTGTCCCTGACAGTTATTCAAATACGGGCCCCCGCCGTGCCTGTGTACTGGCGCTGGACACCGACCGTGCGGGTGCCCTTCTTCACGTCCCCGGTCTCGTCGACCACCAGCACCGCCTGGTCGTCGTGGAGATGCTCCACCACGTAGTCGCACACCTCGTCGCGCACCTGGTCGGCGTCCCATTTGGCCCGGCCCAGCAGGTGCTGCATCCCGTCAGGAGTCGCCTCACCGGCCCACTCGGCGATGGTCCAGCAGTTCTTGCGCGGCAGGTCCGACAGCAGCCCGAGCACCAACTGCCGTACCCGTCGCCGGGGCTCGACCCGCACGAACCGTCCCGCGATCCGGCCTATCAGGACCTCGAACACCTCCTGCCAGCGGGCAGGGTCTACGCTGTGACCTGCGGCCACCGCATGATCTTCAGTCTTCACACACCGATGATCAGCGGTGGCCGCAGCCATCTCCGCAGCGGCCCCCACCAGCAAGATCACGAACTGTGGCCGGGCGGTCGAACAACCGCTCCGCAGCGCCGGCGATCACCGCGCCAGTAGTCCGTCCAGCGCGGCGCCAAGTGCGGCGGCGTCGCGGAAGTGGATCGCAGCGATCCCCAAGTCGCGGGCGGCAGCGACGTTCACGGCCCTGTCGTCGATGAACACGGACTCCCCAGGGGCGATACCCATAAGGTCGAGTGCCCTGGTGAACGCCGTCGGTTCGGGCTTGGTGGCCCCGAGCCGGCAGGAGAAGAGCAGGGCATCGAAATGGGAGGCGACCTGGGGGAACTGGTCTGGGAGCGCGTCCAGGAGCAGGTGGTCGTTGTCGGTGAGCAGAGCGGTGTGGAGCGGACGCAGGCTGCCCGCCAGCGCGAGCACGTCCGGATCTGGCTCGAATGCGCTGCACCAGATCTCCTGGAGTGCCTGGATGTTCCCAGGGAACCCCAGCTTCTCTCGTATCGTGCGGTGGATCTCGGAGGAGGCGTCGAGGCCGAGATCCCACCGCGAGATGAGACCCGATGCGTAGAGTTCGCTCTCCACCCGCTCGGGAGGGACCCCGCATGCCTCGCCGAGAGCGGCAAGCCGTCGCTGTCGATGGAATCGGCAGACGACACCCCCGAGGTCAAAGAAGATCACCTTTGGATGCATGCGCTGACGATAGCCGCCCCGCCGCACCAGCAGGCGATCTTGCTCGATCACTTCTCCGGCGCTGGGGCAGCGCAGCCGCGAACCTTGCCAGTCCACAGTACCGACGAGCCCGTGATCACGATCTACGGCTGGAGTACTACAGTAACCAGCCCGGGCAGGAGGCGATCCCGCTTGAGGGCACTGGTGAGCGGGATGCCGAGGATCGCTTCCGAGGTGACCCGGTGAATGACGCCCGGCCGTTTCCCGGCCGGGCGTAGAAGGCGCCGCACGAGGGTGACGGCGATGCCTGAGATCTCGGCGATGTCCGTGGCCGACAGACCCGTCTCCTGCAACTGGCAGGCATGGGCAGTGGCATCGGTTGCGGGGACCCGGGCGGGTCGGCCGGCTCTCAACTCCCTTGTCCGCCGGGCACGGTCCCGTCGGGCAGCGGCTATGCACTCGGGGCGCGCGCAGCCGTAGTCGGCGCAGGAGGGGCTGCCGTGCCTCACACGCGACCGGATCGGCTTGCGACCCTTGCCCTCGGGAATACGGCGAGGTGAAGGCGCTGGGAGAGTTGGTGAATCCATACCGTCGCAATTCTGCCCGCTCTGCGTCCCGTCGTCGCCTGTCATGCCGGCCGTTCCGTAGGGCCGGCTGGTCCTACGGAACCCCGATCACCTCGCCGGGGCCTGCGCCCAGCTCGCCTGTCTGGATCAGCCGGCCGTCGTCTCCCCCGCGCCGAGCCGGACCCTGATCCGCATCATCGCCAACGTCGACCCGGACCACGACCGCCCGACCCGGCTCCGGGAACGACACTCCGAGCACCGCCGCGTCCAAGCCCTGACCGCCCTCGCCGCCAACCCGCACACCCCTCGAACGCCGCCGTCACCGACGTCCTGGACGGGCTGCACCCTGCGGA
The DNA here is from genome assembly GCF_036231985.1 of Streptomyces sp. NBC_01426. Classification (GTDB taxonomy): domain Bacteria; phylum Actinomycetota; class Actinomycetes; order Streptomycetales; family Streptomycetaceae; genus Streptomyces. The sequence goes on from NZ_CP109501.1 coordinate 81,235, forward strand.
GCGGGCCGGCGGCCCCGACTGGTTCCTGGGCGCGGTAGCTGGCGTCCCGGTCGCCGCGGACGAAGACGACGGTGTGCTGCGGCTGGTGAGCGACGACGAACTGGCCGAGCACCCCGACCCCGCGGCAGTCCTGCAGTCCTGGCTCGACTCCCCCGCCACTGGTGAGATCCTCTCCCGCTCCGAGATCTACCGGACGGTCATCAAGTCCCGCCACCCCACCCGGGAACACCTGCTCCAGATCCCCGCCGACGAGATCCTCTCCCGCAACGACCCCGAGGTCGCGCTGAAGATCCTGCTCGACCGCTGCGGCCGAAGCGCTGTCCGGTGGGCGGCGCTCTCCGCCGCCATGACGTCTCCGCGGACACGATCCCTACTCCGCCCACCGGCACCCCGGGGGCCGGCGCGTCGTTCGGAGGCGTCTTCCGCGCCAACCCCGCCCTGGACCTGCGCGTCGCCGCCGAGCGCCAGGAGCAGGTGGACGACTGGCTCCGCCAGTTCGGCCTGGACGCCGGCCTGTCCGGAATGGAGGCCCTCGTCGAGCGCTACCGGGCTACCACCCCGCCGCCGGCGTCACCCGCCGGAGCCGATGACGCCGGCGATGAAGTGCTGGGCGCCGAGCACGGGTCGAACATCTACAGACGGGCGACGCGGCCGCTGACGCCGCGCCCGATGGCGATAACTGGATACGGAATTCGAGAGGGGTCAGGTCAGGGATTTCCACATACGGGAGGCTACATCCGCCGACTACCTGGTCCCCAGCGGCTCATGACTGCTTCGCTTCTCGTGCACAACTCCCGGGCGGCGTCCGCGGCCTTCCCTCCGCCATCCACCGCTCCCTTTCCGTCGACCGCGTGCCGCGCCCCGACCCTACGCCGCGCCCCCGTCAGAAGGTTGAGCGGTTCAGAGCTCAGCGAACGAGCCTCATGTCGGCTCGGTGCGGCGCACGATCTCCTCTCACAGCCCGTGTGTCCGTGAGCGAGAGCTTCTTGACCGTTGAGGGACAGCCCTTAGGGGATATCACCGGCCTTTCCCGGATCGGCCGCATTTCGCCTCCGCTCGGCGTCTCGGTTACGGCACCATGGCGATCCCCCGGGGTGCCGGGGCAGAAGGCTTGGGGGATCCGTGACACGGATGCACAGCGAGCAGGAGCCCGAGAACCCCGGGAACGCAGCGGAGGCGGAAGCGGAGGCACTCGTCGCCGGCTCCGAACTGGAGCCCGCGCCCGAGGCCGGGGAGGAGTCCGAGGCCGGAGCCGCGCCGGGGGCCGAAGCAGGAGCGGGGGACGGGGCCGGCTCCGAACCGGAGGCTGCGCACGAGGCCCTGGAGGAGTCTGGGCCCGGGGCCGGCTCGGAAACGGAGCCCGCGTTGGAAGCCGGAGGCGGCGGGGCGTTGAGCGGGCGGTGGTGGCGGGCTGTGGGGTTGGGGGCCGTCGGGATGGTGCTCAGTGCCGTCGTCGCCGCGGTCGTCTCGGCGTACCTCGACGTCTGGTCCGTACGCGAATCCCTCCCCGGGGCCCCGCGGATCACCGCCGGCTCCGAGGTCTGGTGGGACCTGATGCAGGACCGCCACCTGGTGCGGTCCGCGCCCGGCTCGGCATACGACAAGGAACCGGTGCCCCACGGCGACGCCCAGGAGACCCTCGTCCGCATGGTCGACGAGGGCGGGACCGACGCCGGCATGATGCGGGTCCGTCTGATCCTCACCAACTTCACCCGGACCCCCGCCACCATCACCTCCGTCCGCGCCCGCATCGAGCGCACGCGCCCCGCGCCCGCCGGCCCGCTCTACTACTGCGGTGGAGCCCAAGGGGGAGCCGAGGTCAGCCGGGTACTCCTCGACCTGTCCACTCCGGAGCGGCCGGCCATGGAACAGGACGCCGAGCGCCGCCTGACGGCGCAGTACCCGAGCACCAAGGTCCAGGTCGCGGCGCAGGGGGAGCCGGCTTACTTCGACATCGAGGTCAGGACGGGCAACGCGAAGGGCGCGTCCGCCTCCGCCCTCGCCTACGAGTTCGTACTCGACGTCACTTACACGCAGGGCGACCAGCTGCGGCACCTGCTCGTGGACAAGGCCGGGCGCCCGTTTGTCCTAGCCCAGGGGACGGACGACTGGAAGCAGGGATTCCACTGCGTCGGCTACAAGTGGAACGCGGCATGACGCCCGGGAGGGCGAGAGTCCGACGCCGCTCCACCGTCATCATGGCCGCCCTCGTCCTCGCCCTGTGCTCCGCCCTCACCGTCACGCTGCTGCGTTCGCCGGCCCCCGCCGCCGGCCCGTTCGCGACCGGTGCCCCGCTGCTGGGGAACGAGGAGTCCTGGATGGCCACGCTTGCGGAGCCCGGCCGGCGGCCTCCGGGCGAGCTGATGCGCGACGCGCTGGGGTGCGTCCCGCTGTTCCAGTGGGCCACCGGGGCCCGCGCCGTACCCCGCGGGCAGGTCACGCTCGCCTACTCCGTCGGTGCGTCCCCGTCCCGCGCGGCCCTCGTCCGGGGGATCCGCGTGGTCAAGGGGCCGGACGTACCTCTCCCGCGCGGCGACGACGTCGCGTGCGCGGGGCAGGTCGCGGACGAGCGGCTGGCCGCCGTGACCGCGGCCCGCGGCAAGCCGGTCCAGCCGGTCCGTCTCTCCCTGGACGGCCTCGCCCGGGGCGAGGCCGGCTCCCGTGAAGAGGCCCCGCTCCCCGTCCGGGCGGGCGGCACGGCCACCGGGCTGGTCACCGTCATGACGGCCGCCTGCTCCTGCGCGTGGTGGGTCGAGCTGGACGTGGAGGAGAACGGCGGGCTGGTCACCGTGCGGGTGGACGACGACGGCCGGCCCTTCACTCTCGCACCGCCGACAACCCCCCTCGCCACCTCCGCCGACCAGGAGCTCATGGCGCAACGACCCCTGTCCCGCGCCGCCGGCGACCCGCAGCCGCCGCGGGCCGGGATCTCCGCGGCGGCCACGCTGGTCCCGGCGTCCGAGAGCCGGCAGGCGGAGTCCGACGTGCCGCTGGACCCGGCGGCCGCCGTCGGAGGCGAGGCGCGCCTCGGCCGCGTGGGCTGTCGCCGCATGTACGAATCCGTGGTGCGCGCCGGAGGCGTCCCGGCCGGTGATCACGAGATTCAGCTGGTGGTCACCGCCCCCGCCGGCCTGGAGGGGGCCGTACTGGACGCGCGCGTACGGCTCGCAACGGTCCGTCTCGATGCCGAGCAGCGCTACCGCTACGCGTGCTCGCGCGCCGGCGTGAACCCGCACACCCACGCCGCCAGGCAAGCCGGTACGCCCGAACTGAGTCCCCACACCCTCATGCGCGGCCATCCCCGGCAAGGGGTCGGCCTCTCCGTGCCGCTCGCCACCGACGAGCCGTTCTCCTTCCGCCCGACGGGCCTGAACGGAGTGCCGCGCCCGGACGGCCGGGGCGCGTACGGCACCGCCGGTGTCATCGTGCCCCAAGTGGCCACCTTCGGCCTGACGGTGGAGGTGACCGTCACCCTGCCGACCGGCGAACGGGCCGACTTCACCCTGACCGACCACGGCGAACCGTTCCTGCTCGGGCCGGCCACGGACATGATGACCCCGGCGCACCGGGAGCAGTACCACGAGCCGAACTCAGGCCCGGGAGTGCACTACAACGAGGAGCTCATCTCCCGGCCGCATCCGGGGTGACGAACGCAGGCAGGCGCTTGCCGCCCATACGCATCACGACATCGCCGTAGTAGCGAATGCCGACTGGGCCCGTCTTTTCGGGCTTCAGCTAGTCCACCCCCGCGTCGGCGGGGAACACCGCATCCTGAGCGTCTGCTTGACTCTCTGACCGTCGCCCCGGCCCCGGCAGCAACACCCTGATCTGCACGAGCCTGTCGGAGCGGGCCAACGTCGGGACCGCGGCGCGGTGTGCACCCCAGTTCCTTCAACGACCCAAAGGCCGATCTCGCCCTGCCGCCCGCGGAGGTCGCCGACCACGCGACACTGCTGGTGGGCGCCAGCTGACTCGCTGGCACCATCGGCAGAGGGCGGAACGGGCAGCTGTCCCTCGGCTGTCTGCTGTAAGGGTCCCGGTACGACCGCTTCCTGCGCGTCCCGCCCGTTGAACGCGTCGTGTCTTTCGTGGCCACAGCCAGGCTCTCGCCGGAGGAAGCGGGAAGCGGCGAGCGGCCGTTCTACCGGACCTCGGGCAGTGACCTCAGCGAACTCCACCAACGTCTGGCGGCCTTCGCTCCAGCCCCGGGGACGTTGCGGGGCCGCACGTACGGCATGTGCTTCAACGACCTTGTCGACATCGTCTACACGGACAGAGTGTCTGCCGCCCTGAACGCGGCGGACGATACCGAGGTCTCGGTAGCCCTGCGACCCGGCGAAATCGATGCCCTGCGGCACTGCCTGGAGTTAACCCAGACGCACGCCGCCGGGCTACTCGGGGCATACGCCGGCCTTCTGGCCGACGACCTGGACAACCGCCGCCAGTTCACCGCGGCGTCCTCCCCCCGGGCGATGGAAGCCGCCCGCTCGATCCGCCGGCAGTTGCGCGACCGGCAGCAGCGCGGGAAGTAGTCACCGACGATCGCGGACCGTTGGAATCCTGGGCTCGCGGGTAGCCAAGCCGGGGTTCAGGCACAGTGCTGCGACCGCAGGCTGGCGGGAGCTTGCCGGAGGGCCGACACCAGGGCAAGAACGCGATCGGCGAGCCCGTTCAGCTGCTGCTATGCCGCAAAGAATCTCTCAGCGTTCTTCCTGCGCATCGGTGCGTGCCGTTCAGGGGGAGCACTCGACTGTGTTGCGGTGTATCGAGGAAACTCTCCGTGACGCTCGATACGCTGGACGGCTGAAGGCGATCTACCTACTCTTCTGCCCGGGGGCGCTGTTCTGCGGGCGTGAGGGCTGGGTTGTGCTGGCGAGGGGGCTGGCGATGGGCATTGACAACCGGCAGATCCAGACGGCCGTTCTGGCGGATCCCGAGTCCGATGATCCGGTGGTCTGCCCGACGGAACCCGACGATCTCGACGAGTTCCGCGAGGAGTTCCACGGGACCACGTTCTGGTGCGGGGTCCTCCTGGGCGGATGCGGCGGCCAGCTCCTGACGAGGCGGGGCAACGTCCGCGTCAGCCACTTCGCCCACTTCCCCGACCCCGACGGGCTGCTGCCCCAGTGCGGCCGCCGCTCCCCAGGCGTCGCGAGCGCGGACCACCTGTACGTGCGGGCCGCCACCCAGACGTGGCTGCGCGGTCAGGGACACACCCCACGCTACCGCTACCTTGGCCGGGACAACGCACCGGTCGGTTCCCTCGTGGAGATCGAGCTGGGCGGCCACACGCTGCTCCTGCACATGGACAGCACCGCGCCGCCCGACTGGAACGCCGCGGAGACTGGCGACATCATCCTCGGCCCCGGTGTCCGGGTCGATGACCACACCCTGGCACGCCGGGGCTACGTCAACCGCGTCAGGTTCGTCAGCGAGGGCAACCAGCGAGTCATGGTCCTGGGCACCGAGATCCCCCATATGGGCACCGACTGGGACTTCGAGCTCGCGGACTGCACCGTCGACGGGCAAGGCCGGCTCATCACCCCCGTTGTCACACGCCTGCGGGCCGCACGCGCCGCCGAAGGACAGAGCCCGTTACCGCGGCCTCGCCGCGAGCAAGAGGAAGGGCCGGTACAGATCGGCGCTCTGACCCGGCTCATCAACACCGCCGTACGCACGAAGGAGACTGGCGCCGTCCGTCAGTTGAGGGACACCGCCGCGCTTCAGGTGCCCCGCTGTGAGGGGCAGGCGCTTGAGCATCTGCAACACGCGATCGACCACGCGAACGACTGGATCAACCAGCAGGACCGTGCCCGCCGACGGCTCTTCGCCGACCTCGACGCAGCAGTCCGCCACGGTCACGTCCTCGTGGTCTCGACGCTGATTCCACAGATCAGAAAGTTCATCCAGCGCGACGAGGCCACCGCGCAGGAGACGGACATCCTTGATACCGCCGACACGTTCCTTCGAAAGGCACGTCGGCGTGCTGCCCAGCAACGCCGGGAAGCAGACGAACGCCGTGCGACAGCGACCCGAGAACGGGAAGCACGTCATGCGGCACGGGCCGAAGAGCAGAACAGACGTCACGCGGCTGAGGCCCAGGAGCGGGAAGCACAGCTCGTGACACAGGCCCACGAGCGCAAAGCGCGCAACAGAGCCCGGGGCCAGGTCCAGAGCATCACCGGCCGTCTACGCCGCGAGGAACTGTCTGCCGCACAGCAGGAACAGCTCGTTGAGGAGCTGGTGCTTGCGGCGAAGGAGGCCGGGGACCTGCTGACCACAGCTGAACAACGCAAGGTGGAGGAGTGGACGGAACGCCTCTCCTCACCCGCAAGAGGACAGGAAGAGAGCGAGACTACGTCCCCGGCCGCGCAACCGCAACAGGACACGATCACGGATCCTGCCCAGCTGCCGACACATCTCGTTCCCGCCGCGGCCGCTGTCCGCGGAGCCTTGAAAAAGGCGGCGAGGGAGCGGACAACGACCAGCTGGAACCGACTGGAACACCAGCTCGGCTCCGCACTACCCTCTCTCAGCAACAACGAACGCGTCCAGGTACTGGTCCGGATCGACCATTCCACCGCCGGCGACGAGCCGCTCCTGTCCTCCCTACTGGCGGCAGGCGACCCGCTTTTCACCCACCAGTACTACCGGCATGTCCTCTACGCACTCGGCCTAGATGCCCCAGACGACGACGAAGACCTGAGAGACGTCGTCAAAGCCGACGCCGAACAAGTCTTCACCGACTGGCGCCTCCGGTAGAACTGGTAGATGCCGCCGCTGGCGGCCAGGCGCCGAGCCTGCCGCATCGTGGGCGGGGCAAGCACTCACCGTACGAGGGATAACCGGGCGCGGCTGAGCCCCGCACCAGTTGGTAGGGCGGCCGATGAGGGTGGATCTCGCTGATTCCACCATCGGGACGGCGGGTCGACCAGGAGAGTGCCGTCATGTCGTTCATCTCATTCAGCGGTGCTGACAAGGACATGACGCTCGACGAGCTGGATGCGGCTCTGGAGAGCGCGCGCGACGTGGGCGTCCTCGGACATCGGTACGTGTACTAGTGACCTGAGTCGGAGGTTTGTCGTTAGTTCGGTATGAGTCGTCCTGGTCCGAAGATTCCGCCGTTGTCGGTGACCGTTGCCCAGCGTGCTGTGCTGGAGGGTTGGTTACGTCGTCGCACGACGGCCCAGGCGTTGGCTCAGCGGTCGCGGATCGTGCTGGAGTGCGCGGACGGGCACTCGGTGATGGAAGTGTCGCGCCGGCTGCGGATCGCTCCCGATACGGTCCGCACCTGGCGGCGGCGTTTCATCGAGCACGGTCTGGACGGGCTGGGCGACGAGCCGCGGCCCGGCGTCCCGCGGAAGATCACCGATGCCGATGTCGAGCGGGTGATCGTCAAAACGCTGGAAGAGACGCCGAAGAACGCGACGCACTGGTCGACCCGCTCCATGGCGGCGGCGACCGGGATGTCGCAGTCGACGGTCTCCAGGATCTGGCGGGCGTTCGCGCTGGCCCCGCATCGTTCGCAGACGTTCAAGTTGTCGACAGACCCGCTGTTCATCGACAAGGTCCGCGATGTGGTGGGCCTCTACCTCGACCCGCCGGAGAAGGCCCTGGTTCTCTGCGTGGACGAGAAGTCGCAGATCCAGGCCCTGGACCGGTCCCAGCCGGTCCTGCCGATGATGCCCGGCGTTCCAGAGCGCCGCAGCCACGACTACATCCGCGCCGGCACCACCACCCTCTTCGCCGCCCTCGAAGTCGCGACCGGCAGGGTCATCGGATCACTGCACCGCCGCCACCGGGCCGCCGAGTTCAAGAAGTTCCTGACCAAGGTCGACAAAGAGGTCCCCGACGGCCTCGAGGTCCACCTGATCCTGGACAACTACGCGACACACAAGACGCCCGACATCAAGAAGTGGCTGCTGGCCCACCCGCGGTTCCACCTGCACTTCACGCCCACGAGTGCGTCGTGGCTGAACCTGGTGGAGCGGTGGTTCGCCGAGCTCACGCAGAAGAAGCTCAAGCGCGGAGTCCACCGTTCCGTCCAGGCCCTCGAACGCGACATCCGGGCCTGGCTGACCGCCTGGAACGACCAGCCCAGGCCCTTCGTCTGGACGAAGACAGCCGACGAGATCCTCGACAAGGTCGCCGCCTACTGCCACCGAATCTCTGACTCAGGTCACTAGGCAGTTTCGTTTGGATCAATGGGACGTTGAGCCGGGTGTGTCATTGACTGATGTGCAGTGGGCGCGGATCGAGCCGCTACTTCCGGACCGAACCCCGAGGCGGGGTGGCCGCTGGCGGGATTACCGTGAGGTGATCGACGCGATCGCCTTCAAATTCAGGACGGGAACGCAGTGGGTCCATCTGCCGGCGAAGTACGGGAACTGGCGAGGCGTCTATAACCTCCTGCGGATGTGGGCTGTCGATGGCACGTGGGAGCGAGTGTTCACCGCGCTGATGGCCCAGGCAGATGCCGACGAGGAGCTGAACTGGGCCGTCTCGGTAGACTCCACGATTGTGCGCGCTCATCAGCACGCCGCCGGGGCCCGCAAAAAGGGGCTCTGGCAGTAGAGCCGGATGATCACGCCATCGGTCGGTCGCGCGGTGGACTGACGACGAAGATTCATCTTGCTGCCGACGGCCGCTGCCGTCCCCTTACGTTCGTTCTGACCGGCGGCCAGGCAGGGGACGCACCCGCCTTTGTGGACGTCATGGCTGGCCTGCGTGTTCCGCGTCGCCGTGGACGGCCCCGGACCAGGCCGGACGTAGTCCTCGCCGACAAGGCGTATTCCTCCCGCGCGATTCGCGACCACCTGCGCAAGCGGGGCATCCGGGCGGTGATCCCCGTGCCGGCAGATCAGCGTGGCCACCGGCTGCGGCGAGGCAGCAGGGGCGGAAGACCACCGGCGTTCGACCGCGAGGCCTACAGGCAGCGCAATACCGTCGAGCGGTGCATCAACCGCCTGAAGCAATGGCGCGGCATTGCCACGCGCTACGAGAAGACTGCGACCATCTACCTGGCCGGACTTCATATCGCAGGCATCTTCCTCTGGTCCGCCTACTGACCCGGGAAAGCTGCCTGGTGTCAGTTGGACGTGGGCCGGCGCACGCATTGTCGGAGGCTGCTGGCAGCATCGCCGCTATGAACGCCATCCGTACCACCCCGCCGCGGCCGCTCGACGTCACGGAGCTCTTCCCCCAACTGGCACCCCTGGCACGGACGGCGACCCGGCTGCACCCCCTTCCCGGTTCGCCCACGCCGCACGACAGCTCCGTCGGTGGGCCACTGCTCTGGCCCACCGACGAGCCGTGGCCGTACTGCGAAGGACCGCACGTGTGGGGAAGAAACAGGATCCTCTCGCCGCAGGACATACGGGAATGGCGTCGTAGCCGGGCGGCAGCAGAGAGCCGGCGGGGCCGCGATCCGCAGGGGCCCTGGGTCACCCCCGAGGAGCTGGAGACGGAGAAGCGGCTCCTGGCAGGCCGCCCGTGGCCCGAGGGCCCAATCGCCATGGTGCCTGTTGCTCAGTTGTACGTGCGCGATGTCCCCCTGCTGTGCCCGCCGGGGCAGTCCGAAGCCGATCTACTCCAAGTCCTCTGGTGCCCCTTCGATCACTCGGAGCACCCCACCACCGCACTGTTCTGGCGGACTGCAGCGACCGTGACGGACGTACTCGACGCCCCACCCGAGCCGCCCGCGGTCCAGTTCGAAAGCTACCTACCGGAGCCGTGCCTGCTCGCGCCCGAGCAGGTCACCGAGTACCCCAACTCCATGGAGTTGAGCAAGGAGCTGCAGGAGCAGCTGGCGGACCTGAGCAGGTGGGAGACGGCCGGAGAAGCGTGGGACAGCACATACGCGGTCGCCCCGGACGAGTTCTACGGGGACCATCTGTCCACCGCTCCTGGCTGGAAGGCGGGTGGCTGGACTCGCTGGGGCCTCACCGATCCCATGCCCCGGATCTGCTCCGAGTGCGGCACCGAGGCGGTGCCGCTGCTCACCATCGCGAGCACCGAATGGAGCTCGGGCAACGAGAGCTGGATCTCCGAGGAGGAGCGGGCCGATCCCACGCCACTCCTCCCCGGCACCCCTCCGGGGAACATCACCATGATCGTCATCGCAAGCGGCTACGACCTGCAGCTCCACGTGTGCCCAGAGTCCCCGGATCATCCGCACATCGAACTGATCCAGTGAGCAGTTTCTGGAGCCCTCCTCGACGCCACGTACACCACGGGAGCGGTGGGTGAGATTCGGCGGACTCACCACCGGGAAGCCTGTGCAGCCTGGGCACAGGTATCGATACCGCGGCCGTTTCTCCAGTCAGCAGTCCTATTCAACGACCAGATGATCCAAACGAAGGACCCTAGGCGCCGTGGCAAAGCTCCTCCCGGGCCGTACCCGGGTATCCGGAGGGATTCAGTCGCAGCGGTTCCATGCCTCCCTGGCTCATCACGCAACCTCCCCATCGAGCTCCCAGGAGCGGTGGGTGAGGCACACGCTGCGGGTCGGCAGGGCCCTGCGGGTGCAGGGCGACTCACCATCGCGGCCGGAGCAGGTTCCCGGCACCGTCGGTGCAGCGGGAGCCGCGGGCTCGACGTCGGCCCGGGCGTCGGCCTCCTCGCGGCAGAGTTTGCACAGGCCGGTGTCGACGGCCCGGCCGGTCAGGAAGATCACGCAGCCACAGCCGCCGCAGGAACAGCGGTTCGGGCCTGCGGGTTCCCGGGGAGCCGGAGCCCGCGCCGGGAGCCGCACGGCGGCCTCCAACTCGCAGTCGGCGCAGTGTCGGGACGGGCCGGGACGAGTGCCGTGCTGGGGGCACAGGCCCTGCTCCAGGCGCTGTTCGCGCCGGCGGGCGGCGAACCGGTCCTGGACGGTCTCGGCGCACAGCTCGCAGGCCGCGCCGGTCCGCCAGATGATTCCGGTCTCGCAGTCCTGGTGGCCGCAGCCCCAGCGGGGTAGGGCCACCCCGAGGAGCCACCGGCCCGGGTCGCGGATGTCGGCGAGCGCCACCGTGGCCAGACGGGCAGTCAGCCGGTGCCGGAGCCGGTCCGCAGCCGTGCCCTCGCGAAGCTGGCGGCCTACTTCACGGGCGGTTCGAGTGACGAACGGGCTGGTGACCTGCTCCAGCAGCACGCGGACTGGCTCCAGCACGGCATAGATCTCCGGACTCATGGTCAGCCGCGGTCCGGTGTACGACGACCTGGCCGGCCCCCCGACCTTGCTGCGCTTGTCGCCGTTCGGCTTCGAGGAGGGCTGGCTAGTCTCACCCGCGCGTAGCGCGACACAACCCCCGCTTTCCGAAAGCGCCTTCGCGTCAGCCGGATTTCCCACAGCCTCAGCAGCCTCAACTACCTGTACCTCGCCTACGGCGGGTGAGATGAGCGCGCACCCGTCATCAGGTGAGTCAGTCCTAGGTGATTCCCTATTCGCGAGGGATCCCTCACCAAACGACAGACCCGATCCCTCACCAACCAACGGACATCCCGCCCAGCCGGCCGCATCCTCGACCGGCTGCTCGGCGCCCTCCTGAGCAGCCGGCGGCGCCGTGGCCGCGACCTGCGCGCCGGCTTCCACGACGGCCTCGGGAGCGATGTCGCGGCAGGTAGCCCGCCAACTCCCCCTCGGTCAGCGCGACGCCCCGCTTCTCCGCGAACGCGATGACCGCGTACGCGCGCAACTGCCGCGGCGTGAGGTCCTCCGCAGCCGCCACCGGCAGCAACACGAACGCCTCCGTCCGCGTCATTGCCCGCACCCTGCGCAGCGCGGACTGACCGTTGCCACCCGGCAGGGTCCGACGGTGCGACCACAGCTCCACAACCCCGTCCGGCCCCGGACGAGCCAGCTGCGTCATCCCGCGCTCCACCGACGCCACCGATAGCCCCAGGTACGAGGCGACCCTCACCGACCGCGCCTCACAGCCCTCCGGCCGTGCCGCCACCTCTACATATACCGACAGCGCGATGTCCGCGTAGAACGGCGAAGACACCAGCCGCATCGGGACTCTCACCCGCTGCCGACGCACCCGTACGGCCTCGACGACAGCAGAAGAGTCGGAGGACCGAGGCGCGCAGGAGGGTCCGGGTGTGGCTCGCGCCACGACCGCGCTCACCAGCCCACCGGCCCGACCGGTGCGGTGAACACCGCAGGAGCCGGACCGCCCAAAGCCGCCTCGTAGCTTCCTGCCGGAAACTTGCCTTCCTGTACACACGTTGCCGAGGTGCGGACTCTCGCACACGGGCCCCGGCTCGTCGGCGGGCCGCCTTCCCAGAGGTGCTCGCCGGCCGGTTCCGGTGACCCGGGCAGGCCGACCGGCCTCAGCCCAACCCCCGCGCCCGCCACTCCGATCCCGGGGCTGGCGGGCGCCCGTACGTACCCAGATACTGCCTCGATCTGGAGGGTTCATCGTGATCACCCCCCGGCCGCGCCGCAGGATCGGCCGCCCGCGCCCCGCCATTCCCGGCCCCCGCTACCCGCTCCCCCAGCGCCGCCTGCCCGGTACCTGGAGCCGGTGATGGCCGACCAGGACGAGGACCTGGTCGACGTCGACCCCTACGCCCCCGCCGAACCCGAGACCACGATCCCGGTGTTCAAGGGCCTGTGCGCACCGTCGGGGTACGCGACCAAACGCCAGCTCAGGGCGATGGGGCTGCGCCCCGGTGGCCAGGAGCCGGTCGCCGAGGTCGAGACCCGCGGCCCGAAGAACGGCCTGCTGTACGAGATCGCGAAGGCCCGCCCGGTACACCCGATGACCCTCGCCAAGGAGTTCGCCCTCGACAAGGCGATGGGCGCCAGACAGACCTGTGACACCTACCGCCGACGCTACTTCTTCGTGCTCCCGACGTCCCTGGCCAGCTGCCTGGGGTGCCACGACGCCAGCCAGCTACATCGCTCCCCCGGCCGCACACCGGCTGGCCGCGTGAAGGCATCTCGCCCCGGATCGGCCGGGGCGAGATCACGGGCGCCGCAGCATCGGCAAGAGGCCGGCGCCCTGCTCCCTCACCCTTTCGAGATCAGGAGAACCCCAGCATGACGCATCACCGCCCCGCCCTGTTCGCCGCCGTCCTCGCCCTGGGCCGCGCCGCCTCCAACATCGGCGACCACTGGATCCAGAACGACCACTGGGCCCGGGTCAAGGCCGCCACCGACGCCAAGCCGGTCCTGATGCCCGCCGCCGACCCGGACGCGGAGCCCGTCGCTCACGGCACCCGCGACGGGATCAAGGCATGCGCCTGGCACTGCCTTTCTGTTGGGTTGGCGGCGTAAGCGTCTGTCGGCCGATCGGTGTTTGTACTGGCCAGTGGCCCCTCGGAGGGGCGGAGCGGTGTGCGACAGATGTCGTGCAGGGCCGGAGCTAGACAAAGGTGAGCCCCAGCAGCGCACTGGTGAGGAACACCGACCGGTAGGGCTTGGTGCCGGGCCAAGTGGGCGGGCGAGACGCAGTTCCGCACGACGCAGGACCGGTAGCCGATCAGAGGGTGATCGGGCGACGGCCGCGCGATCCGCAGCTCCGCGTCCCAGCCCAACCCGGCCAGGAAGCCCGGCCGCACCAGTGAGAACAGCCGCTCGGCCTGCGCCGACTACCGTCCGCTGTCCGCAGGCGGTGCCAGCGCGCGCTCCCCGTTCACCGCCGCACCCCCTCGATGAGCGAGCCCACGCGCTCGACCGCGGCGCGGAGCCGTTGCGGCGAGGGGTGGAGGTAGACCTAGGTGCTGGTCACCGAGGCGTGGCCCAGGAGCTGCTGCACCTCGTCAATCGCTCCGCCGACTTCGACCACGTTGGCGGCGAAGGCGTGCCGCAGGGCGTGCGGATGCACGACCCGCTCCAGTTCGGCCCGCTCCGACAGCCGCACGAGCAACTCATTGACCGCGCCGGGCTTCATCGGCGCGCCGACAGGCGGCCGGGACAGGTTCACCAGCACCACGTCGCCAAGGACCGCCTCCACGCACCTCGCACGCTCGACCGCATACTGGTCGAACGCCTGCAGCAGCAGGAAGTCCACCGGCACTGCCCGAGCCCGCCGCGACTTCGCCCACGCACCCGAGCCGTTGTCCCGGCGCACGACGTGCAAGTGCGAACCCGGCACCGAGCAGCCCAGATGCCGGGCATCGACGAGAAAGTGAATGTCCTCGCGGCGCAGCCCCGCCGCTTCCCCGCGGCGTAGCCCGGCCCGCGCCATGAGCAGCACGATCAGCCGGTCCCGCGCCGTCCGGCAGGCCCGTAACAGGGCCAGCACCTCCTCGTCACTAGCGCGGTCAACCGGCTCATCCGGCACCGCCGCCCGGTGCCGGGCCCTGGCGTAGTCGACCGCCTCACCTCGAACCTCGACAGGAAGGTCACGATCACCAGCCACCTCATAGAGCATGCCCAGCACCGCCGTCGGGGCGTTTCCCACGGCCACCTGGTGCTTGAGGAATTCCCGTATCGCGGCCAAGACCGTGTTCACCCGACGCGCCTCCCGCACCGGTCGGCATCCCGGACCAGCGATCACCGTGCCCCCGTCCAACCTGGCATGCCGCAGCCAGAGCATGAACGCCCCAAGCCGACCGGCGCACTCCCGCCAGTCCCGGCCGGAGCGATCACACCAGGTCAGGAACAACTTCATCGCGCCCGGCACGGGCGCATCTCAGCAACAACTGCGACGTCCGCGACACCGGTTCGGGAACTGTCGGGCACAGGTTCACCGCCCGGAGTGACACGACAGTGCACGACACCTACTGGAACCCATGGGAACTGCCTGACCTACACCGCCACGCAGGCCCTCGTGGTCGGGGCTGGCGCCCGCGTCCGGGGTATCCGGCTGCACGCCGGCGCCGACGCAGCCGCGCTCCGCCCTCTCGGGCGTCACCCACTACATCGCCGACCGACGGGTCCCGGGCGGCGTCCTGGAGCAGCTCGCGACCAAGACCGGCGAGGGCAACCTCTTCCGCCTCGCCGACCACGGACTCAACGGCGCGTATCGCTCGACCTTCTCTGCACTAACTTTCGGGATGCGATCGCCTGACTTCGTACGCGCTCATGGGTATCTCGATGAGACCCAACTCCCGGCGGACTGCTGCAAAGAATGCATGCTGGACCGACCACAGCTTTTCGAAGTCCTCCGCCGGAATAGCTGCCTCGGAATATGTTGCTCGCGCTGCAGCGATCTGGCGGACGCTCCGGACTACATCCCCGGTGGCCCTAACGGTCTCGGCCGACTCCGACACGAGACGAACAGCCATCGAGGTTGCCTCCAGCCTTTCTTTGTAGGGCCGTCCGGTTTCGTCAAAGAACGGCATGAGGCTACCGGGAATCCGGGGATGCGGGACGGCAGTGATGTTGGCGGTCGGCTCAAGCGTGTACGCCATGTACTCACGGTAGGCAGCCACGAAGTCTTTACAGGCGGCGAGGCGGATGTCCCTCCATTGGCGCGCGTGGTCACGCTGCCACAACCGGTCTTGATTGCGAATGGACAACCACCCGCCCAGCACCACGCCAAGCAGTGCAACCACCGCCGTGATCGATGTGCCCACAACGTCCATCGGTTCTCCCCCTCCTGGCCTTGGTGGACCAGGCCCAGTTTTCGCCCTTGCGTGTTCACGAGACGCCACGGCAACGACGGCATCTCGCGTTCCACCCTGCTGCCACGTCGAGCCGTGACCCAAGTTAGTGCAGTCAACTGACCAGGCTTGGCACGAGGGCTGGGAAACCCTCGCCGCACTCCTTGCCACCATCAAGGCGACCAGCCGGTGACCATCCGATCCCGCACCCGCCTGGAACGCGTGCGCGCCTCGGTCGGCATCGCCTGCCTGGCCCTCCAGCAGATCCAGGACGACCTCACCGCCGAGGACGTCGACCAGGCGGAGCTCGCCGCGATCCTGCGCGAGCTCATCGAGGACACCGACCCGCCCGGCGGCCTCATCCCCGCCCTGGCGCAGCTGGTCACCGTCGCCGCGCAGCGAGCCGAGCACCTCGAGCCCGACCGCGACGGCGACGCCTCCCACTACCTGCACGAGTCCGCCGCCCTGATCACCGACAACACCGGTGCGCGCCTGCTCTGGGTTGCCCGCGCCCTCAACCCGCAAGGAGAACTCGCATGAGCACGTCGCCCGGTCGGCAACACCGCGCTCGACGCTCCCGAGTTGCGGATGTCGGTAACCACCGGACCCACCTATATCTGGGGCGCCATGTTCCCCGAATCCACCAGTACCGATTCCCTGCGCGACCTGCGTGGCGGCGAACTGCGGGGCGCACTGATCGGCCGATTCCGCGAGCGGGGCTGGGCCGAGCACACACTCGAGGTCATCGCCCGAGCCGACCCGCACAGCGTGGCCGCATTCCGCTTCAACGCCGCCTCCACCCGCGCAGAGGATCTCGCGCCTTGGCCTGCGGGTCGTATCACCGCGCTGGGCGACGCTGTCCACGCCACACCGCCCACCGCCGGAATGGGAGCGGGTGCGGCCATCCGCGACGCCGCCAGCCTGCTCACGCACGTCAGCGCCGCCGCCGACGGCACCGCCACCCTCACCGACGCCGTGGACCATTTCGAGGCCGGCATGCGCCAGCGCGGCAGCGAAGTCCTCACCCTGGCCATGAAGACCGTCCGGTGGATCCTGGCCACGGACACCACACTCGGCGCCGCAGCCACCGTCGTGAGCACCCCAATTCTGGCCGCAGCCGCCCGGCTACGTCACTGACGAGCCGCGCGACGCCCGTGCCCTGCACTCAGAACAAAGGGTCCCGCACGCGCACGGGCCGGTAGCCGGTGGGTCCAAGATGGTGCCGTGCCAGGTCCTGCGGTAACCGTCGCGGAGAGGGCCGCCGACGAGGTCGAGCACCTTCAACGCTGCACGGATCAGTGCTGCGGGGTCGCCTGACCCGCACAACCGGTGGTGTCCTTCGAGGAGGGCGGCTCCGCGCTGTGGGTCGGCTTCCAACAGACGGCGGGGCAACCACTTCCCGCCGCCGATCCACGCGTGATGGTGGTCGCAGAGCAGATCGGCGGCGGCATTGACCACGTACCCGGCCACGGCCAGACGCTCGATGGGGTCACTCGCGTCAGTGAGGTCGTCCAGGGCGTCCGTCAGACCGTAGCGTCTTGTATCGACGGTCTCCGGTTCCAGTGCAGGCGGACCTTCACGAAGGTCCGCTTCGGCCAGGGCGCGGGCGCGCCCGGCCTCGCCATTGGAATCGACCAGTACGAGACCGGAGGCGTACATGTTCTGAAGGACCGCCCGCCGTGCAGCGACGTCTGCGGCGAAGAGCTCCAGGAGACCGGTACGGGTGTGGACGAAGAGCTCAACGACCCGTTCCTCGAACCGGATCGTTTCCCGGCAGGTCACGCCGCCGTCCTCGATGAGCACCGCGATGTCCAGGTCACTGCTGGCAGTGACTCGTCCGGTAGCCGTGGAGCCGGCGAGGACCACGGAGAGCGCATCGGGAAAGCGGCTGCGGACGAGACGTCGCACCTGGTCCATGGGGTCTACATGCATGAGGGGCAGAGTGCCAGGATCCTTGATCAGAGGCGAGTCGATTCCGCACGGCGTGGGGTCGGCCGCCCCGCGCCCCTGCGCCCAGACCAGGCGCGCCAGGTCGCCGAACGCCTGACCGCCGCGGCGCCTGGACACCCGTGGACCGGTGCACGGGTGTCGGCGGCGTGGGGCTCCCGCGATGTCCTGGACATCGTTCTCGTCGACCGGACCTGGTGGCGGAGATCAGCGCCGACACCGCCATCGACCACGGCGGCGTCCACAGACGCCCTTTGCGATTCCGGCGTCTGCGCCTGGATGTGACAGCGGGGGATGTCCCCTATTCGGGGAAGCGACACACGGAGGCAAAGCCGCGGGATGAGCAGCTCAGAGCACCGGTCCCGGCGGAGGCTGCACCACCATGCCCGCTGGTGCCTTCAGCTCGGACGGGCAGGGCCCGACCGTTTCCCAAGGGTGCGGATCGGGTCGGGCCCTTCGACGCGGTGACCTCCGTCGCGGCAGCGACGGCGCGGTGTCTGCGTCAAGTTCTGAGGCAAGCGGCCCGGGGCTCAGACTTCGCCGCGCCAGGAGCCGGACTCGCCGCCGCGGGACTCGATGTACTTCTTGAAGTTCTTCAGGTCGCCGGTGACCTGCCGCTTGACGAAGCCGAGCTTGTCGCCGAGGTTCTCGGCGAAGCCCTCGGGATCGTAGTCAAGCTGGAGCATGACCTTGGTCTTGTTCTCCCCCAGGCGGTGGAAGGTCACGACACCGGCCTGCTTGGTATCACCACCGACCGTGGTCCAGGCGACACGCTCATCAGGGATCTGCTCGGTGATCTTCGCGTCGAACTCCCGCTCCACACCACCCACCTTGGCCTTCCAGTGGGTCAGGGTGTCGTTCACCTGAGTGATCTTCTCCACCCCGTCCATGAACTGTGGAAACGTCTCGAACTGCGTCCACTGGTTGTAGGCGGTGCGGACGGGAACGTCGACCTCGATGGACTCTTCGACCTGCGACACGGGAACGCCCTTCACTCGTTGCGACCACACCGGCCGGCTGTCAGCGGTGCGGGGGACAGGCTCATGGATGCCCCACACCGCGCTGCTGCCCACACCCGCGCAATCCATGACCCCCGAACGGGCGCCCGAACCGACCATCCCTGGAACGCGGCATCACGCCGCTACCAGACGTCTGAAGGTGCAGCTCCCCAGTTCCGCCAGCATCGGACCCTGCTTGTGTCGTACCGGCCCTTCGCCGCCGTCCGACAGCTGATCCTCGACGCTATTAGCGAGCTGCTCGGCTCGCTCGCCGCCGCCTTCGTCATCGGGGCCCCCACCCTGACTCGGCGATGCAGCTCTCCCGTGAAGGGGCACCATGTCCGCCACCGGCACCGGGAGCACCGACACAAGCTGATCCTTTCCGGAGGTGTCCGGCGGCCAAGTTTTCGCCCCCTTCGCCTGCACTTGACGGCCCGGGATGTGCGCCTGTCTGGGACAGTCCCCCACCGTCCGGCGGGATGAGTTGGTCAACGCACCTGCGCCGGCTACTCCTGCAGGATTGGAGTCATGGGCTGTGCCAATGCGGCTCGTCGTCGCAGGGCCGCAGTTCTCGCCCGGAGGCTTCTGTGCTCGGCGATGCCATGGTGCCCCGGCTCGCTCGCGAGCAGGAGCACGGCAAGGCGTTGGATTCTGCTGTCCAGCGCGAGGGCCAGGCGTCGGCGTTCCCGGCTGCGGATGGCGGCGACGGTGTGCGCCGTGGTTTCCAGTTGGGCGGCCAGAAAGCTGGTTGGCCAGCCTCGTTCGGCGAGGTCCTGAAGGCTCGTGGCGGCTCGGTCCGAGCCAACCAGCCCGGGTAGAAGGCGCTCCCGTCTGAAGGCGCTGTTCAGGGGTATGCCGAGGATGGCTTCCGAGGTGACCCGGTGAATGACGGCCGGCCGCTCCCCATCGGGACGGAGCAGACGCCGGACGAGGGTGACGGCGACTCCCGAGATTTGGGCGATGTCCGCGGCTGACAGACCCGTCGTGTGGCTTGAGCGTTCCCATTGGAGACGGTCGCCACGCAGAGCGCTCAGGCAGTTCGGTTCAGGCGGATGGTGGAACCGGTCCTGTCCGGGCGATGTCTGGGCAGGCATGGATGCTCTTCTGTTCTTCGCCCTGGTCGTCGGGCCGTTCCTGGCGCCCTGCATGGGCCTGGGCGCCGCCGTCGCGCTCGTCCGACGGGTCTGTAAGCAGCAGCCGGTCCTGGTCGGACACCTGCCCAGCGTCACCACCTACGCTCTGGTAGCGGTCATGGCTGGCGCGGCGGCGTACGGCGCGTACTCGTGGGGTGTGATGTCGGGGTTCTACATCCTGGACCCGGATCAGATGTGCGCGTCGATGGGCATTTCGGGCGATCATGTGGTGACGCGATGGACGTTGCCGGTCAGTGCTCAGTGCGTCACGTCAGACGGTGTGGGAACCGAGCTGGTCCCGGGCTGGGTGAATCCCGTGATCTTCACAGGTCTCGCGCTCCTGCTGCTGGCCTTCGCCACAGGAACCCTCGCGGTCACACGTCGGCGTCTCTCCCCGCGGTGAAGCAGGTCACTCGCGCTCCTCACCTACGCGCACACGAGATCCGCATCTCGTCAACCATGACGCTCACCCGCCAGTTCGAAAACTCAGTCACACCCCGACGCTCCCCATGCAGCGCCCCTCGTGGCAACGCGCCTGCCTTGGTGACAACTATCGTGCTTCCGCTCACGTCGATGGGCGGGAATTGTGACTGAGTGAGCCTTTTCAACGTGGCCCCGATCGAGTGACGCCGGGTCACGACGGCTCATGTACGCCCGCGCCGCCAGCGTCTCCACGTCGAACTGCTCGTGGAGGTGCTCCAGCGCCCAGGCGACGACCTCGGCGAGCGGGTCGGCGCCGATCTCCTCCGGTAAAGACCTGTCGAGGTAGCGCTCTGACCGCGCGGCGGGACCACCAGTCGGCGGGCCAGGGCTTCGGCCGCCTCGTTGCCGTGGTCCGTCCGCACGATGTGGAGAGAATCGTCTCAGGCACCCGGTATGTCAGCCAAGTCGTACAACGCCCACTGAACCGCTCCGGATCGATGGAGGCCCGGGTGAGGCTTCGCACTGACAGCGGTGGGTACATCCGCAAGCATGGACGCCGGCGCATGGATGTCGCTGATAGCTACGGGGATCGTCTTGCTCATCGGAGCGGGGCTCATCTGCTACGAGCATTGGGGATCCGGCGCGAACCAGAGCCGGGAGCATGACCGGACAACACCAGCGGAGGAGGCGGAGGCGGCTGACGCCCACGGTTCGGCCGACCCGTCTCAGCCCGAACCTGCCGTCGATCTCACGACCGCGCTGCAGCAGAGCATCGAACAACGGCCTGGATCTCGTCGGACTCCCATCGCGGTGGATCGGTGCCTTGGGTTCAGCGTTGCCGCTCCAGGGTGGGGACGGCTGCAGCGATTGACGACATTCGATTCGGGCTGCACCGGGCCTTGCGGAAGATCCGCCACGTGCGCCTCCAGGGCGTACGGACCTCGTGGTGTCTTCCGTCGAGGACGCGAGCGTAACCACGCTCGCGTCCTCGTCCTGTGGGCCCTCATCCGAGACCAACGCACCCTCACCACCGAGCTGCCCCACCCCGATCTCACCTTGGCATAGCGCCCTTGTGGCTGTGCGCTTGATGTGGCCTCTTGGCCACACCTGGTCGTTCCCAGGGCGGGCGGTCGGGATCAGGGGGCCCAGGGCAGTCGTAGGGCCTCGATTTCCACGTCTGTGAGGAGGGCCTCGACGAGCGGGGCAGGGCCCGCCACCTTGGTGGCCCAGAGGTCGTAGTCCGTGCAGAGGGCCCAGGACCGGTCCTGGGCCCAGAGGTTCGACGGGGTCCAACCGTCCTCCTCCGAGTGGTGGTACAACGCCTTGGCGTCCCCGAGCGCGCCGGCCCGGACGTGCAGATTGTCGAAGTCTGCAGCCCTCTGCAGCAGCGGGTTGTAGTAGGCCAGGCAGCGGGTCTCCGCACCCTGTGGGCTGTGCTCGGTGAGGATGTCGACCAGGCGGTTCCAGTCGGCTCGGTCCAGGCTGCCCTCTGACGGCCCCGCGATGCCGACCGGCCAGCCGCTCGGTTCCCGGAGTGAGGGGAATGAGCGGTAGCAGGGCAGCCGCCCCTCGGGCGCCACGGGATCACCGGTCCGCCGCGAGAGCTCCGCCCAGCGCAGCCGGCGCCAACGGGGGCCGCGGGGCTAGCCCGGCGTCCCCCGAACACGTCCGCGGGGGCCCGCCAGAGAGGCTCGACGCGCCGGTACGAGGGCAGCACGTCGCAGCCGACAGGAGTGCGGCACGGGCCCCGGGCAGGACAACCCGGGGCCACCGTCGGCCGGCCCGCGCCTCGGGCCGCCAAGAAACGCGCGACCAGCATGCCCCCGCCCACCCCATGTGCACATGCGGCTCGCCCTACCACGCACCATCACGCTCACGGCCCCGTCCACACCCGCCCGACACCACGCCAAGGGGCCTCACCTCTCGACCACCGCGCAAGAAGCCCTACAGGCCGCGCGCCGTCTCGACGGTGTCGACGGTCGTGAACAACTGGCCGGCCTGCGTGACGTCCAGGAGCCGGCCCAACTGGGGCGGCACGGTGCCCGCCAGGACCAGACGGCCGGTCGCTCACCCTGGTAGCAGAAGCACGCCGTGACACCCGCTCACCCTGGGGCTGGTAGACCGAGTTCGACAGCTCATCTTGGGACGTCAGCGCTGTCGACGCGCGCCTACTCAGCACACCGTGCCACCACTACCCGGGTGCGACAAGACCTACCTCGCCGGACTTACCTCGCAGGTATCTTTCCCAGGTCTGCCCACTGATCCAAACGAAAACCCCTATCGTGGGCGCGGCGCCGGAACCCAGGGGGTCCAGCCGCCCCCGAGGTGGGGCCGCTCTCTTGCCCACGGCTTGCCGTCGCCTCCGAGCACGATAATCGTGGTATGGAAGTCGTTTCCAGTGTTTTCACCTTCGACGAATACCTGACTCGTAGCAAATCCGTCCAGAGAATACCATCCCCCTTTGTCATGAGAATAATTCGTCCATACTGCGCCGTCGGTACCGATGACGAATTTCTCCTCACCAGACGGGAGGGACCTCTCGGTAACCCCGTATTCACATTTATACGAAGCGCCTTCCAGGTTGCAGAACGACGCCTGGGCGGATGCTGAACTCGCGGTCAGTCCGGCCGTAACTGCGGCGGCGAGGATCACGGCCTTCATCTTATTCTTGTGGGGAACCATCGCTGGTCAGGCCCTTCTTGATGTCGGAAATTCGGTATCACGACTCTTGCACGGTTAGCGATTCTGCGTTCCTATTAGAAGTCCGTCACGCGCAATTGCGCGGCCACTTTCCAATGTCCAGTAAGATTCCCATAGATGCCTGTGACCCAGGCGCGCTCGGAGCAGCTAACCCGCTTCTTCTTCCCTGGCCGGGGGTCCTTGCAGGCCTCACCTGAGGAGGTCATCGAAAGAATTCCACGGGCGGTAACCATCCCGTCCACTCCGTAAGAAAAGACGGGGCCGCCACTGTCCCCCGAACCTGCGAGGTACCTTCCAGCTATCTGTTCCACCTGGTTCACATTCCGCTCTTTACCATCCGACTTTACCCACTGATTTACCTTAATTACCTTTGCTCCGCACCGCTCCCCCATAAGGGCCCCATTGGTGCACAGCAACTCGCCCAGGAATGTTTGATGGTGCCCCCGCACCTTTCGCGCACTGTGGTACATGCCTACCCCGTATCCGGTGTACATCCAATCGACAGCCGAACCGTTGGTAACTTCGACCAGCGCAGAGTCGGCCGCCTCCTGGACGTCGACCACCTTGCCTACGGTTTCACCCAGGGGGTTCTTGATGACGTCGCCGACTCCCTTCACGCAGTGCTCGGCGGTGATCACATATGTGCGGCCGGTCTGAGGGGAATACGCCCCGAAGCCGGCGCTGCACACCCCTTTGGGAGTGCTGAGAAGCTGCCCTCCGTAGAACCCAAGCCTTGCGGGCCCGCTATATCGGGCGCTTGGATCAGCAACATCCGTCGGGGATTTTTCCTCGGTCAAGATGACGGGCATCCCCCCGGAAATAGAGCTCGGAATGGCGCCAGCCTCTTTCTGATTTCCCAGAGCATTTCCGACAGGCAGCCCGGAGGAATCGACGCCGATGGTCAGCGAGTTGCCATCGCTGCTTGCCCCGGCGCTCACGACGGGGGCCCCACCCACAGTGACACCCGACTTAATAATCTTGCGCGCCTGGTCGTCCAGCTCCTTGAAAGTGTATTTCGAAGCCGTGACGGAAACACTAATTCTCTTTCCGCGATGGGTAGAGACCAGACTGGCAACTTCCTGGGGGATCTCGCCCTTCCAGCTAAGCGTGTACCCTGCACCCGTCGTGGAAATCACAATGCCGGCATACCCCGTGGCCGGGTCCTCCTGGGCTACGCGGTAGATTTCATTGGCCGCTTCTGAGACCCTGGCCTGGCTTCCCATACCGGCATTCTGGGCCTCAGCCGCGGTGGGCGGCTTGCCCGCCGCAGAACCTTGGCCCCCCTCGGCGCGCGCCAGGTTCGGAAGTACGATCAGAGAACCGGAAAGGGCCAGCGAGAGTCCCAGAGCCGCCTTCCCCTTGGGAATCTTATACATCACAGTTCCACCTTCAGTATTTTCGTAACAGAATCCGGGCGACCTGAAGCAGCCCCATCGACTGCAGTTCGTCCGGGCCGTCCATCAACGACGCAGGAACGAATACGCCGATGTGAGCCCCGTCGACGCGGAGGATCAGGCTCTCATTTCCCACTAACGTTTTACTCACGTTTCCCTTACGCACCTCTCACGTAGCCATCACGCGGACCGCGACCTTGGGTCTGCCGCACGATCGGGTGACATCTGAACTGGCTTGCCCTGCGGGGCAGGTGGGAAGGATGTCGCTGTGCCCAAGCCTTATCCGGAAGAGTGTTGCGTCGTTCTCGTGGACTGCTCGGTTTGATCACCTGGTGTCCGATCCGGACCAGGGTTGGACTGCAGAGCCCGCTTGGTAGGGTGCGCCGATGTCATTGATCAAGCACTTCCAAGTCACCTTCGACTGCGCAGAACCTGAGCGCCTCGCTCGCTTCTGGTGCGAGGTGTTGGGGTACGTCGCGCCGCCGCCACCGGAGGGGTTTGCCACTTGGGACGACTTCAAGCGCGCGCAGCCGCCCGAGCAGCGGGACGCATGGTTTGCCTGCATCGACCCTTCAGGCGTGGGCCCGCGACTGTACTTTCAGCGCGTTCCCGAAGGGAAGGCTGTCAAGAACCGGGTGCATCTCGACGTGCGGGTCGGCACCGGACTCGTAGGCGAAGAGCGCCTCGCCGCGCTTGAGGCCGAGTGCGCACGACTGGTCCCGCTCGGGGCGGTACACGTACAAACGCTGTATGACGGCAATGATTCATGCATCCCGATGCAGGACATCGAGGGCAACGAGTTCTGTATCGACTGAGCATCCTCCGAGCCGTCAAGCCGCCTCCATTGGACCTCTCTGGTCCGGTATAGGGCGGGAGTTACCCCGTCAGGGCGAGGTTGTGCAGCCGGGCGATGCCGAGCATGGCGGTGTGAACGCCATCGCCCTTCAGGCGGCAATCGCGCAGGATCTTCCAGGTCTTCATCCGGGCAAACACGTGCTCGACGCGGGCGCGGACCTGCTTGTGAGACTTGTTGTGGACGTGTTTCCAGTCGGGTAGATCCTCTTCCTTGCGGCAGTCGGCAGGAAGGCCAAGTCAGCGCGCGGCACTATACAAAGCGTCGAATTGCGAAGCCGCGATTTGTACAGATGCGGCTCATGACGGGCCAGGGGTAGACGCTGCTTCACTTGTCGCATGAATCCAGACTTCTACTCAAAGGCGAGTCCGCCCGCCGTGACGCCGGGGCCGGGGATCGCCTCGGCGGCCTGCGCCAGCATGGGTTCAACGGGCGGCTGCAAGGGCACTCCAGGCCTCCCCACGGGTTGTGCCTGCCGGGAGCCAGCCTGCCCCGTCGAAGGTCTTCACGGCCCGTCAGAGACCGCCACTGGCCGATCGCCGTGTGCGTGCGGTGCAGGGTGGATGCACGTGTTGTCGAACGCCGGAGACGCGATGGCACGGATACCGCCGGCGGAAGCTGGTGAAGCGGCTGCCATCCCCATGCCGATACCGGCAACGACAATACCCAGACCGCGCGCGCTTGTGTGAAGGGTCATGCCTGCCTAACGATCCTCTTCCTACGACAGTTGCCGTCAGCACCAGAACCGCAACCGGTGCTGGAGTTGTCATGCCCTCCGTCCTGGTCCTTGGCGTCGATGGCGTCGAAGCAGGCGAGAACCGCCCCCTCGATGGCTTCGCGCAGGGCGTCGGAGGTGATGCATGTCCTGTCGGACGCGAACGGACTGCCTCTCCTCGTCGGCGTCTCCGCGGCCAACACCCACGACAGTCTCGCGCTGAAGCCCATGATCACGGGTCACCAAACGAGACACGACCCTCACCGCGGCCGCTACTTCAAGCCCCAGCGCCTGCATGCGGACAAGGCGTACGACGTCCCTCACCTGCGGAAATGGCTATGGGGCAAGCACATCGGCGTGCGCATCGCCCGCAAGGGCATCGAGTCCAGCGAACGCTTAGGGCGCCGACGATGGGTCATCGAACGCACTATGTCCTGGCTCACCGGATACCGCAGACTCAACCACCGCTACGAACGCCATCCCCGCAACTACCTGGCCTTTCTCGGCCTCGCAGCCGCCCTCTGCTGCTACAAACGACTCGTCCGACTCACCACATAGGACACGGTCTAAAAGGTTGTCCGAGGTCCCACCCGCGGTAGGGCTCCCCGCGAAGAAACCTCCAAAGGCCGAGATCCCGTCCGGTCTTCCGACCGGACGGGATCTCGCAACCTCTGCTGACGGTTTCAAGGTGGAGTCGGTTGGAGGGCCAGGCCTGTGGCGGTGGGGCACCCCTCGATGGGGGTGTTGGCCTACGGCTGGGCCTTCGCGACGTTCCGCAGGTACACGTATGTCAGTGCCCAGGGTGCGAGCAGCAGCGCCAGGAGGGCCCAGCCGCCGGTGTTTCCGGAGACGATGAGGAAGACGGCGAACATCGCTCCGCATGCCACGGCGATGGTGGCCAGTGTGAAGTAGCGTTTGATTCCGGCTCGCTGTTCCATGGTCCATCCGGGCTGGTTCACGGGTTGCGTGTCTTCCTGTGGCGCACGATTCCCATTCCGATCGCAGGGCCGAGCAGGACTGCCGCGGGAGTGCCCAATGCCGCGGCGGGTGCCGCACCGGTCAGCAGCATGACGGCTGCCATGACCGCGTAGAGGCCCCCGAAGGCGAGCACGAAGTTTCTCCACGGATGAACGCCATGGGTGGCATGGGACTCGTTCGACATTCCTCTTCCTTCCCGGACTGGTGGGGGCTGCGGATCGCGGCCCCCACCTGTTCACTGGTTCACGAAAGCCAGGCCTCGACCAGGCCGGCCGTATTGGCACCGGCCGCCGCGCATCCCGCGGTCGCCAGGAAGCCGGTCGACGGCCCGATGGCTGCCTCGCAGGCCGCTCCGACCACGACGCCGGCGGAGAGGCTGGCCGCGCCCTGCGCTGCTCCCGTCACGTCGCCGTCCGCCAGATCGCGTCCGATGTCGATGACGTCGAGCGCGTCCCCCACGTAGCCGAGTCCGTCGGTGATGCTGCCGAAGCCCAGCAGGCCGCTGGGATCGATTCGGTTGACGGGGTCGCCCTCGGCGTAGAGGTAGGGGTTCTTCTCCTGGCCGGAGGGATCCTGCTGGGTGAAGCGGCCGAGATTGGGGTCGTAGTAGCGGGCCTGGAAGTGGTAGAGGCCGGTGGGGTCTTGGTAGCCACCGGCGAACCGGTAGGGCTGGGAGACCCTCTCCGACGTCGCCGCCCGCTGGACGCCACTGGGGCTGTACGCATAGGTGTTGGTCTTGGTTCCGGTGTCGTCTGCGAGAGCCACCACGCTGCCGAGCGCGTCGGTCAGGTAGTAGTAGGACTTGCCCCCGGTGGTCATGGAGTTGAGAGTGCCCCCGGGTTCCCGGTTGAATCCCATGTCCACACCGCCGGTGGTCTTGGCGGACAGGCCCAGCGGCCCGTTGTGGAAGAAGGTGTCGCCCAGCTTGATGCGCTCGCTCTGGTCGGTCGAGCCGTACTGGCCGTCATACACCTTGCCGCTGACGGTCAGTGAGGTGAGCTGCGAGTGGTCGGACCACTTGCCGGCGGTGCGGGTGCCTTCCGGGGTGGAAGCGCCCGCCGTTTCGTTGCCGATCTTGTCGTAGGACCAGTTCGTCGTCGAGCCGTCCTTGGCGGTGATCTGCTGCGCGTCGTTGAGGCTGTAGGTCGTGCCCCGCGGGCACCCGGGATCAACGCCCTGAGAAGTCAGGTTGCCCGCCTGGTCGTAGCAGTACTGCCAGGAGGAGTTGAGGGTGCTGCCCTTCTCCTCCTTCGCGTAGGAGAAGCGGCCGGCACTGTCGTAGGTGTAGGTCGTCTTCAGGCCAGTGACGGCGTCGGAGCTGGTGCGGATCTTCGCGCCGTCCTTGTTCCCGTTCAGGTAGGAGTAGGACAGGTCGACCAGGGTGCCCTTCGAGGAGGTGGCCTTGATCTTCTCCGGGCGCCCCGCCTTGTCCGGAGTGACCTCTTGAACGGTTCCGCCGGGGTACAGCGTCTTCTTGCGCAGGTCGTTCTCGTTGTACTCGTACTTCGTGACCTTACCGGTCGGGTCCTTCAGCTCCTTGAGCTTGTTGACCTCGTTCCACGTGTAGTCGGTGGTGCCGGCCGGGTCCTGGTAGTAGTCGACGTTTCCGGCCGGAGTGTAGGCCAGCTTCGTCTGCGAGCCGTTCTGGAGCGTGCGGACCGTCTCGCGGGACAGCGGATCGAAGTCGTACTTCGTGACGCCCGTGCCGTCGGAGCGCTGCTCCAGGTTGCCGTCGCCGTCGTACTCGTAGGTGACGGTGGCGTAGTTGGAGCTGTCGACCTTCTTGATCCGGTCACGGTTGTCGTAGGTGTAGGTGATCGTGACGCCGCGGCCGTCCTGTGCGTTCGTCAGCCGTCCGAGTTCGTCATAGTGGTAGGTGGTGACGCCAAGCGGTACCGGTGGGGTGACGCGGTCGAGGTTGCCCTTGGCGTCGTAGCGGAACGAGGTCGAGACGGACTTGGTGTCGCTGAGTTTCGTGGTCGCTTTGCAGCGCTGCCCTTCGAAGCCGCCGCAGGTGGGCGTGGCCGGGTTGTAGTCGAAGGACTGGTTGCCGCCCGCGGTGCCGGTGACCGCGACGGACCTGGTGTTGCCGGCCGTGTCGTAGGTGTAGTCCGTCTTCTCGTCGTCAGCGTTCGTCGATGTCCTCGGCAGATCGGTGCCGGCCACGGTCTGGTAGCCGGCCGTGGCGGTCGCGCCGGTGGGCAGCTTGGCCGAGGTCGGGTTGTTGCGGCTGTCCCAGCCGTAGTCCGTGACGTTCGCGCCCGTACCTCCGACGCCCATCGCGTCGCTGGAGGTGTCGACGTTGTGGTTGGCGTCGAACGTCTTGGAGCGCTCGTGCCGGAGCGCGTCGGTGACCTTGGTGACGTCCCCGTCGGTGTTGTGCTCGTAGGTGGTGGCGTGCTGCTCGGGGTCGGTGACCGTTGTCGTGCCGGCGTCCGAGGCGCTTGTGGCGCTGTAGGCATAGGTGTAGGTGGGGCCGGTGTGGCCCGAGCCGTTGGTGTCCGTGGCCCGCAGCATGGAGGTGACGCGGTTCTCGGCGTCGTAGGTGAAGGTGGTGACGCGCCCCTCGGGCGTGGTGATCTTCACCAGTCGACGGGAGGAGTCATACCCGAACGCGGTGGCCTTGCCCTCGGTGTCCGTGGTCTTGGCGAGGTTGCCCGTCGGGTCGAGGTCGAAGACGGCAGTGCGGTCGGTGTTGTCCTTGGCCTGCCACTGGGAGGCGTTCGTCTTGAGCAGGTCGACCGACCGGCCGGATCGGGTCTCGGTGAGCTTGAACCCCTTGTGCTCACCGCCCTCGTCGTGCTGGGTGACCGCGATGACGCCGTTGTTGCGGTCGGTCACCTTGGTCAGGGTGCCGTTCGCGTCGTAGGTGTCCTTGACGCCCGACTTGCGGTTGGTGAGGGTGTAGGTCCCGTCCGCGTTCTTCTTCAGATCCTTCGAATAGCCTGCGGGCGTCTTGAAGGTGCCGTCGGCGTTCTTGATGAACGTGAGCGTCTCGCCAGTCGTGTCGTAGACCACGACCTCGCCGGCGAAAACCTGCGCGTAGCGTTCGTACTCCTGCCACCAGCGCTGCGAGACCTTCCCGTACGGCGCGTCGAACGAGTTGTAGGTACGGGCGAGCCTGAGCTTCTGCCCCACGCCCGCGATCTCGAAGTCGGTGGCGGCGAGCATCAGATTGCCGGTCGAATAGTCGATCCTGGCCACCAGCGAGTCGGTGATCCGGAAGTCGGAGATCTGATGCCAGGGCACCGCCCCCTGGCCCTCGGGGACGTAGATGAGTGGAGCCGCAACGCGGGCGGCCGCGCCGGGCTGCGCTGCCGCAGCGTCGGCAGCTGTCGAGCGCGATCGGCGCTGCTGCGCCTGGCGCCAGTCGGCCTGTTCCTTGGAAGGCTCGCCCTCCACCTGGGGCTCGACGGGCCGGTTCGTACCGACCTGCACCGGAGGCACAGGAAGAGCGGTGGCCTTCGCACCCCAGGCCGACGGCGACGGAGCCGCCCCGTCGGCCGGGAGGGCAAGGGCCGGCATGGACGAAAGGCTCAGCGCGGCCACGGCCATGGAAGCGGTCAGGCCGTGCTTGATTCTGAAACGGGCTCGCCGAGAAGGCGCGCCAAAGACACGCGAGGTCATGCTCTTCCCCCCACAGGAAGTCATCGCAGCGGCCCCATCGGCCGCTGGAGCCCCCTACGCTTCCACGATCCAGCGGCCATTCCCGGAAACCAGTTCGATATCCCTGTCGGATTCAGCCAACTTGGAGCACGACCGACGCGCGACCGGACCCGACCCGGAAGGGCTTCCTTCCCCAGATCCTTTGACGGCAGTCCCCCACCGCGACCGGAACTTTTCCATGCAGTTGCCCGAGGGCCAGACAGACCGCAGCGGGGCCAATGACCTTGGTCTCCCTGGGACCTCATCCGGCTCCGGCCGCGGTTGGTTGGCTCTGTCCACGAGAACGGGGTTCTGGCACAGATCTCGGGCTCTGTCGCTGATTTGGGGGTCGTGGCCTCTTGATCATGGTGAGAGCAGGATGCGGCGTCGTAGGAGATCGAAGTTGGCGCGGCCGTACATCTGTCTCTTCAGGAGCTTGACCCGCGTGACGTTACCCTCGACCGCTCCGGATGTGTAGGTCGTGGTGAGGGCGGCCTGGATGGCCGCGCGGTCGCGTCGCATGCCATTGGCCAGGGTGCGGAGTTCGCGTTGTCCATCGAGGCGGACGTCGGCTATCCAGACGTCGAGAGCGAGGTGTTCACTGCGGCGGTCGCGGACCATGAGTGCCAGGCGGCGTGCGTAATCGACGGTCGTGGCCAGCGCTGGGTTCCGCTCGCACAGATCGTCGAGACCCTTTCGCTCAACATCGTTGAGGCGCTCGGGTCGGCGCATGATCCAGTCGGTGACCCTGCGGACGGTCAGGTGTGGCAAGGGGGCGGTGAGTGGGATCGCGCCGTTGCGGTAGGGCTTCAGGTGCCGGCGGACGGTGTTGACGTTGCCGCGGTAGCCCAGCCGCTGGATTTCCCGGGTGAGCGCGGAGGCGTTGGTGCAGCCTTCCATCCAGCGATGGTGCAGGTAGAGGCGGTATTCGTCGATCAGCGCGGGTCGATGAATGGCCGCGAGGAGAAGCTCATCGACTTCTGCGGCGTGCGCGAAGCGGTTGACTGTGCCGCGGCTGAGCCGCAGGTCGCGTGCGATGGCGCGAAGGCTGTCGCCACGTTGGATGCGTTCGTGGATCTGTTGGTGGCGTTCGCGGGTGCGGGCGACCAGAGGTCGTGGCCGTCCGTGGATATCCAGTTCTTCGCGGTCGCGGCCCTCGGAGGCCGGGCCGTCGTCGGTCCGGTCATCGTGTGAGGTGAGAGGCTGTCGCAGGTCAGCGCGATGCCGTCCGATGACGCGTTCGACTGCTTGCGCCAGGTTGTTCAGGAGGTGCCAGGCATCGGCTACCTGCATGGCCTGCGGGGCACCGACCTGGGCCCCATCGCGGTAGGAGCCTGCACGGTCACGGCAGACGATCCGGACCTCAGGATGGTCCCGCAGCCAGGACGCGAAAGTTGCTGCGGCCCGGTCGGCCAGGACGTCGATCGGGCGGTGGGTTGCCATGTCGATGAGGATCGTCGCGTAGGTCCGTCCCTTTCGAACGGCGAAGTCGTCGACGCCGAGATGCGGCACCGATCCCGACGAGGGGAGCGGCAGCTTACGGATCAGCCGGAGCAGAGTGTCCTTGCAGGTGTCGATGGTCATGCGCTGAAACAGTCGAGCGCCTGGCCGGCCGCCCAGGAACAGGGCCACGTCGGTGAGCTGGGCGGTGAGTGCGTCGGTGCGGCGTGCGTGGCGATGCGTCAGGCCCGGTATCTGCTCGGCGAACGTCCGACGGTCACACTGCTCGTTCCCGCAGACGAGTCGACGCGCCCGTAGCTCGATCCGCACACGCCGGCCGGCGACCGGACGATCCGCCAGGGTCCGCTGGTAGTAGCAGTGCACTCTCGAAGATCTCCGCCCGCATCCGGGACAGGCCGCCGACACGGCCCCCGACCGCACGGCGAGCCGGGCCTCTGCATCCGTCAGCACCAGCTGGTCGACTTCCACCGCGACACCCGGCAGAAGAAGGTCCCCGACCTGAACCCCACCCATCACATCGGATAGTTGCCCATCTACCCCCAAATTAGCGACAGAGCCAGATCTCGGGGAGGTGTCGCAGAGCGTTACACCGTCGTTCGATTGCGAAGAGTCGGGGCCTCTCCGTCCTCTGTGGCCTGGGCCACCCCGGCTCGCCGCTGGACCAGAGCCAGGAGCCCCACATCAAGAGGGGTGCCGACGCCGTCGTGGACAAGGAGCCGGCGATCACGCTCACGTATCCCAGCCAGGACGGCGTCAGCGTCACGCACTACGTCGCCGCAGAAGGCCGCTCGTACCTGCTGAAGCGCGTCGAGACCAAGGCTGGGCAGGTGCAGGCCGAACTCACCTACTGGGACATCAAGGCCCCCACACCGCTGTACGCGCCCCCGGCCGACGAGGTCATCCCCTTCGAGTAGGCCCGAAGGCCGCCCCCGCCACGGCAGGCAGGCAGCCCTCTCCGCTCACGCGGCGCGGACATCGCTGCGATGGTCGTATCCCCGTACAGCCGTCGACTCGGCACTTCCTGCGAGAGGTATGCGAGATCGACGTCGTGCTCCATCCCGTGCAGCAGGAACGGAAGCAGGATGACGTTGTGGCCGCGCCTGCGCCCTGACCATCGCGTCGACAGGCCAGGAGAGCGGAAGGTCGGAGGCAGTGGTCTGGCCACGCCAGGGACTGCGGGCCGGGGATCGCTGGCAGACCATCGGCTGGCGGTCGCCCCCGGCCGACTCGCCACGAGGCGGACGTCCGGCTCTATGTCCCGGTGGTGGCGGTGGGCAGGTCCCCCAGGTGGATCGGGTTGCTCCACGCCCGTCCCCCGTCGGCGTCCTCGACGGTGACCCGGCAGTAGCCCTGGCCGAACATCGCGACGGGCAGGGAGCCTTCGGTCAGCCCTTCGCCCTCCACCACCTGCAGGCCCGGGGCGCCCCCGGTGAGCAGGATCTTGCGGGCGGGTGAGCAGCGCACCGTGATCCGGCCGTCGTCGAGCCGGACGTCGTGCAGCTCGGGGCCGGTGCTGGAGTAGTAGTGACCGGCCTTGAGGGCGGCGAGGAGGGTGTCCGGGTCGAGGGATTCGGCGCGTACCTGGACCCAGGCCACGCACCCCGGCGGGTCCTGGGGCTGGAAGTGCGCGTCGTCGGCGGCATAGGCGTTCAGCCTGTGCCCGCGGTTGAGCAGCACGTCGGTCAGGTGCCAGCTGTCGCCGCGGTGCTCGCGGTCCGCGAGTGCGTTGTAGACCTCGACCGCGTGTGCCGCGTCCAGGGACTCGGCGTCGTCCGTGGTGAGCAGCGAGGCCGCGGGGTGTGCCATGCCGACGAAAGCGCCCGCCGCCCGCGCCCGCCCCGCCAACTCCGGCCCGCTCTCGTCGGGCTCGGGGGGCGTGAAGCTGAGGGGCAGCCCCACGGCGACGATGTGCCACTTCGGCCCGGCCTCCGTGCGCGGGGCGTGCAACTCCGCGCCGAGCAGGGTGGTGAACCCGGGCGTGCGCAGCGCCCGGGTGTCCGTCAGCGGGAACCCGTACTCGGCGCGGAAGTGGTCGGTGATGGCCAGGAAGTCGTAGCCGGCGTCCTGGTAGCGGCGTGCGACCTCTGCCGGTGACAACGCCCCGTCGGACTCGTCCGAATGGGTGTGCAGGTTGCCGCGCCAAAACCGCCCGGCCTGATCGAAAGGCAGGTCCAACACCAGAATCCCCCGCACACGACGACAGTAAGTAACGCCGACTCTAAAAGACTTGAGCTATACGTATGACTAATCCCCTCGGCGTGCCGCTCCCCCGAGGGCACCGAAGCCCGCTGAATCCCGAGCCTCAGGTTCATCTCCCTCTCTCCCCCTCGGATGTGGGGCAGGCCGTGACGGCACCTTCAGCACGCGGTGTCGGTCATCCATCGGAGGTTGCCGGTTCGATGTCGGTGGCTTGTCGGCGAGTTCCGGCACCGTTCCAGAGACGGCCGCCCGGAGCTCACTGAGCGGCCCCGATCCCAGGAGCCACCATGCACATGCCCGTCACGATCATCGGCGCCGGACTCGGCGGACTCACTCTGGCCCGCGTCCTGCACGTCCACGGAATCCCGGTCACGGTCTACGAGGCGGAGTCTTCCCCGACGGTGCGCACGCAAGGCGGGATGCTCGACATCCACGACTACAACGGACAGCTCGCCCTCAAGGCAGCCGACCTGATGGACGAGTTCCACGCCATCGTCATGACGGGCCGCCAGGCGACGCGGGTCCTCGACCCGGACGGGACCGTCCTGCTCGACAAGGCCGACGACGGCACGGGCGGCCGCCCCGAGGTGCAACGCGGCGAGTTACGACAGATCCTGCTCGACTCGCTCCCGGCCGGCACCGTCCGATGGGGGCACAAGGCCGGCAGCACCCGCGCCCTGGGCGGAGGCCGCCACGAGGTGACGTTCGCCGGCGGCGCCACCGTGGTCACCAGCCTGCTGGTCGGCGCGGACGGCGCCTGGTCACGGATCCGGCCGCTGCTCACGACCGCCACACCCGAGTACGCCGGCACCTCCGTCGTCGAGACCTACCTGTTCCACGCCGACACCCGCCACCCGGCCGCCGCGAAAGCGGTCGGTGACGGCATGCTGATCGCGCCCGCACCGGGCAAGGAGATCTTCGCTCACCGGGAGAACGACGACACCCTGCACACCTACGTGGCGCTGAGCAGGCCTCAGGAGTGGTTCGCCGACATCGACTTCACCGATGCCGCCACGGCCACAGCCCGGATCGCGCGCGAGTTCGACGGCTGGGCACCGGAACTCACCGCGCTCATCACCGACGGCGACACGGCACCTGTCCTGCGCCCCCAATACGCTCTGCCCACCGGGCACCGGTGGGACCGGGTGCCGGGGGTCACCCTGCTCGGCGACGCCGCCCACCTCGCGCCCCCGAACGGCGACGGCGCCAACCTGGCCATGTACGACGGCGCCGAACTCGGCAAGGCCCTCGCAGCCCACCCCGCCGACATCGAGGCCGCGCTCACCGAGTACGAACAGGCCATGTTCATTCGCAGCGCCGAGGTCGCCACTTTCGAAGGTGGAGAGGTCGTGGGGATCGAATCCGAGCACAACACGGCTCAGGGCCTGATCAACATGATCACCGAGAAGAGCCGATAAGCCGCGCAGACCCCGATCCGACGCTCTCTGTCCCACCCCGCTCAAGCCTGGGCGGCGGTGACTCCCAAGCTCGGTTCTGGCACAGATCTTGGGCTCTGTCGCTGATTGGGGGGGGCGCGGTCTCTTGATCATGGTGAGAGCAGGATGCGGCGTCGTAGGAGGTCGAAGTGGGCGCGGCCATACATCTGTCTCTTCAGGAGCTTGATCCTGGTGACGTTGCCCTCGACTGCTCCAGAGGTGTAGGTCGTGGTGAGGGCGGCCTGGATGGCCGCGCGGTCGCGTCGCATGCCGTTGGCCAGGGTGCGGAGTTCGCGTTGTCCGTCGAGGCGGACGTCGGCGATCCAGACGTCGAGGGCGAGGTGTTCACTGCGGCGGTCTCGGATCATGAGTGCCAGGCGGCGGGCGTACTCGACGGTCGTGGCCAGCGCGGGGTTCCGCTCGCACAGCCCGTCGAGACCCTTTCGCTTAACATCGGTGAGGTGCTCGGGTCGGCGCATGATCCAGTCGGTGGCCCTGCGGACGATCAGGTGTGGCAAGGGAGCGGTGAGTGGGATCGCGCCGTCGCGGTAGGGCTTCAGGTGCCGGCGGACGGTGTTGACGTCGTCGCGGTAGCCCAGCCGCTGGATTTCCCGGGTGAGAGCGGAAGCGTTGGTGCAGCCTTCCATCCAGCGATGGTGCAGGTAGAGGCGGTAATCGTCGATCAGGGCAAGCCGGTGGATCGCTGCGAGGAGAAGCTCATCGGCTTCTGCCGAGCACGCGAAGCGGTTGACCGTACCGCGGCTGAGCTGGAGATCGCGTGCGATGGCGCGAAGGCTGTCGCCACGTTGGCCGGCGACCGCGAGGTCCATCCGCCCGCTCGATCTCCGCCCGCATCCAGGACAAACCGCCGACACGGCCCCTGACCGCACGGCGACACGGACCTCCACATCTGTCAGCACCAGCTGGTCGACCTCCACCGCGACACCCGGCAGAAGAAGATCCCCGACCTGAAACCCACCCATCACACCGGATAGTTGCCCAACTACCCCCAAAATAGCGACAGAGCCCGGAAGCTGAGCCAGAACCCTGTCAGCTCGATGAACACGGGCTGACCGCCCACCGAGCTGTCCGCGAGGCGCCTCTCGTAGGTGCTGTGCACCCGCCCCGACAGCACCGCGCAGTCCGGACATGGCTCGCTGCGGCCCCGTGTTCTGGCCTGGATGCGAACCGCTTCATTCGCCAGGAACACCCGTTCTACCTCGACGCAGCCGAGGTACGGAAGCAGCACCTCTACGAGGTCATCACACCTCACCACAATCCCAGATGACGCTACGTCACCGGACGGAAAGCCCGGTGATCGTCCTCACGGAATTCGTGCCTGATCTGATCCCGCTTGAGACCTGCGGAGCCACGCCGGGTGGATTTCGATCCTGTGTGTCGAGTCGAGAGGGCGGGCGTGTGCGGGGTGACGGTACTGGGCTCCGGGGGCATTGCCCGGGTGCGGATCCTGGTGTTGGCTGCTGGGGTCACTCTAGGGTTTCGATGCCGAGACATTGGGTGAACTCCCGCTCGCTCAGGCGGCCTTGCGGGGACCGCCGTGACTTTGAAGCTGAGGCCGCGCATGACCATGCCGACGTCGTCCTCCCCTGCTGTAAACGCTCTGGCCGTCCGTCATCGGCTGGGTGATCTGGAGCACACCTTCGGCCCCAAGAGCGAGGTCGGCGTCCAGGAGAAGTACCGGGCCTTGTTCGTCGTGGGCTCCCTGGCCGCCATAGCCGCGCTGCTGGGTGGTGGCGTCCTGCTGTGGGTGAAGGTGCACTGGGGGGTCGCGATGGTCCCCTTGTGGATCGCAGTGGTCGCAGGCGGGCTGGTGGCCAACAGTCCCCTCTTCCGCAAGGGCCTGGCTGCCAGGCGGCTGCACCTGTACGAGCACGGGCTGGTCGTGAACACCACCGGCAGGCGCCTGTTCGCGGTGCGTTGGGAGCGAACGTTGCTCTATCAGGAGACGGTCCAAGAGGTGATCAACTACAAGGGCACGCAGACGCCGACAGGGCGTTCCCATGCCTCCGTGCTGGTCGCACCGG
The DNA here is from genome assembly GCF_036231985.1 of Streptomyces sp. NBC_01426. Lineage (GTDB taxonomy): Bacteria > Actinomycetota > Actinomycetes > Streptomycetales > Streptomycetaceae > Streptomyces. Next base: position 118,699 of record NZ_CP109501.1, read on the forward strand.
GTGGGGAGAAGGCCCGTATCACCGACCTCTATGCGGGCTCGCCCACCTGGGCCCCGATGATCGCGGAAGCCGTCGCCCGCGCCCAGGTGGAGAAGGTGTGGAAGCTGGTGCGGGAGGGCGGGACGGTCGGCTTTGGCCCGTTCAAGCTGTCCGGCGCCGGAGTCGCCAACGCTTCCGGCGAGATCCTGCCGTGGCGGGATGTGAGCGAGGTGGCCGTGCGCGGGGGCATGGTCTGTGTCTGGCGGGCGGGTCAGACCAAGGCCTGGCAAGCGCCCCAGGCCCAGAAGGTGCCGAACCTGCTCGTGTTCTTGACCATCGTGGACAACCTCCGCCACCAGTAGATTGCGGGAGTGTCTGCCAATCCTTCCTCGCGGGTTCGTGCCGGCATCCGAGCCTCTCCTGGAGGGCGGTCTCCAGCAGCCGCTTCATCAGTTGCCGGCCCTTGGCTCGGCCTCCTCTTCGCCATGCTCCGCGACAGAACCTTCTACGCATCCCGGCCGGCCGCTGCCATCACTGGTTCATCGAATCGGCATGCCCCCATGAGGACTGTTCAGGACCATGGCCAGTGATCCAGCGGCAAGGTAGTAGTGATCCGGGAAGTACTCGATGTGTCGGTGCCCGCCGTCGTCCATCTCCGCAATCGACCGAACTTCGTCACCCAGAGCGGTCAGGCTCAGCCGGTCACCCTCGATGAGGAGAACGCTCTGCTCCGAGTCAACTCTGATAAGGGCACCCGGGCCGCTGGTGCTCACCACCTTGACCGAAGCCAGTTCAGTGCCACCGAAGTTCGGTTCAGCCGAGGCGGTGGTTTCCACACCGCCCCTCCCCGCGACGAGGGCAAGAGCCAGAGCAACGAGATCCGCCGCGCCACCCGAAACGTCCAACCCATCCTCGTGAGGAAAGAACAAGATCCTCATCTGCGACAACCCCTTCGGTTCCACAACGCCAAACTCCACGATCAACGCTTTGCCCCTGGTCAACCAGGCTTCCCTGGCTCAACGCGAGCCCCATGGACGTTACTCACCGCCTGACGAAACCCACAGGGCCCCCGGCGACGGCTGCTCTGGCGTCCGAACCTCCGTCGGCGAGCTGCGCGAGGACGAACGGGCCGTCTGCGTACGACGTCTGCGGGCGTTCGCCAGCCGGCAGTCAGCGCGGGCGCCTGGTGAAGCCGCTGCGCGAAGACCGACGCGGCTGTCTCCGCGTCCCCGGCGTATGTCGTGCGAATGACCCTTCCGGTCGCCGGTCGTTGTCACGGCAGACGATCACGGGAGGCCGATTCGATGCGCGGGACCAGGTCCAGGGCGAGGTACGGGGTCACGGGCGCGGTGACGGTGGCCGCGGTCGCCGCGCTGGGGATGTCAGCGCCTGCGCAGGCCGCCGAGGCGTGCAAGACGAGTTCGAAGAGCATCGACACTCCCACGTACAGCGGGCCCTGGCCCGACAACTGGAAGTTCACCGTGAAGGCCTGCGCGAAGCGCTCCGGCGGCCGGGTCAGCCACTGGGCCACGGTGTCCTGGGACCTGCCCGCGAGCGTCTTCACCCCCGGAGGCATCTTCAACGCCCCCGGCACCGGAGTGCGCGTGACCGGGAAGCGACCCGGCGGCCGTGCGGCCGGCGTGACGCGTTGGACCGACCTGCGCGACCGGCTCGACCGGGCCCGCGACGGATCGGTGACCACCCCCGCGTTCACGATCGGCCACGGCGCAGATCAGGCCGTGACCGCCGTGGTGGTCGAGCTCGATTGGAAGAACGACGGCAAGGCCCCCGTCCGGTACGTCTTCACCACGTCACCGAAGGTCTGATCCTCTCGGCAGCGCAACGGAGTCGCGCTGGTCATCGTCCACTGTGATGCGCCGTCGGTGTAGTTGTAGGTCCGGACCTGGTATTCCCAAGCCCAGCCGTCCTGGGTCCAGGTGGTGTCGAACCGGTTGGACGGCACGACCACCTCGCTCCAGTCCACGGCGCCGGCGAGCCGGTGGCGGACGGTGTATCCGCGTGCGCCGAACACCGGGTTCCAGGTCACCTTGATGCCGCTGGGGACGGCATCCGCCTTGAGTCCCGACACCGGAGAGATCGGCCGCTCCGGGAAGGAGGAGATGCTGTCCGAAACCATCTGTCCGATCCCGAACTGCCCGTTGAGGGTCCGGGCGTAGGCGTACGCGATCTGGTACTCGCCGCTCAGGTTCGGGTGCAGGCTGTCGTAAGCAGCACCACCGGGGTGTGGTGCCCGGGGTCGGGACGGACACCACGCGAGTGATCCGGTCTCAGATCACGTGAGAGCCAGGATTCCCTCCCCTGCCACCCATGCAGGCCTGGTGGAAGCCGACTGCGCTCGGTGTCACAGGGAGAGGTAGTAGTTGCCGACCGCGGACAGATAGCGGTGGTCGGCTGTATCGCTGTCGGTGGCGAACCGTGGAGCGGCTTTGATCTGCTCGCGGCTCGGTGCGACCTTCACCGTCTGCGTTTCGGTGTCGATGACGGTGACGGCACCCGCCGGGATCAGCACGCTCCGGCCGAACACCCACACGCCGGTATCAACCACCAGATGTTGCCTGCCGGGCTGGTCCTGCTGACGGTCCACGTGCCCGATGGCGCCATCAGCGGCCTCCACGGTGAAGCCCACCAGTGACTGTCGCGACGTGTATCCGCTGTCCTGCGCGTACATCCACACGCTGCCCACAGCTTCGTCCCCTCCCCCTCGACACCCAGGCCCCTCGGATCGTATCGACCCTCCTCATTCCCCGGCATGCGCCGGGCATTCGAGGGACACATCCGCTGACGCCCGCGTTCGATGAGCTCCAGCCGGAACGCGATCGAGGAAGCCCGTACGCGCGTCGCTCATCGCGGCCGGCGGCCGCGGCCGGGCCGCCGCGTCTGGGTCTTGCGGCGGCCGGCCTCGCAGTTGTCCCGCCGCAGAGTGCAGGCGCGCACCCTGCCCCGCTGAAGCACGCGGCGAGCCGGCCTCGACGCGGATCAGGGCCGCGCAGCGTCTGCCGCGCGGCCCTGATCCGGTACGCCTCGGACCCTGCCGACACCGCGGGGATGAGCTCCCAGTCGAAACTGTGGGCGCCCGTGCGGCCCGAGACGAGACGGGGCGGGGCGGGGCGGGGCGGGGCGGGGCGGGTCAGGCCGGGTTGATGTTCTCGGCCTGGGGGCCCTTCTGGCCCTGGGTCACGTCGAACGTGACGACCTGACCCTCCTGGAGCTCGCGGAAGCCCGAGGAGTTGATCGCCGAGTAGTGCGCGAAGACGTCCGGGCCGCCGCCGTCCTGGGCGATGAAACCGAAGCCCTTCTCCGCGTTGAACCACTTCACAGTTCCCGTAGCCATATCCATGCCTTCCAGTCGATTGACGTCTCCCACACCCTGCGGAAGACGGAGGTGATCGTCCTGGTTCCTGCGGCACAGCACAGCAAAACGCCCACGCCGAAGGCGTGGGCAAAGGGGAACTTCCGAACCACGACAGCTTGAGCCCGACGCTACACGCCGGCACCCTCCGTCACCACGTGAAACGACTCATACGCTGCACTCGACGGAGCGCGCGCAGGAGGATGAACGTGCCGGCGGGTGCGTACTGATTCACGCCACGGACGGTGGGTCCGTCGTCGCGGCGGCATTGCGGTATTCGGCGTTGAGGCGTTGGGCTTCTTCGAGCTGGTCTTCGAGGATGACGATGCGGCAGGCCGACTCGATCGGGGTGCCCTGGTCGACGAGTTCCCGGGCACGGGCCGCGATCCGCAGCTGATACCGGGAATAGCGGCGGTGCCCACCCGCGGAGCGCAGCGGGGTGATGAGGCGGGCGTCGCCGATGGCACGGAGGAAGCCCTGGGTGGTGCCGAGCATCTCGGCCGCCCGGCCCATCGTGTAGGCGGGGTAATCGTCGTCGTCCAGGTGACCGCCCAGCGGGCCGGTCGTGTTCTCTGCCGTCATCGCACCTCTCTGTGAAACACGTGGAGGGGCCCCGGTGCTTATGGCACCGGGGCCCCGAAGGAACTGCTACACCATCCACCGGCCCTACTACTGCACCGGCCTACTTGTTTCCGCCGACCCGACCTGAATGCCGTCGGGTGTACGGGGATCGCGGTTGCTTGACCGGAGACCACCTCACAAACGATGTCCTGCGGTACCCGGGCCCTGTCACTGCGCCCGGGCGATCCTGATGGCGCCCATTCCTCCGTTCATCCCTCGGGATCAACTACATACCAAATGGGAACTACACACTGCTGGAACTACCGGTACTGCTCCACTCGATACAGCTGATACTGCGCACTGCGTGTACTGCTCGCGGCCTGACCAAGCGCCACGTCTTCGGCAGCCAGCCCCGTCGCCCATCCTGCAACTGCTCTGGCTTAGAACCCCACTGCCGAACCTCCCGGCACGAGCGTCCACCATCGACGCCCACACCGAGGTACCGCGTACTGCGTGTACTGCTCGTGGCCTGACCGAGCGCCACGTCTTCGGCAGCCAGCCCCGTCGCCCGTCCTGCATCTGCTCTGGCTTAGAACCCCACTGCCGAACCTCCCGGCACGAGCGTCCACCATCGACGCCCTCACCGAGGTACCGCGTACTGCATTTACTGCTGATACTGCGTGTACTGCTTGCGGCGGCCCCTGATCACCGCGGGCCACCCGGTCCGGTCGCCAGTCCCGTCGCCGACCTGCACAAACCTTGGCTTCGACACTCCACCACCGCACCGTCATGCGCACTGCACCTACGGGTACTGCTTGTACTGCTGCCCGCCAGTTCGTCTCTGGCAGGCCCTGCGGTCCTTCTGGGTTACGAGAGAAACCATAACCACACCACCGCCCGATGTCTAATCCGACCGCGATAGATTTCCGGGCGCTCGACAGCGAGGTAATCGACCTGGGACCACCGCCGCAACCGTCAGACGCGCAATTCGGTCATCGACGGGATGACCCCCACAGGTCGGGGCACAAGAACCGCACACCCGGCGTCGACGATCAGCTAGGTGATCTGATGGACGCGATGGCGTCGCTCGGCACCAACGCTCTGCGCCACAGCGGCGGCATCGCCACCATGGAGCTGAGCGCGCACCCCGACGCCATCGAGGTGACCGTCCACGACCGCAACCGTGAGGCACCGCGAATGCGCACCCCCGACCTGAACGGCGGCACCGGAGGATTCGGCTGGGCCCATCCGCCTCGCCCACACCACTGCCGTCACCCCCCAGCCGGCCGGCGGCAAGACCGTAAGCGCCCTCATCGCCCGATAGCGCTGCCGGCGGCGACCTGCCCACGGCAAATCTTGCCGCGACCCTGCACAGCGGCGCCACACGTCCCATAGCCCCTCCAGCGCCACCGCTGTCTGAGCACCTGCCGCCCCAGTAATCGCCTGTACCACCGCCAAACCCCGGCAACCATCAGGCCGGCCCACTCGACGTCCTACGGCGCCGACTCACGGGCGGGAAGCGGCTCTATCGACTCGATGCCGTTAGTGCTGTTCCCTACAGGATGCGGGCGGCTTCCACGCTGACGGCGGTCGGGAACAGTGAGCCGGCCCCGGTGAGTTCGAAGACGCGCCGCAGGCTGGGAGGAATCGGGCCGGCCAAGACCAGGCGGCCGGAGCGCAGCAGGCGCAGCATCTCGTTGAGCATCGAAGAGTCGGCGAAGGTGAGCCGGCTGACGTCCAGAACGATCCGCCGGACGGAGGGATCCGCGGCGGCCGGGTTGCCGGCTTCACGGAAGGCTTCCAGGGTGTCCTGGTCGAACTCTCCGACGCACGCGATCACCCGAACGCCGTCACCCTCGTCCGGCAGCACCAGTACTTGTTGTTCCACAGGTCTTTCCTTGATCGCACGCGTGCCGTCCCGCCCGGCCGCTGCTGGATGGGAAGTGCCGACGTGGCAGTTCAGTTCGTCCACGTCGGCCCCTTGAGATCCGGCAGTCGCGTTGGCGGTGGCCGGTTCGGTGTCGTCTCAGGCCGCAGCCGTGGTGGCGGGCCCGTTCTGGACGTTGAGGCGTTGGGCTTCGCGTAGTTGGTCTTCGAGGGTGACGATGCGGCAGGCCGCCTCGATCGGGGTTCCCTCATCGACGAGCTCGCGGGCGCGGGCCGCGAGGCGGAGCTGGTGACGGGAGTAGCGGCGATGACCGCCCGCGGTGCGGAGCGGGGTGATGAGGCGGGCGTCTCCGATGGCGCGGAGGAAGCCCTGGGTGGTGCCGAGCATGGCGGCGGCCCGGCCCATCGTGTAGGCGGGATAGTCGTCGTCGTCGAGACGGCCCAACGAGTCGTCTGCTGTCATCGCACCTCACTGCGAAACAGGTGAAGGAACACGGGTCTGGGTACAGAGAGGGGCCCTGGCACGTGTCGCGCCAGGGCCCCGAAGGAACTGCTACACCATCTACCGGCCCTGATACTGCGCCGGCCTCATTCCGCACACCCGTCTGAAAGGCAACGGATGATGCGGGGATCGCGGTTGCTCGACCGGAGACCACCTCACTCACGATGTCCTGCGGTACCCGAACTCGCGTGGCGTCCGGGCGATCCCGATGATGCCCAATCCCTCCGTTCATCCCTCGGATGATCAACTACCTACCTACGGGAACTGCCGATACTGCGAACTGCTGATACCGCGAACTGCTGGTACTGCTCGTGACCTGACCCAGCGCCACACTTTCGGCAGCCAGCCCCCGTCGCCCAACCTGCATCCACTCTGGCTTGGAACCCCACTGCCGAACCTCCCGATGCGCGCGCCCGCAGCCGACGCCTTCACCGAGGAACCACTCCACTGACTTCACTGCTGAGGTACCGCGAACTGCTGGTACCGCCTGGTGGCCCCTCATGACCGCAGGCCACCCGGTCCGATGATCAGTCCCGTCGCCGTCCCGCAACCGCTCTTGGCTTCGACACTCCACCACCGCACCGCACTGCTGAACTGCAACCACCTGTATTGCGGTACTGCTGCCCGGCAGTTCGTCTCTGCCAGGCCTTGCGGCCTCTCTGGCTACGAGAGAAACCATAACCACCTCACCGCCCGATGTCTACTCTGGCTGGCATAGGTTTCCGTGTGCTTGGTGAGGGAGGTATTCGGATCCCACCAGGATTGAAGAGTGGCGGTCCGGGGCACGAACGGCCCGGCAGGCACGGCTGCATGCTGGACACGACAACAGAGACCGGAGCGCGAGATGACCACGACGAGCACCGAGCGCACAGCCCTTCAGTTCCTGTCCGCCGTCGCCGAGGCACGCCAGGCCGCCCGGACGTTCCTGGACACCCTCGTGCCGGCCGTCGACCCGGAGCACGCCGACACCGTGGTCCTGGTCGTCTCCGAACTCGTCACCAACGCCCTGCGTCACGGCGGCGGCACCCACACGCTCCGCCTGGCCGCCCACCCCGGCACGATCGAGGTCGCCGTCGACGACTCCAGCCCGCGGATGCCGCGCATGCGCACCCCCGACCTCGTCCACGGCACGGGAGGGTTCGGCTGGCACATGGTCAACGACCTCGCCCACGCCACCGTCGTCACACCCCGGCCCGAGAGCGGCAAGACCGTACGCGCCCTCCTCCCCCGCTAAGCCCTCGGGCGGCGACGTGCGGGTGATGACGGCGTCGCGTCCTCGGGCTTCCACGGCCGGGACGCGACCGGGTCCGTCGTAGTGTTCAGACGGCGGCGGATCGCAGGGTTTCAAAGGCCGGACACAGCAGCTAGGCCGTTTCCTTCGGATCATCTGATCGTTGGTTGATGTGTGTCGTTGACTGACGCGCAGTGGGCGCGGATCGAGCCGTTGCTGCCGGAGCGGACGCCGAAGCGGGGTGGGCGGTGGCGTGATCACCGGCAGGTGATCGACGCGATCGCGTTCAAGTACCGGACCGGGACACCGTGGATGGACCTGCCCGAGCACTTCGGGTCGTGGAAGGGAGCCCACAACCGGCTGCGGAAGTGGGCCGCGGACGGGACCTGGGAGAAGGTCTTCACCGCCCTGCTCGCCCAGGCCGACGCCGAAGGCGATTTGGACTGGGTCGTCGCGGTCGACTCCACCATCGTCCGTGCCCATCAGCACGCCGCCGGGGCCCGTCAAAAGGGGCCCCGGACGGCGAGCCCGCCGACCATGCCCTCGGACGGTCCCGCGGCGGACTGACCACGAAAATCCATCTGGCCGCCGACAACCGCTGCCGGCCTCTGGCCTTCCTCATCACACCCGGCCAGGCCGGTGACGCACCCGCGTTCCCAAAGGTCATGGCCCGATTACGGGTTCCGCGGCCGGTCGGCAGGCCGAGAGAGCGACCGGACGTGGTCCTGGCCGACAAGGCCTACTCGTCCCGCGCGATCCGCTCCCACCTGCGGCGCCGCGGAATCCGGGCGGTGATCCCACAGCCCGCCGACCAGGCCGCCAACCGCAAACGTCTCGGCCGACTCGGCGGCCGTCCCCCCGCCTTCGACCGCGAGGCCTACAAGCAGCGGAACACCGTCGAGCGCTGCATCAACAAGCTCAAACAATGGCGCGGCCTGGCCACCCGCTACGACAAGACCGCCACCATCTACCTCGCCGGACTCCACCTCGCAGCCATCTTCATCTGGTCAGCGAGATGATCCGAAGGAAACGGCCTAGGCGCGGTGACAATGGCCGCAAGAGGGCTGGTCGGTTGACTGCACGTCGCCTCTCGCGATCCTGGCGCTCATGGGCGGCTCGCCGCGTCCATGTACGTCTTGGAGACGTCGGTGATGAAGTCGCGGCTGCTGTCAGGGTCGAGAGAGTGAGCCTGAAGGCGGCCGTACAGCACGCCGTACTGCTGCACGTCGGATGGTTTGTCCAGGTGCTCCACCTGTTCGCGCATGACGTCCGGACTGTCCACGACACGGCGCAGTGCCGACTCCTCCAGGACGACCCACAGGCGCAGCGTGTAGGCCGGGTCGTAGATCCGGTGCTGGCGGCGCAGCCGCACCTTGAGTCGCGTGCCGGCCTCTTCGGCGGTGAGCAGGGGGATCGTTTCGCCGATGACGGCTTGAGCGTAGGCGGGAGTCTGCAACAGCCCTGGGATCGCCATGCGTTCGTAGGTATGGAGGGAGGTGGTGTCCGTCTCCAGGGCGATGTAGACGCTCTGGGGGATGTCGCCGTAGGCGTGCCACCAGCCCCGCTGTCCGGATTCCCTGGCCATCTGCATCAGCGAGCCGATGACCTGCTCGTCCGTCACTCCTTAGATCGCACACAGATCTCGCACGTCGCGGGGACTGACGGTGCGGCGGCCGTTCTCCAGGTGACTGATCTTGGGCTGAGAGACCATGAGCCGCTCGGCCACCTCGATGCTCTTCAACCCACTGCCCTGGCGGAGCCGGCGGAACTCCGTCCCCAGACGACGTCTCCTGACAGTTGGGTCAATTCTCGCCGCCACGAGCGGTACACCTCCGACTTCAAGTCATGCTGCCGACCCGCAGACTGCCATGGAGCACGGGGTGCCGATCATGTGCCGGGCCGCCCTGCTCCTCGGGCAGCCAAAACAACCCGTGAATCCGTCATTCGCCTCAAGCCGGCGGGGTGTCGGCGGGAAGAACGAAGGTGACCTCGGTGCGGCCCTTGCGCGTGGTGCGCTCCAGCATGGCGATCGGCTCCTGACGGGCGGAGACAACGGGCTCAGCGCCCATCCTCGACAACGGAACTGCGGCCCGCATGCCGACCCATCCGCACAGGCGACACCACCCTTCGCCACAGTCCGTAACCCAGGGAGTGCGAAAGGTGATGCCTCATGTGAGCTTGAGGGGGAGGAATCCCCCCACGCATCAAGGAGCCGTCATGGGCGGTAAGCAGGACAAGCGACAGGAACCCGGCACAGGCCGCGAAGAGCAGCAGTCCCCGGGTGGGCCCGGTCAGGACCCGGCCCGCCCGGGGCCCCGCACCCCCTCGCCGGGCGACCGTCGCCCCGAGGAGACGGAGCGGCGCTGCGAGGAAGACCCGCGCGAGGATCGCTACCTGCGCGACGACGCCTTCTGAACCCAGGCGCCGTCCCACGCACGCAGAGCCCTGCCGGGCCCGTAGTCACCCGGCCGGGCTCTGTCACGTCGCGTCGCCCCACCTTCAGGGGTGCGGCTGCCGGCATCCTGGCCATGCGATTCCTCAGCAGCCCGAACGCGGGCCCGTCGCGCGCGGTCCCGGGTTGTCCTGCCCGGGACCGCGCCACGCCGGGCGCTGGTTCACGCGTCGTTGACGAACAGCTCGTCCGCGCGTTCGTACTGCGCCAAGGCCGCGCCCAAGCCGAACCAGGTCGCCGGCCACGTCGCGACGAAGATCCCCCAGCGATCAGCCCGATCCACGCCTGCCGGCTCCACCTTCATCGACGTCACCCATGAGGCGACGGACAACCCAATGGTCAGGCAAGCGATGGTGTTCGCGTGTTCACTCCGCAGGCCCTTGTCGTGCAAAAACTTGACGATCATGGCGCTCCTCGCGATTCGACGACGGAACTCCCACCGTCGCCCACACCCCCACCCACCGCATCCGGGAGCCCCAAGGCCCCGCCCGCGCCCACTCCCGGCGCGGGCGCGGGGCATTCGTTTTTCCGCCGTGGTGGAGAGGCTCAGGTGGTCGGCTGGGAGACGGGCAGGTCAACGGCTCCTGCTTCCCTATTCCTGCATGTCGTCCGTGTGGAGCAGTGGGCGGTCGCCGGAGCGCAGGTCGAGCTTCTGCATCTGAGTAGATGCCGGGTGCTGGGTGGGGCCGAATGGCATGTTTACGTACACGGACAGTTCGGTGACCGCCTCGTCGACCTCGGCACCCTTGCGCTGTTCGGGGGACGGCGGCGCGGCCGGTGGCCTGGGAGGGCGGGGCGGGACGGCGCCCGATAGGCTCGCCGCATCCCGCGCCGACATGGAGTGCGCCGGGTAGGGCCGTGCTTGAACGAGCTCACCCCTCGAAAAATTGCAGCGCATCGGCCCGACACAGCCCCGGCAGTACTCACGGTCCGCCGGGGCTCTGCCCTCGTCGTGGTGGCACCCTCCCGTCGATGGGCCCCTGTCCGGGGTGACCGGGGTAATGGGAAACTGGTGGGTATGGATATCCGTCGCAGGAACAACGTCACCGTCACGGGTCGTACGGACGGGCCGGTGCTCCTGCTGGCGCACGGGTTCGGCTGTGACCAGAACATGTGGCGCCTGGTCGTCCCCGCGCTGGCCGAGGACTACCGGCTGGTGCTCTTCGACTACGTGGGCTCCGGCCACGCCGACGCCTCGGCCTGGGACGAGCAGCGCTACAGCTCACTGGAGGGCTACGCGCAGGATGTGCTGGAGGTCTGCGAGGAGCTGGATCTGCGGGAGGTGACCTTCGTGGGGCATTCGGTCAGTGCCATGGTCGGGGTGTTGGCTGCGGCCAAGGCGCCGGGGCGGTTCTCCCGGCTGGTGATGGTCGCCCCCTCGCCCCGCTACATCGACGAGGCCGGATACCGGGGCGGGTTCGACGCGGACGACATCGACGAGCTGCTGGAGTCCTTGGAGTCGAATTATCTGGGGTGGTCGGCGGCGATGGCGCCGGTGATCATGGGCAACGCGGACCGCCCGGAGCTCGGCGAGGAGCTGACGACGTCGTTCTGCGCGACCGATCCGGACATGGCGCGGGTCTTCGCCCGTACGACGTTCCTGTCCGACAGCCGCGAGGACCTGAAGACCGTGACGGTGCCGACGCTGGTTCTGGAATGCGAGCAGGACGTGATCGCCCCTCGCGAGGTCGGGGCCTACGTTCGCGACGCGATTCCCGGCAGCCGGCTTGTCACGCTGGCGGCGACGGGGCACTGCCCCCAGTTGAGCGCGCCGCAGGCCACCGCAAGCGCGATCAGCGACTTCGTCGGAGTCGCCCGATGATGTGCACCACTGACGAGGAGTCGGACGGGGAGCACGACGTGGACGCCACGGACGCGGCCTTCACCTCGCTGCTGGAAGACAGTGCCGAGGAGCTGTACGAGCAGGCTCCGTGCGGGTACCTGTCGACGCTGATGGACGGCACCATCGCGAAGATCAACACCACCCTGTTGGAGTGGCTGGGTCTGGAACGCTCGGCGGTGGTGGGTCGGATGCGGTTCACCGATCTGCTCACGGTGGGCGGCAAGCTCTACCACGAGACGCACTTCGCCCCGATGCTGCAGATGAAAGGCGAGATCAGCGGCATCGCCCTGGACATCAAAGCCGCCGGCAAGCAGCGGATGCCCGTCCTGGTCACCTCGAAGGTGAAGACCAGCGATGACGGTGAGCCGCTGCTGATCCGCACCACCGTCTTCGACGCCCGGGACCGGCGCTCCTACGAGAGGGAACTGCTGCGCGGCCGCCAAGCCGCGGAGGAAGCGCGACGCGAGGCGGAGGAGGCACGCCGGCAGGCAGAGGCCGACCGCGAACGCCTCCAGGAAGCCTTGGCCGTCCTTCAGCAGAACCTGCTGCCCGCCGCGCTCCCCGCGATTCCGGGCCTGGAGGCCGGCTCGTACTATCACACGGCCTCCCCGGACCTGCTCGGCGGAGACTTCTACGACCTGTTTCCCCTGGACGCCGGCCGGTGGGCGTTCTTCCTCGGCGACGTGTGCGGCAAAGGCCCACAAGCCGCCGCGGTCACCTCCCTGACCCGGTACACCCTGCGCGCGGCCGCTCTTCACGATCCTGATCCCGTCACCGTGCTGGCCACCTTGAACACCGTGCTCCACGAGCGGTACAGCGGCGGCGACCCCCGCTACTGCACCACCATCTTCGGCGTCCTCGAACCCGCCGCCGACCACGTCGAGGTGCACCTGGCATCCGGCGGACACCCCTCCGCGCTGATCCAACGCGCCGACGGCACCGCCCACTACCTGCCCACCCCCGGCGGCATGCTGATCGGCATCCTTCCCTGGGCGCAGTTCACGCCCGCCCGCACCCGCCTGTTGCCCGGCGACACCCTGCTGCTCTACACCGACGGTCTCACCGAGGCCCGCGTCGGGCCGGAGCGCGCGCTGTACGGCGAGGACGCCCTCCTCGCATTCACCAGCACCCAACCGCCCGCAGGGCCGCAGTCCCTGATCGCCGCCCTGACCGGACTCCTCGCCGGGTTCGGAGACGGACTCGACGACGACACCGCGCTACTCGCCCTCGGCGTGCCCGCCCCGCTTCCCACCCCCGCGAGCGAAGACCCCAAATGAGCCCCCTCACGATCGCCTCCCGCGACGCCGCCACCGGCCCCGTACTGGAACTCACCGGTGACCTCGACTACGCCACGGCACCCGAACTCCGCAAAGCACTCGACGGCCTGACCCTGACCTCCGGGCAACTACTCGTCCTGGACCTCGCCGGTCTCGACTACTGCGACTCCAGCGGCATCACCACCCTGCTCGCCGCCCGCAACCTGACCATCCAACAAAACGCCCACCTCGCCCTGGCCGCGGTCCCCGACAACACCGCCCGCATCCTGCACATCGTCGGCCTGGACCAGATCTTCACCATCCACCCCGATACCCGGGCGGCCACCCACCCCAGCACCGCAGCATCCTGACGCACACGAACCCACTGCCACGCCGCCGCGCTCGATGCTGCCCTGCGACGTGCGGTCACCGCCCCTGACAACCCCGCGAAGATCACCGTCGACGTCAGCGGCCTCGCCTTCTGCGACTCCCCCGGCCTCGACACCCTCATCCGCGCCGAACACTCCACCGCGGACCGGTGTTCGGCGTCGCTGGAGCGGGCCGGTATGAGCCCGCGGGCCTGCACGCCGGCCGCGCGGTGCAGCCCGCCGCGATCGATCCGAGCCGGCGGCCGGCGTGGCCGACCGACCGGCAGTGCCGTCACGTGGCCCCTGCGCAGGCCGGCACGTCGCTGACGCGTGGTGTCGGGAGTGGTACACAGTGAGGACGTCGGCCCGTGGGCGGCCATGAAGTGCCGGGACGGGGAGCGGCTGGGCGTCGAGCATCACGAGCCCCCGGAACGTGCCGGTGGTCGGGGCAGGACCGGGACGATGTCGGCGTGGGCGAGTGCCGCAAGTCCTGCCTCTCGCGCGCAAGGGGCCGGGACCGTGGTGGCGGTCCCGGCCCACGCGCTTGTCGGGGGGGAGCGTCGGGTCAGGCAGCGATCGGCTGGGATCGGCGCAGGTGTGCCTGGCCGAAGAGGAGGGCGTAGTCGTCGGGGAGCCGCTCAAGGACGCGGGCGGTGAGGTCGGGTCCGGCGAGACGGGCGACCGGGGTGAGGACGGCGCCGGTGTCCCAGCGGGCGACGGCGGGGCTGACGCCGGTCTGCGCGGCCAGGTTTTTCACGAATCCCCAGCCGGTGAGCTGTTCGGCGTCGGGGGGCGCGCAGGTCAGGGCGAGGGCCGCTTCGACGGGCAGGCACTGGGCGAGGTCGACGCGTTCGTCGCCGGTGATCTGCCGTCCGAGTGCGGTAAGGACGTTGCGGACGGCTTCCTCGGCGCGTTCGCGGGTGGGGTAGGCGCCCTCGTAGCGGACGCGTTCCAGCATCTGGTCGAACGTCATGGCGGAGGTGGGCCGGTTCGGTCGAGGCTGGTCGTACATGGTCGGGTTGCCTTTCTCTTCTCCGTGAAGGGTCCGGGCTTTGTACCGGTCGTAGTCAGGTGGGCTGGGGGTGGCCGAAGAGGAGGTCGTAGCCCGGAGGGAGTTGGAGCAGGACCTCGCGGGTGAGGACGTCGCCCGCCGCTGCGGCCGCCGTGGACAGGACGGCGCCGATGTCCCACACGGCCGTCTGCTCGGTGGCGCCCTCGATCCAGGCCGCGGTCGCCCGCACGAAACGCTCGGGAGACAGCGGCTCGGCGGCCTGCAGGGGGTTGAGGAGGATCAGCGCGTAGGTCTCGGGAAGGCGTGCGGCCAGGTCGGCGCGCACCTTGCCGACGAGGTGGGCGCCCAGCAGGGCCAGAACGACGCGGGCCACACGGTCGGCTTCTTCCGCGGTCTCGTAATTGCCGCGTTCCTGGACGTGCGCCAGGAAGGACTCTCGGCGCATCGACATCACGTCACCTCCGATGGAGCGGAAGGAAGCGGAGAGGGGAGAGCGAAGCGGCGGAGTCCGGGAGCGCCGGGAGCCAGGGTCCCGGCATCCTGCGGGCCGGCAGGTGGTCAGCTGGAGGCCTGCCAGTCGCCGGCCTCGCGGTGAATGCCGGGCCTGGTGGCGCGGGAGTCCGGTTCCCGGTCTCCGCCGCGGTTCAAGGGGGGCTGGTTCAGCCGGAGATCTGCTTGTGGTCGTCGGCTCGGCCGATGCTGATCTTGCGGGGCTTGGCGCGCTCGGCGATCGGGATCCGCAGGGTCAGGACACCCGCGTCGTAGTCGGCTTCGATGCGCTCGGTGTCAAGGGTGTCGGCCAGCATGACCTGGCGGGAGAAGACGCCCAGGGGCCGCTCGGAGAGTTCCATCTGCACGCCGTCGGACTTACCCGCAGGGCGGCGCTCGGCCTTGACCTTGAGCATGTTGCGCTCGACGTCGATGTCGATCGCCTCACGGTCCACACCGGGGAGGTCGAAGGCGATCACGTAGACGTCACCGTCGCGGTAGGCGTCCATCGGCATCACCGACGGCTTCGACCACGTGCCCGACGTACCCGACAGCTGCTGGACGATCCGGTCCATCTCGCGGAACGGGTCAGTGCGCATCAACATCGCGAAACACCTCCACTTGGTTCAGGCAGAAACTGCCAATGCGCTTCAACGTGCATCCGTTGTAACATGTCATCGAAACGATGACAAGTGAGACGTCATCTGGAGGATGACGAGACGGAGGGTCGTATGACCGAACCCGCCCCACCGGCCACACCGGTTCCCTTCCCTGCCGCCGCGGCAGCACTGGAGGCCATCAACCAGTCCGTCAGGGACGCGCAGCTGCCCTCCGCGCACACCCCTGCCCCAGCGCAGCCCGCGGCCGGCTCAGGCCCGCACCCGGCCCTGGCCGCACTGCTGACGCTGCGCGAGGTGCGCGAACAGCTCGCAGGTTGGGAGAGCAACCTGATCGAAACCGCCCGCGACGAGGGCGCCAGCTGGGCCGAGCTCGCCGGACCCCTCGGAGTAGCCAGCCGACAGGCAGCCGAACGCCGCTACCTCCGTCTGCGCCCCGGCACCCCCGGCTCCACCGGAGAAGAACGTGTCCAGGCCACCCGCGACACCCGCGCCGCCGACCGCACCGTCACCACCTGGGCTCGTCACAACGCCGCCGACCTCCGACGCCTGGCCGCACAGATCACCGCTCTCACCGGCCTGCCCGCCGAGGCCGCCGACGCGGTCGGCGCCCTGAACCTGGCCCTCGGCCACGACGACGCCGCCCGCCTCGTCCGACCCCTGACCGACACCCGGCCCCATCTGCGGCCCCAGGACACCGAACTCGCCGCACACATCGACGCCCTGACCCGGAACATCCACAAACTCCGCCAGAGCGCTCACGGCCAACGCGGCACCTGAGCAGCACCCGCCGCAGGCGACCTGGGGCGCGCCCTCCCCGGCCCGCCCCGGTGCGCCAGGTATATGCGAAACGTGCGGGTGACGCTGGGGTGCGCTCCGGTGGGGACGAAGCGGGAGCGGGAGGAGAAAGCCCGGGCGCGGGGACGGGGCTCGTACGGCGGCGCTGTCGGCACGTCAGAGAGCGGGGAGCATGCCGGGCGCCGGCGGTCGGTGCGAGCCTGTGCACGGGCGCGGGAAGAGCGCCGACGACCATGCAGTCATCCGTTCGGATCACGCGCCAGGCGGGCAGCATCCCGCACCGGGAGAGGCCGAGGTGACTCCACCACGGCGTCTGCACGAGCCTGCAGCCCGCCCACCGCGCCGGGCGTGCGCGTCATCTCGCGGACCGGCGGAACCGATTCAGCGATAGAGCCCACCCTGGAGGGACCCCGGATCGAGGGACAGCGACCGCCCCACCCTGAGGGCGGATGAGGCCATTGGCACGAGCAGCCGGCCGAATCCGAGCTCCTCGCCTGGCCGGGATTGCCAAGACTCCACCCGCCCATCCGACCTCGGTGGCGGACTGCCGCGCCCCGCAACTCCGACACCCGTGGGAAGGTGGCCCCGTGACCACGACGACGCTGCAATGCGCGGACACTCCCCTCCCCCCGGCCCAGGGCCTGCCCTGGGCGGTCGGCGTGGGCCGGGCCTGCTTCGCCTGCGGCAAGAAACTCACCGCCGGCGCCATCTCCCGCGGAAAGGTCCCCAGCCGGCAAGGAGTCCACAACACCGACATCGAGGTGTGGGCCTGCCCCAGCACAAGGCCCGCCTCATGAACGCGCGCCCCGCGCGACCCACTGGTGAAAAAGACGATCAGCCCCCGACCTGCCGACGGTGTGGAGCCCGGGCCCTGACCATCGGTGGCCCCGAAGGCGGAGTCATCGTGCACGAGAGGGCCTGCCCCAACCGGCGCGAAGGCGAACCGGCAGCCCGCCCACCCCACACCACCTGATTCCGGCCTGACGGCTTGGGGTGACTGCCGGAGCGGCGGGCCCCACCACGGTGCACAGTTCCGGCGGTCGGGGGTGCCCGCCAATACGCGGGCGCACAGCCCGGGGTGTGGTGTCCGGCTCGGGACGGACACCACGCGAGGGAAAGTCAAGGGGAATGCCGGCGAGCGAGGACGATACGTTCCTCGTCACGCCCGCCCGGGACTGGCCGTGCGGCGGCCCGTCACTCCTCGCCGCAGCGTCGATCGTTCGGCGCGCGGGGCGGGGCGAGGAAGCGATTCTCCGTGTACCCCTCCAGCGCCTGGCGACGATCGGGTGAGCCGCATCGCCGTGGTCACACCCGGTTTAACGCGCAACCTCCCAGCTGGTTTTCCGGACCTGGGGCTGACGGACTGTGTCGAAGTTCGTGCCCCACCCGCCACCTTCCCGCTGCTCGCCTGCGTGCTGTGCCGATTGGGGCTCCAGGCCGAAGTGGGCGGCGGTGCCGGTGGCGTGCAGAACGCGGGCCACGATGGGTTGGAACGGGCCGCTGAGATGGAACCCGACTCCGGCGCGGGCCGCTTCGGCCCTGGCCCACAGCAGAGCGCCCAGTCCAGAGCAGTCGCAGAAGGACACCCCGCTGATGTCGACGCGCAGCAGGGCGGGGTGGTTGTCGAGGCATGCGCGGACCGCGTCGCGGACAGCCGGCGCGGTCTCCAGGTCGAGTTCACCGGCGAGGGGGATCAGGCCGTAACGGCCGGGGAGGAGCACCGTGCGGGCGGGCCGCCGAGGGGAGGGAATCACGCCCGGCTTTCGCGAGTCTGCTGTCTCAAGGTGCATGAGCTCCGCCTCCTCAGGCCGCGGCGGGTGGGCCGGCCGCCGAGCGGGAGGCGTTGAGGTTGTCGGCGTTGATACGGCGGGCTTCTTGGAGCTGGTCCTCCAGGGCGACGATGCGGCAGGCCGCCTCCACGGGCAGGCCTTGGTCGACGAGTTCACGGGCGCGGGCGGCGATCCGCAGCTGGTGGCGGGAGTATCGCCGGTGCCCGCCGGGTGAACGGAGCGGCGTGATCAGGCGGTGCTCGTCGATGGCGCGGAGGAAGCGTTGGGTGGTGCCGAGCATGTCGGCGGCCCGGCCCATGGTGAAGGCGGGGTAATCATCGTCGTCCAGGTGACCGCCGCGCGGGCCGGTCGGATTCTCTGCCGTCATCTCACCTCTCTGAAGAACGCGGAGGGGCCCTGGCACGTGTCGCGCCAGGGCCCCGAAGGAACTGCTACACCATCTACCGGCCCTGATACTGCGCCGGCCTCATTCCGCACACCCGCCTGGAAGACGACGGGTGATGCGGGGATCGCGGTTGTTCGACCGGAGACCACCTCACTCACGATGTCCTGCGGTACCCGAACTCGCGTGGCGTCCGGGCGATCCCGATGATGCCCAATCCCTCCGTTCATCCCTCGGATGATCAACTACCTACCTACGGGAACTGCCGATACTGCGAACTGCTTGTACTGCTCGTGACCTGACCAAGCGCCACACTTTCGACAGCCAGCCCCGTCGCCCAACCTGCATCCACTCTGGCTTGGAACCCCACTCCTGCATCCACTCTGGCTTGGAACCCCACTGCCGAACCTCCCGATGCGCGCGCCCGCAGCCGACGCCTTCACCGAGGAACCACTCCACTGACTTCACTGCTGAGGTACCGCGAACTGCTGGTACCGCCTGGTGGCCCCTCATGACCGCAGGCCACCCGATCCGATGATCAGTCCCGTCGCCGTCCCGCAACCGCTCTTGGCTTCGACACTCCACCACCGCACCGCACTGCTGAACTGCAACCACCTGTACTGCAATCACCTGTACTGCGGTACTGCTGCCCGGCAGTTCGTCTCTGCCGGGCCCTTCGCTCTCTCTGGGCTACGAGAGAAACCATAACCACACCACCGCCCAATGTCTACTCCAGTCGGCATAGGTTTCTGCTTGCTTGGCGAGGGAGGTATTCGGATCCCACCAGGATGGAAGGGAGGTAGTCCGGGGCACAACCGGCTCGGCTGCGTGCTGAACACGACAACAGAAACCGGAGCGCGGGATAACCACGACGAGCACCGAGTGCGCGGCCCTTGTGTCCCTGTCCGCCGTCGCCGAGGCACGCTGGCCGCCCAGGCGTTCCTCGCTTCCTTCGGCCCGTCCCTCGATGCGGAGCACGCCGACACCGATGGTCTTGGTCGGTTCCGATCTCGTGACCAACGCCCTCGTCACGGTGGCGGCACCTACACGCTCCGACTGGCCGCCCACCCCGGCACGATCGAGGCCGCCGTCGACGACCCCAGCCCGCAGACGCCGCGCATGCGCACACCCGACCTCGTCCATGACACGGGAGGGCTCGGTTGGCACATGGTCAAGACCGTACGTGCCCCAGGGACGAGGACATCGCCCGGCTCTCCCCGCCCAAGCACAAGAACATGAACCTGCTCAACCGCTACAGCTTCACGGCCTCGACCCCGGCCGCCGGCGCCCTGCGTCCGCTGCGCGACCCGGAAGCGCCGGAGCGGGACGAGAACGACGGGTAGGGCGTGAGGACACTGATAGGTGGCCACCGTGTCGGCCGGGTGGGATGGGGGGCTACTGGGCGGTGTAGCCGCCGTCGATGGGCAGGGCGATGCCGGTGACGTAGCCGGCGCCGGGGCTGCACAGCCACAGGACGGCCTGGGCGATCTCCTCGGCGGTGCCGAGCCGGTCGATGGCCTGGCCGGTTTCGGCCTGGTGGCGGTCGAGTTCTCCGCCTTCGACCATGGCGTCGACCATGGGGGTGGCGATGGTGCCGGGGCAGACGGCGTTGATGCGCACGCCGCGAGCACCGTATTCGAGGGCGGCGCTCTTGGTCAGGCCGATCACGCCGTGTTTGGTGGCGTGGTAGGCGGCGCGGCCCGGGTTGCCGACGAGGCCGCCGAGGGAGGAGCAGTTGACGATCGCGCCGCTGCCCTGGTCACGCATGTGGCGCAGTTCGTGCTTCATGCTCGCCCAGATGCCGCGCAGGTTGATGCCCTGGACGCGGTCGAACTGCTCGGCGCTCTCGTCGGCGGCGTCGGTGGGCGGAGGCATGACGCCGGCGTTGTTGTAGGCCATGTCGAGCCGGCCGAAGGTCTCCACCGTGCGGTCGACGGCGGCGGCGACCTGGTCCTCGTCGGCGACGTCGCAGATCAGGGCGAGGGCCTGGTGGCCGGCGTCGGTGAGCTCCTTCACGGCGGTGTTGACGGCGCGCTCGTCGATGTCGGCGAGGCCGACGGCGGCGCCGGCTTCGGCGAAGGCGCGGGCGGTGGCCAGGCCCATGCCGGAGGAGGCGCCGGTGACGAAGGCGACCTGGCCGGTGAAGTCGTAGGTGGGGTTCATGCCGTTGTTGTCCCGTCGGGAAGTGGGGGTGGTGCCGTGGGGGTGGTTGGCGCGGCTTCCTGTGGGTCGCTGGAGCAAGCGGTCACGGCGAGCAGCAGAGCGGCTGCGGAGGCGATACGGACCGGACCGCGAAGGACTGTGGAGTGCGTGGAGAGGACCTTCAGAGACGTCATGCAGGCCTGGACGCGGGGCCGGGCGCGAGGTCAGACGGCCGGGGCAGCGGCGTACTCGGCATCGGTGACGGGTGTCAGCCAGTGCACGACGTCGTGGTCGGCGTCGCCCTCGTTGATGGCCAGGTGGACCATCAGCCGATTCGGGGTAGCGCCGTGCCAGTGCTCCTCGTCGGCCTCGAACAGGACACGGTCGCCGGGCCGGATGACCTCGACCGGTCCGCCGCGGCGCTGGCACAGGCCGATTCCCTCGGTGACGAAGACGGTCTGGCCCAGCGGGTGGCGGTGCCAGTGGGTGCGGGCGCCGGGCATGAAGTGCACCAGGTTCGCGGTGACCCGGGACGGGGCGGGCGCGGCGGCGACGGCGTCGATGTAGACGTCGCCGGTGAACCAGTCGGTCGGCCCCTTTGCGGTGTCGATCGAGCTGCGGGTGATCTGCACGGTTGCTCCTTATCCGGTGGAGGGGGTCAGGGCGTGAGGAGGGTCTTGATGGCGCGACGCTCGTCCATGGCCTTGTAGCCCTCGGCGACCTGGTCGAGAGGGAGAGCGAGGTCGAAGACCTTGCCGGGGTCGATCCGGCGGGCGAGGACGCGGTCGATGAGATCGGGTAGGTAGCGGCGTACGGGGGCGGGGCCGCCGCGCAGGCCGACGTGGGAGAAGAACAGCTCCTGCCCGTCGATCGCGACCTCGTGCGGAACCCCGACAAAGCCGACGTTCCCGCCGGGCCGGGCCGTGTGGAGGGCCTGGCTCATGGCCTGGGCGGTGCCGACGCACTCCAGGACGGAGTCCGCGCCGATCCCGTTCGTCATCTCCTTGATGCGGGCGATGCCATCCTCACCGCGTTCGGTGACGATGTCGGTGGCCCCAAAGGCGCGGGCCAGCTTCTGCCGCGTCTCGTGCCGCGACATGACGATGATCCGCTCGGCGCCCATCGCCTGCGCCGCGATCACGCCGCACAGGCCGACCGCTCCGTCGCCGACGACCACGGCGGTCGAGCCGGGCCTCACCTCGGCGGCATCCGCGGCCCACCAGCCGGTGCCCATGACGTCGGAGACGGCCAACAGACCGGGCCAGAACGCCTCGTCCGGCACCTCGTCGGTGGCGACCAGAGTGCCCTGAGCGTGGGGGATACGGACGTACTCGGCCTGGCAGGTCGACATGAACTCGCGGTGCAGGCAGTTCGACTGGAAGCCATTGCGGCAGTTCACGCAGGTGTTGTCCGAGGTGGCAAACGATCCGACGACGAACTGGCCCGGCTTCACCGAGGTGACCTCGGAACCGACCTCCTCCACGAAGCCGACGTACTCGTGGCCCATCGGGTGCGGGTCACCGATCGGCTCAGCGCCGCGGTAGGGCCACAGGTCCGAGCCACATACACAGGTCACGGCCGTGCGGATGATTGCGTCGGTCGGGTGAAGGATCTTGGGGTCGTCCATGGTCTCGAACCGGACATCGCCGGGAGCGTGGATCACTGCGCCGCGCATGAGAGGGGTTCCTTTACGTGCCGAGGCGTGCAGCCGCCGGATGTCCGGGACAGTCGCCGTGTGCAGGGCCCGGGTGCGCGCCCGTCATGACTGCGGCGGGCGGAAAGCACCACGTCATCCAGGTAACCCGCTCTCAGAGCCCGTAGCGAGACACCATCAAGGGGTGTACTGCCAGTACACCCCTACGGCCGTGTGCGGGACGTACCGTCGAAGGCGTGGACAACCAGGAAGAGGTCCGCGAGTTCCTCACCTCGCGGCGCGCGAAGATCACCCCCGAGCAGGCGGGCCTGCCCGCCGGCAGCCGCCGGCGCGTGCCGGGCCTGCGCCGCAGCGAGGTCGCGGCCCTGGCCGATGTGAGCGTGGAGTACTACGCCAAGCTGGAGCGCGGCAACCTCGCCGGCGTCTCACCGGCCGTCCTGGAAGCCGTCGCCCGCGCCCTGCAGCTCGACGACGCCGAACGCGCCCACCTACTCCATCTGGCCCAGGCCGCCGACGGCTCAGACGCCCTCACCCGGCCCCGCCGACGCGCCACCCGGCGGTGGAAGCCGCACCCGAGCCTGCAGTGGACCCTGGACGCGGTCACCGAGGGCCCGGCGTTCGTCCGCAACGGCCGCATGGACCTCCTGGCCGTCAACCAGCTCGCCCGCGCCTTCTACGCCGACGTGTACGCCGACCCCCTCAACCAGGACAACCTCGCCCGCTTCGCCTTCCTCAGTCCCGATGCACGCCGCTTCTACCCCGACTGGAACCAGGCCGCTGACATCACCGTCGCCATCCTGCGCACCGAAGCCGGCCGCAACCCCCACGACAAGGACCTCCACGACCTCGTCGGCGAACTCTCCACCCGCAGCGACGCCTTCCGCACCCGTTGGGGCGCCCACGACGTCCGCCACCACGGCACCGGCTTCAAGCGTTATCACCACGCGGCAGTGGGCGAACTCACCCTTTCCTACGAAGGCCTGGAGATGACCGCCGAACCCGGCCTCACCCTCACCATCTACACCGCAGAACCCGCCTCCCCCTCCGAACAGAGCCTGCGCCTGCTCGCCTCCTGGGCAGCCACGCCCCAGACCCCCGCGCCGGAATCACCCGCCGGTGACTGAGAATCCCCGACCGAAGGGCGCTGGAGGGCAGGGCGGCAGGGCGGGCGCTCAGGGCAGCGGCGGGCTCGGCGCCGGCGCCGGGAGTCTGCGCGGAGGCGACGGGGAGACCGGACAACGCAGCACGAACGGAAAGCCCGGGCTGATCACCGTCGCCTGCCAACTGGAAGGATCACCGCACTCCCCGAGCACGGCAAGGAACCAGTCCGCTCACCCTGGACCTCGTGACGCGCTCGCCGTCAGCTGGCCCCAGTGGATCGCGGACAGGTAAGGACGCTACAGAGTAGGCAAAGGGAACTTCCGACCCACGACAGGCGGCGCAGACGCCAACACACGACGTCACGACTGGCAACCAACCCGGCGGGCGCGGGAACCTGCTCACGCCACGGACGGTGGGTCCGTCGTCGCGGCGGCATTGCGGTATTCGGCGTTGAGGCGTTGGGCTTCTTCGAGCTGGTCTTCGAGGATGACGATGTGGCAGGCCGACTCGATCGGGGTGCCCTGGTCGACGAGTTCCCGGGCACGGGCCGCGATCCGCAGCTGATACCGGGAGTAGCGGCGGTGTCCGCCCGCGGAGCGCAGCGGGGTGATGAGGCGGGCGTCGCCGATGGCGCGGAGGAAGCCCTGGGTGGTGCCGAGCATCTCGGCCGCCCGGCCCATCGTGTAGGCGGGGTAATCGTCGTCGTCCAGGTGACCGCCCAGCGGGCCGGTCGTGTTCTCTGCCGTCATCGCACCTCTCTGTGAAACACGTGGAGGGGCCCCGGTGCTTATGGCACCGGGGCCCCGAAGGAACTGCTACACCATCTACCGGCCCTACTACTGCACCGGCCTACTTGTTTCCGCCGACCCGACCTGAATGCCGTCGGGTGTACGGGGATCGCGGTTGCTTGACCGGAGACCACCTCACAAACGATGTCCTGCGGTACCCGGGCCCTGTCACTGCGCCCGGGCGATCCTGATGGCGCCCATTCCTCCGTTCATCCCTCGGGATCAACTACATACCAAATGGGAACTACACACTGCTGGAACTACCGGTACTGCTCCACTCGATACTGCTGATACTGCGCACTGCGTGTACTGCTCGCGGCCTGACCGAGCGCCACGTCTTCGGCAGCCAGCCCCGTCGCCCATCCTGCATCTGCTCTGGCTTAGAACCCCACTGCCGAACCTCCCGGCACGAGCGTCCACCATCGACGCCCACACCGAGGTACCGCGTACTGCATTTACTGCTGGTACTGCGTGTACTGCTTGCGGCGGCCCCTGATCACCGCGGGCCACCCGGTCCGGTCGCCAGTCCCGTCGCCGACCTGCACAAACCTTGGCTTCGACACTCCACCACCGCACCGCCATGCGCACTGCACCTACGGGTACTGCTTGTACTGCTGCCCGCCAGTTCGTCTCTGGCAGGCCCTGCGGTCCTTCTGGGTTACGAGAGAAACCATAACCACACCATCGGCCAATGTCTAATCCAGCCGCGATAGATTTCCGGGCGCTCGACAGCGAGGTAATCCACATCGGACGATCGTCGCGACGGCCGGGCACGCAAGTCGGTCATCGCCGGAGTAACCCACTCAGGTCGGGGCACAAGAACCGCACGGACAGGACAGAGCGGCGACGATCAGGGACCAGGTGATCCGATGGACACGATGAGCGTCACCGTCGCCCCCACCCGCTGCGGGACCTCCATCGCCGGAGCGCGCGAGAGCGCCCGCCGCTTCATGGAAGACCTCCTGCCGGTCATCGCGGCCGAGGCCGCCGAAACCGTGATCATGGTCGTCTCCGAGCTCGTCACCAACGCTCTGCGCCACGGCGGCGGCACCGCCACCATGAACCTGACCGTGCACCCCGACGGCATCGAGGTGGCCGTGCACGACGACAGTCCGCGGGCGCCGCGCACGCGCACCCCCGACCTGAACGGCGGCACCGGAGGATTCGGCTGGCCCATGGTCAAGCGCCTCGCCCACACCACCGCCGTCACCCCCCAGCCGGCCGGCGGCAAGACCGTAAGCGCCCTCATCGCCCGATAGCGCTGCCGGCGGCGACCTGCCCACGGCAAATCTTGCCGGTGACCGTCGGCGCCAACGCCGCACGGCCGCGGCCGCCGCGGCGGGACTGCTCGGCCGGACTCGAAGCACGGGCCGTGACCCGCCATGAGAACGATCCGTTGGGGATGGATGACATGACGGCAGCGCTGGGCACCGCATCAGGTGCCCAGCCGGGCGAGCCTGCCGGCCGGCCCTTGGTTCGGCCCGGCCGGTCCGGCAGGCGTGACACCCAACGCGCGGGAACGATCGAGCGCATCCTCCAGGCCGTTTGGAGCGGCGCCGAAGCGGCCATCCGCAGCCTGCCGGCCCAGCCGACTGCGGTCGCGGACATGGCCGTCCTGCTATCGAGCGCCTCATGGTGCAATGGGGCCTGTCCGATGCCGTCTCGGCGCGGATCTTCGCGCACCCGGGACGAAACCCGGGCGGCATCGAGCATTGAGGGATCGCTGTGACCGCAGGAGCACCGGATGGCGGACATACCTCTCGTCTCCCCGGAGGCGAAAGCCACCACGGTAAGGCGATGACCTTGGCGGGGGCGTTGGAGGCGGCGGAGGCCGCGGCGCCCGTGGAGTCACTCGACGTGGTCGCCCGCATGCTCAAGAAGCACCTCCACGCGGGGTCGGTGTCCTTCCTGATCACCGACTTCACCGGCAGTTCGGTCGTGCGGCTGGGAGCCGCAGACAGCGTCGAGACCGACGAGCCGCCCCGGCGCATCCCGCTGCGCGGCACCCTGTACGAGGACGTGATCCGCAGCCAGCAGCCGAAAGTGGAGCACCGAGGCGCTGGTCAGTTGGTGCGGGTCGTCGCTCCTGTGACCAACCGCGGTGATGCCATCGGCCTCTTGGAACTGTTCCTGCCCGTGGTACCGGACGCGGAGGAGATGCGGGAGATCGGGGAGACCGCGCACGCTCTCGCGTACATCGTCATCGCGAATCGGTCTTACACCGATGTGTACCAGTGGGGCCGCCGCACCAAGCCCCTGAGCCTGGCCGCGGAGATCCAACACCGTCTGCTCCCGGCGTCACTGGCGTGCGAGGCGGCACAATTCGCGGTCGCCGGCGCGCTGGAACCCGCCGAACACGTGGGGGGCGACACCTTCGACTACGTGATCGACCGGGACACCGTCCAGCTCTCCGTAACCGACGCCATGGGTCACGACGTCGACGCCGCGCTGCTCGCCACCCTGGTGGTGGGCGCCCTGCGGCGGGCCCGGCGGGCGGGTGCCGGCCTCGCGGAACAGGCCCACCAGGCCGACCAGGCCATGCGCGATCACGGCCGCAGGGGTTACGTCACCGGCCAACTGTTGCGCATCAGCCTGCTCGACGGCCAGACGGAGTTCCTGAACGCCGGGCATCCCTGGCCGCTTCGGATGCGCGAGGGGGAAGTACAGCAGATCGTTCCCGAGGTCGACCCGCCGTTCGGCCTCAGTCTCCAGATCTCGCAAGCCAACACCTACCGGGTCCAGTCGCTGGACCTGCGACCGGGTGACCGGCTGGTGATGCTGACGGACGGCATGCTGGAACGCGGCGCCGAAAGCCTCGATCTGTCGGACCTGATCGTCGCCACCCGCGCACTGCACCCCCGAGAAGCCGCCCGCACCCTCATCAAAGCGATCGTCGACACCGGTGATGGTCATCTGGACGACGACGCGACCGTCATGTGCCTGGACTGGCACGGCGTCCACAACTCCGAGCGCGACGCCGCCACCGGCGCCGACCTCACCAACGCCTCACAACCGACAACATGAGGCGGCCACGCCCCGACAAACCCGAGTCCCCGACCTCGGACAGATAGTCGCGTCGGCTGTCTCGCTGTCGGTGTCTACCACCTGACCGGTCGAGTGGGGCGGGCGGTCCGTGCATAAAATCGGTTCTCATGTCGAAGCATGACGAGCTGCTCGTTGACGTTGCCACTCTGGTGGAGTCCGGGCAGAGCAATCAGATGTCCCTGACCGTGGTCACCGGTGGTGCTGTCATCACCGGCCGGCTGGCTCCCGAAGCCGTTTGGAGGCGGAGGGTGTCGGAGGTCCTGACGGATTCTGACCGGCTGGGTGAGTTCTCCGCCGTCTTCACCACCACGCCACCTCGGGAGGGGCCGCCCACCCATCTGCACTTTCATGTGGCCCGCATCCTTCAGGGCACGGTGGGGATCCCGGAGACGGGTGGGATGTATCGCGTCTCGATCGCGGATGTGAGCGCGTGGACCGTGGGCGACTTCAGCTACTCCGACCACTGACGGGCGCCGTGTAGCGAGAGGGATCGGGACGCGGGAGGGCCCGACCGGCGCGTGGCGGTCGGGCCCTCGTCGTTGTTCGGGTGTCGGCTCGGGCCGGCCTTCGTCAGGCGGTCACCGGGCTGCCGAGCATCGCGGAAGCCTGCCGGAACGGGCTGCGGACGCGCGTGGGCACGGCGGCGACAAGGGGAAGGCCGCGGCAGGTGAAGCCGAGCTGGGTCATGGCGCGAAGGACTTCGCCGGCGCTGAAGTCCCGGCGGTCCTGGCGGGTGATGACCTGGCCGACCTGCTTGAGGGGGTAGGTGCGGCGGCCGATGATCACGGATTCGCCGGTGACCTGTTCGGGCTTGATGCCCTTCATCGACTCCAGGACACCGCTCTTGGTCAGGTCGAACGGGAAGCGGGCGATGACACAGCGCACGAGGCCTCACAGGAAGAAGGGAACGGTTGTGCCGCGGTGAGGCGGTTCAGCGGGCAAGGGCGAGGACGCCCAGCGCGCTGCCCTGCTCGTCGACGACGGGCAGGGCATCGAGCCTGCGATACCGCATCGCGTGGTCGGCCTCGGCCATCGTGGTGGTGGGCAAGGCGAACGGCCCGCGGTCGCCGAGGACAGCCCGCAGACGGACCCGGTCCGTGTAGGCCGCGCTGTCGCGGACGGCGGTGAGTTGGGCCCGGGTGACCAACCCGGTGCACAGGCCGTCCTCGTCGCAGACGAGCAGATGTCCCGCGTGGGCGCCGGCCATGACGGCCAGCGCCACCTCGACCGTCATGTCGTCACAGACCTGCGGGCCGGCCGCCTCCATCGCGTCGTCCACCGTGCGCTGTACAAGGTCGGCGTTCGCCGAGCGGGGCTGCATCTGAACCAGCGTCAACACGTGCCTCCTGCAGAGGTGGGTCAGTTTCCGGATCACTGGTTCTCAGGCCGCCGCGTCGAAGGCGGACTGTCGCGCGCTCACGCGCCGGGCAGCCGAAACGGGCCGACGCCGACCGCGGGAGGTCGCGCTGCGCCCGGGTCGCTCGGAGACCGGCGCGGTGATGGTGACCGGAATACCGGAGGGGGCCTGCGCGCCGGTGATGCGGTGTAGTGCCTCCTCGCCGGAGCGGACCTGGGTGGACTGCGGGGTGATGCCCGCGGCCGTCATCAGCCGGGTCATGTCGCGGCGCTGGTGGGGAGTGACCAGGGTGACGACGCTGCCGGACTCGCCGGCGCGGGCGGTGCGGCCGCCGCGGTGGAGGTAGTCCTTGTGGTCGGTCGGCGGGTCGATGTTCACCACGAGGTCGAGGTTGTCGACGTGGATGCCGCGCGCGGCCACATTGGTGGCGACCAGCACGGTGACGTGGCCGGTCTTGAACTGGGCGAGGGTGCGGGTGCGCTGGGGCTGGGACTTGCCGCCGTGGAGCGCGGCGGCTCGTACACCGCTGTTGAGGAGGTGTTCGGTCAGGCGGTCGACGGCGTGCTTGGTGTCGAGGAACATCATCACCCGGCCCTCGCGCGCCGCGATCTCCGTCGTCATCCGCTGCTTGTCTGCGCCGTGGACGTGCAGGACGTGGTGTTCCATCGTGGTCACCGCGCCGGCCGAGGGGTCCACCGAGTGGACGACCGGGTCGGTCAGGTAGCGGCGGACCAACAGGTCGACGTTGCGGTCCAAGGTGGCGGAGAACAGCATCCGCTGGCCCTCGGGGCGCACCTGGTCCAGCAGGGCGGTGACCTGGGGCATGAACCCCATGTCGGCCATCTGGTCGGCCTCGTCGAGGACGGTGATCGCCACCTGGTTCAGCCGGCAGTCACCGCGGTCGATGAGGTCCTTCAACCTGCCGGGCGTGGCCACGATGACCTCGGCGCCTGCGCGCAGCGCGCCGGCCTGCCTGCCGATCGACATGCCGCCGACGACGGTGGCCAGGCGCAGCCTGACGGAGCGGGCGTACGGGGTGAGGGCGTCGGTGACCTGCTGGGCCAGCTCGCGGGTCGGGACCAGGATGAGAGCGAGCGGCTGGTGGGGCTCGGCGCGCCGTCCTGCGGTGCGAGCCAACAGGGCCAGGCCGAAGGCCAGGGTCTTGCCGGAGCCGGTGCGGCCTCGGCCCAGGACGTCACGGCCCGCGAGGGTGTTGGGCAAGGTGGCGCCCTGGATCGGGAACGGCACGCTCACGCCCTGGGCGCCGAGTGCGGCCAGCAGCGCCCCTGGCATGTCGAGATCGGCGAACGCCTCGACGGCGGGAAGCGCCGGGGTGATCGTCTTCGGCAGGGCGAACTCGCCCTGGACCGGGGCGGGCCGGCGGCCGTAGCCGCCCGAGCGGCTCGCACCCGCGGAACGGCTCGGGACCGAGGAGCCGAAGCGGCTGCTCCGTCCTGAACCGGCGCCCGTGCCGAAAGCGGGTCCGCCGGAACGGTTGCGGGTGCGTGAAGAGCGCTCGTTCGTACGTGTGGGGTTCATTCAGAACCTTCCTTGATGCGGCACCAATCAAGGAACTCCCGCAGCGAAAGAGCGGCGCAGGGAATCACAAGAACGTGCCGAGCAGAATATGAAAGAGAATCCGGCTCACAGAAAGCGATATGAGCACGGGCGCTGGAATGGGGGTGCGTCACACGGACGCGCTCACCAGATAAATAAATTACGGTGCAGCATTCAAGGGGCAGCGTCCTTGAAATGCCTTTCCCGCAGGTGGACGCACTGCGGGGAATGGGTGTAGCTGGGTCCCGCACCCCGAGGGATGCGGGACCCAGCTACAAGATGCGCGTCAACGTCAGGCCGGAACGATGTTCTCGGCCGTCGAGCCCTTTTGACCCTGCGCGATGTCGAAGGTGACCTTCTGACCCTCCAGCAGTTCACGGAAGCCCTGAGCGGCGATGTTCGAGAAGTGGGCGAAGACGTCCTCGCCGCCACCGTCCTGCTCGATGAAGCCGAAACCCTTGGCCGCGTTGAACCACTTGACCGTGCCAGACGCCATGTCATATCTCCTTTGGGGCAGTACACCGGTGTCCGCCCTTGCGGGCACCGTGTCGCCGCGATGATGCCCCGTCCGGAAAATGACCGGAAATACAAAGCGCAGCAGATATTCGACACTGTGGCCGACTGGGTGCGCTTGAAGTTTTTGGGTACCAAAACTGCAACCGAGATCGACAGTAGCACGCTGCTGCCGGTTGCGTACGTCCCATATTTCCATCACGTCTTTTGCAATAAAAATTCTGCCTGCAAGGCTCGTCGAACTCTTAGACGGCCGGATCAGATATTGATTCACCCCGGGTGCAGCGTTCGACAGCAAGGGGGTTTCACCAGGGGTGGGCGTGTTTTGACCACCGGCGGCGGTGCGTTGCATTGTTGTGAGCGCCACACGTGGGGAAATGTGGGGGATGGAGGTGGTGCCGCTACCCGCATCGCACCGGCGCCCCTCCCCCTTGACCACCCGGCGGCCCATGGACCCGCCGCGCGCCTCGCCGGAGCCGGATCGGGGCCGCCCGGGCCCGTTCCTCCCCGATCCCCCGGTCGGCGCGCCGGGCACGAGCCGGGAGACCGACGGCTGGTCGCATCCCCGAGACGATCCCCGCGCAGGGGGATGCCGGCCCTTCGGGAGAGGACCATCCTGCCCCCTCGTGCATCGCCGCCCGCCTGGACGGCGAGAGCGTGTCACGCCGTCGTGGTCAGGAGGCGGCAAGAACGATGGCGATGAAATGCGCGGTGAAGGCAGCCACGGTCAGAGCGTGGAAGACCTCGTGGAAACCGAACCAGCGGGGCGAGGGGTCAGGGCGCTGGAGGGCATACACAACAGCGCCCACGCTGTAGAGAAGCCCACCGGCCACGATCAGGGACAGTGTGGCCGCTCCGCCGTTGTGCAGGAAGTCCGGCAGGTAACGCACCGGTGCCCAGCCCAGCGCCAGGTAACAGGGGGTGTACAGCCAGCGGGGCGCTCCGACCCACAGGACACGGAAGGCGATGCCGGCCAGGGCACCCGTCCAAACAATCCACAGCAGGACGGATCGCTGGTCGGCGGAGAGCAGGAGCGCGGCGAGGGGCGTGCAGGTGCCGGCGATGATCAGGAAGATGTTGGCGTGATCGAGGCGCCGCAGAATGGCTTCGCCGAGTGGTCCCCACGTGCCGAGGTGGTAGACGGCGCTCGTTCCGAACAGCAGCCAGGCGGTCACGGCGTACACGGTGCATGCCAGGGCGGCCTGCGGCGTCCTCGTCAGGCAGATCAGGACGATCCCCGCCGCCAACGATGCGGGGACCATGCCGGCGTGAAGCCAGCCGCGCAGCTTCGGTTTGATCGGCTCCACCAGATCGGTCGCCCGCGCGACCAGGTCGGCGACCGGGTGAGAGTCTTCAACGGTCTCCGGCCGGTGCGATCCGGCGAGATCCATTGTTTGGCGTTCGTCGACCGTGGGCGCATGAGGAGACCTGCCGGCTTCGGCGTCGTCTCGGGACACTGCTTCCCCTCCTGACCAGAACCGCTGGGCATCATTGGCAACCATGTGCTCATGCTAAGAGCCCGTGAGCGGCAGCCTTCAGAGGCCCGCCTCGCATCCTCGGTCGGCGTCGCCGGACGCGGGCGGTTTCTCAGCCCCGCAGTGGCACTTGGCGCTTTGCCATCAACCAGTGTCGTGAAAGTCGTGTAATTCGACGGGCCGTGGGAACGATCAGGGACCCCGAACGGGCCTCTCCGCTCTCCTACTTTCAAGGATCGCCGATGCTTCCCG
This sequence comes from Streptomyces sp. NBC_01426, assembly GCF_036231985.1. Lineage (GTDB taxonomy): Bacteria > Actinomycetota > Actinomycetes > Streptomycetales > Streptomycetaceae > Streptomyces. The sequence continues at coordinate 151,120 of NZ_CP109501.1, forward strand.
AGTTCCACTCGCACGCGTCCCTCCCCGTCTCCCAGCAACTGGAGCAGCGCCTGGGGCTGGACCCGCGCCTCGAAGCGGGCCGAATCGACATCGAGCGCGTTGCCGACATCGCCGTCGTCGCATCGGCCCACTCCGACGGATACGCGGCCACCGCACACCTCCTCGGACTCCTGGCAGCGCTTCCCGCTCCCACGCAGGCCGGAGAACGCTTCTGGTCCGACTTGTGGAGGTCCTCAGGCTCGCTCTACCTGCTGCCCGCCAACATCAAGACCTGGGTACTGAGTTCACTGGCCGGAGAAGGCACCGGTCTGGCCGGACAGATCCTCTCGGCTGTCAACGAGATGACCCCGCCCCAGCGCATCGCGGCCGCAGAGGTCATCGGTCAGGCACTGGCCGAATCCGACCACCTCCCCGACCTCAAGACACAGGTCATCGGCGAACTGTGGCTCCGCGACCTCGAACTCACCGCCTGGCGTGTGCTGCATGCGGACCACAAGACTGCCGATCCGTCCAGGCGGGAGGCTTTCCTCGACGCGTGGACGAAAGCCTGAGCAACCAGGCTCCTCACGACGCGATACAACGGCTTCCTCAGCCTCCCGCACTGTACGGCTGCCTCTTCCCGCCTCGCCGCCCCCGCCCCGGCTCGTCTCTGATGTTGCACACTCCCCGCCAGGCCGGAGCTGTCCCCCGTGGCCGAAGGGTCCATCGATCGCGGCGAGACACCGGCGTTCGCCGTGGCGGCAGCGCCACGGCGGGGGGCTCCCCGGGTTGATCCGGTGGCGGGTTCGGACACGGTCCGAACCCGATACCGTCGGCGCAGGAAGACCAGCCGCGGGGGAAACATGACCGACCACGACCAACCGTCACAGCGACCCGCCCCCGTGGATTCCCGGCCGGACCTGATCCGCGTGACCGGCGAACTCGACCTGGACACCGACCACGCCGCCGCCCTCGACGCGGCCCTGCGACGGGCGGTCACCGACCCCACCAACCCCGCCAAGATCACCGTCGATGTCAGCGGCCTCGCCTTCTGCGACTCCACCGGCCTCAACATCCTCATCCGCGCCCAACTCACCGCCCTCACCCACGGCCGCACCCTCCACCTCCAAGCCCCCAACCCCCAACTCCTCAAACTCCTCCACCGCACCGGAGCCCTCACCCTCTTCACCTGCGACACCCCACCAGCCACCTGATCCCAACCGCCCGAACCCCCGGGCACGATCGCGGTGAGCTGCGCCGTGCGGCCGGCGTGCAGGCCCGCGGGCTCCTACGGGTCTGTTCCAGCCGCGCCGAATGCCGGGCCACGTCGGGAATTTCGGCGCGAGCGAACGCGGACCGGGAGCGCTCGATGGGCAGGGCCCGTGCCGCCGGTACGAAAGAGTTCCGGGCCTGAGCAAGGAGTAACCACCCACGTGACCGGACATACCCCCGCTGTGCCTTCCTGATCGGGCGCCTGAGGTCCGCCCTGTCGGTCAGTGGCGACGTGCTGGTCGCAGGGCGCGCAGGCAGGTGTGGATCAGGTGCTCTGCCTGGGGGTCGGTGAGGGCGGTGTGGAGGGAGAGGCGGACCAGGGAGCGGGTGCGGGGGGTGGCCGGGGGGCAGAAGACGGAGCCGAAGACGTCGCGCTGTTCGAGGTTGTCGCGCAGGGCCATGGTCTGGCGTTCGCTGCCGCCGGTGAGGGCGATGATGTGGCTCGCGCTGTCGTGGAGGTTAAGGCCCGCGGCGGTGAGTTCCTCGCGTACCCGGGCGGATACCTGGCGGAGGCGGGTGCGGCGCCAGTGGTCCTGGCGGACGATCGTGAGGGTTTCCGCGAGGCCGGCGATGTCGTGGGGCATGAGGGTGGAGCTGAACACGGCGGGGTGCGAGGCCATTTTGAAGTGGCCGGTGAAGGCCTGATCGCAGGACGCGATGAAGCCGGCCCTGGCGGCGAAGGCCTTCGAGAGACTGGCGGTGCGGAAGTGGACCTGCCCGGTCAGGCCGAGCTCGACGGTCATGCCTTCGCCGAGGTCGCCGTGGGTGCCCAGGGAGTGGGACTCGTCGACCACCAGGACACTGCCGGTCTCCGCGGCGATGTCGGCGATGTCGGGCAGGGGGCACACGCTGCCGTCGGTGCTGTAGATCGAGTCGACCAGGATGATCCCCGGCCCGTTGTCGGTGACGCGGCGGCGCAGGTGCGCGGCGTCGTTGTGTCGGAAGCGGTGGACGGTGGCTCCCGAGATGCGGGCGCCGTCCCACAGGGACATGTGCGCCAGCATGTCGATGTAGACGGGTGTGCCCGGGCCGGCCAGGACTTGCAGGAGTCCGGTGTTGGCGGCCCAGCCGGACTGGCACAGGATCCCGGAGGGGGCGCCCATGTGGTCGGCGAGGTCGCGTTCGAGCAGCAGCTGGGGGTGGGATCCGTGGAAGAACACCCCCGACATCAGGGCGTCGTTCCCGTGGGCGGCCAAGGCGCCGGTCATGGCCTTGGTGATGCGGGGATGGCGGGCCAGGGCCAGGTAGTCGTTGCCGTTCACCAGGATCGCCTCCGGGCCGGGCGCACGCCCGTGCAACATGTGGCGGCCGTCCCAGTCCTCGCGCACCCGCCGGCTGTGGCGTTCAGTCCCCTCGCGGAACATAGCGGGCAGTTGCGGGGCGGCCGGAATGGCCGGCGTGCTGACTGTCATGACGCAGGGGGACCTCGTGTCGGCGGGTCGTCAAGTTCGCTGTGCGGAAGCCGTATCAAACCAGATGGCTGATCGTTTCCTCCCGTGTGATCACCTTCGGGTGATGTTTATGCCCCCTCGGGCGGAATCAGAGGAGAAGACCTGTGAACACTGCTATCGGAGTTCTCGACCAGAAGCTCGGCCGCGCGTTCGCCATGCTGGACGTCGACGGTGACGGCAACCTGCGCGAAGACGATCTCCTGTCGCTGAGCAACCGACTCGCCGCCGCGTTCGACATGAGCGGTGACGCCACCAAGATCGCCCGCCTGCGGAACGCGTTCACCCAGCTGTGGACCCACGACCTGTCCACCATGGACGCCGACCAGGACGGTCTCCTGGACCGGGCCGAGTTCATGTCCGGGATGAAGAAGGCCGTCGCCAACGACCGCGAGGGCATCCTTCAGCGCCTCAGCGTCATGGTCGACGCCTGGATGGACATCTGCGACACCGACGGCAACGGCCTCATCGACGAGGACGAGTTCCAGACCATGTACATCAAGTCCCTCGGCGCCTCCCCCGAAGACCTGAAGGTCGCCTTCGCCAAGCTCGACACCGACGGTGACGGCACCCTGGGGCGCGAGGAGATCCGCCGCGCCACCGAGGAGTACTACACCAGCGAAGACCCCAAGGCCCCCGGCAACTGGCTCTTCGGCGCCCTGTAACCACCGCCGGGCGTCACCGGGGCATGCCGGTTGCGTGCCGCGACGCGGGCCTGGGCGCGAAACCCGGGCGAGCCATCGCGCGGCACGCAGACCCCACGATCGCCGGCAGGCTCCGCCGGTCGTTTCCCGGGTCAGAGTCAGGGTGTGTCGCCCTGCCACAGGAACGGGCCCTCGACGTCGCCCGCGAGGGACGCGTAGAACGCCCGGCCACCCGACCCGAACAGGCCCCTGTCGGTGATCAGCAACGCGCCCTCCACTCGGTCCGTTACAGACCAACCGGTGACATCGAGGACCAGACCGTCCAGGGGGCCGCCAGAGAGTTCGACGTAGGCGCGGTCGGGCTGTGGGCCCGCTCCTCGCCGCTGTCGCCGGAACTGCCGTACACCCGTCGTACATCCATCGCGTCCACTCCGCCGGCCTGCCCGCACGAGGGCCTCTCCACCCGCCGAACGCGGGAGACACCGCGCCCATCGTGCCCTTCCCGCCAGGTGAGTACCGGGGAATCCGCGCACTTGTGGGGCCGGCCCCCTCTGACACCGGTGCCGCCACGCACGGGGTGGTCCTGCCTGTCCGACCCGCTGCACCGACCCGCTGCACCGACCCAAGCCTGTGACGAAGGGCCGGAGGGGAGTCCGGCCCTTCGGGGCATCGCGGTCGTGTGGTGCGCGCCCCGCGGAGCGCCTCGGCGCGGGCCGGTCAGTTCAGCGAGATCGTCTCCAGCAGGTCGCCGACGTTCGGTGTCGGGCAGGGCGCGGGCGACGTCGGCCAGGGCGACGATGCCGACCAGGGTGTGGCCGTCGATGACCGGGAGACGGCGGATCTGGTGCAAACCCATGGTGCGCAGGATCTCGGCCGCGTCGTCGTCGGCGCCGATGGTGACGGCTTCGCCCTGGGCGAGGTCGCCCGCCTTGACCGTGGCGGGGTTTGACCGTGGCGGGCTCCTTGCCTGCGGCGAGGACGTTCACGACGATGTCGCGGTCGGTGATCATGCCCTTGAGCTTGTCGTCGGTGCCGCAGCCGGCAGCGAGCCGACCTTCAGCTCGGCCATCTTCTTCGCCGCCTCCAGCACCGTCTCCTCAGCGCCGATACACGTCGCGTCCGCCGTCATGCTGTCTCGTGCCCTCGTCATGCCGTACCCCTTCGTCCTCGTTCGCCGGGATGCGCACCGGCCTCCTCGCGCGGACCGGCCACGGGACCTATGGCTGCCCCTTGCCCCCGATCGGTAACGGCACCCAGCCCACAGCCACCCTCGGGGCCGGGGCAAGCCCCGTTGTTGTTTCCGCGAGCCGCGCCTCGGCTCCGGGAAGTGCCGCGCCAGGATGGAGGACCTCATGCGCCGGTGCATGAGGACGGCGCGAGGAGAGACGCATTGATCACAGTTGACATCGACTACTGCGGCAACACCGTTCTGGTCAGCGTGAGCGGCACCCTCGACGAGGCCGCAGGCCAGGCACTGCAGGCGGCCCTGGCCGGCGTCACCATCGATGTGCGGGACCTGTTGGTGGACCTGCACCGCGTCACGGTCATGAACGGCGACGGCCTGCTGCATCTCCTGGATGTGCACCGGCGCGCCGAATGCCTGGGCCTGCGGGTCCTGGTCACCGGCTGGCAGCCCCAGCCCCAACAGTGCATGGCCCAGATCGCCGGCATCCCCGGATCCGGTACGGCCACCGGGGAGCGCTACCCGGTCGCCGGCTTCCGCCGACTCCTCGAAGACCGAGCCCATCGCGCACGAGACACCGCCGACCTCACCGCAGAATGACCGCCCCGCCCCTGACGGGACGGATCGCGGCCGGGGGTGGTGCGTTCTTTCGGGCCCGGGTCGCACCGGCCGCACGTGCGGACGCGGCAGAGCCCCGCAGGTCGCGGCGCAGCAGCCCGGTGGGCCCGCCGCGGTCCCCTTTCGGGTAGAGGCAGGCGACGAGGTCCATCAGGCGCAGCGGTTGGGGCTGCCAGTCGTAGGCGAAGAACGCGATCTCGCGCCCGTTCAGGCGTCGTGCGAACGTGGTCAGGCCGTGCAGGCCGACGACGTCCATGAACGTCAGGTGCCGCATGTCGCAGGCCACCACGTCGACATTGTTCAGGACCGCTTGTACCTCGTCGAGAGCGGCCCTGGTCTCCACATCGAGCTCGCCGAGCAGGATGAGGTGCACGGTCGGTCCGTAGCGCCTCATCGTCACCCGGAGGTCCATGCCTCTCACCGCGCCGCGATCGGCGGGCTTGATGCGCGCCCGCCCGGATCCAGACACCGAACGTCCCGCAAGTCGATGGTCACGCCGGCCGGGGGCCGGCCGCACGTCCGCCCCAACCCGAGCGCACGCCTGCGGCAGGCGTGCCGCGCGTACCGTCCGCGCGCCTCGTGAGCCTCGCGCGGCCCGGGGGCATACCTTCCGTGCACACGCGAACGCGCTCCGCTGCCCCCGCTTGGATTGCAGGGACCTCCATGTCGACGCCCTCCGGCCTGTCCCCCAACCCGCCCGCCACCCAAGGCGACGGCCGGCATCCGGCCCCTGAGCCGTCGACCCCGCGGGCGCTCGGAATGCTGATGGCACGCGTCCCGTGCTCGGCCCGCGACGCACGACGGATCCTCCCGGCCGCCGCCGACCTCGCCGGCGCCCCCGTCGACGACCTTGCGCTCGCGATCACGACCACTCCCGCCGGCAGCCTTTTGCCCACCCGCCTGGAACGAGCCCTACGTCACGCCGTCGAAGCCGCCCGATCCACCACCGGGCCGGACCGGCGCCCGGTTTACGTGCGCACGGGTGGCCGAGAACCGACGGCGGGCAGCGGGTACACGGCCCTGCGAGGCCTCGTGGGGGCCCGGACGGCGCCGGCCGCCATCGTGTCCGCAGTGACGGCCCACGGCGAGGACGCCGGCCCTACAAGCCGCTGCTTCCGCCAGCCGCTCCCTCTCGTCGGCGGCGCCGTGGCGCCCCGTTTCGACTCAACCGACCTATCAAGCCCCCCACCCCCGGCACGGGCCGGACATGATCCAAAACACAGAACCACCCTGCCGTGCCTCAACCGGTAGAGGCGGCCCGGCCTCCCCCTACTGAGGATTTCGGGTTGTCGTCGGGTGGTGACGGTTCATGATCCCTGCGGTATGCCGGTGGTATGCGTTATCCGGAGGGTGGGGGCCTGACCGCTGAGCGTCGGGCGTTTCGTGAGGGGATCCGGCTTCAAGCCGGCGAGCGGTTCGCGGCGGGTGAAAAGACCGTCGTGATCGCGAAGGACCTGCGGGTGAGTGTGCGGTCGGTGGAACGCTGGCGTCGTGCCTGGCGCGAGGGCGGCATCGAGGCCCTGCGCTCGACGGGTCCGGCCAACTCCCCGACCGTCACCGATGCCCAGTTCAGCCTGCTCGAGGAGGAACTCGGCAAGGGCCCGTCAGCGCACGGCTTCGAGGATGAACGGTGGACTCTGGTCCGGGTCCAGACGGTGATCCGCCGCCGGCTGCGGGTGAGTCTCTCGGTAGCGACGGTCTGGCGGCTGCTGAAGCGGCACGGCTGGTCCTGGCAGGCACCGGCCCGCAGAGCACTCGAGCGGGACGAGCACACGGTGGAGCTGTGGAAGAAGGAGGTGTGGCCCCAGGTAAAAGGCTCGCGGCGGCGTGTGGGGGCTGGATCGTCTTCGAGGACGAGGCCGGATTCTCCATGACGCCGCCCCGCGCCCGCACTTGGGGCCGACGCGGACACACCCCTGTCATCCGCGTTCGCGGCCGCTCCCGCCGTCGGACCTCGGTCGCGGCCCTGTGCTGCTACAAACCCGGCGAGAAGAGCCGTCTCATCCACCGCCCCCGCAACCATCTCCTGCTCAAGGGCGCCCGCAAGAGTTTCTCCTGGCAGGACTACCGCGACCTGCTGGTGAGGGCACACATCCAGCTCGGCGGCCCCATCGTCGTGGTTTGGGACAACCTCAACACCCACCTGGCCGCCGGGCTGAAGCGCTACGAGGCCGAACACGACTGGCTCACCACCATCCGCCTCCCGGCATACGCACCAGACCTGAACCCGGTTGAAGCCCTCTGGTCCCTCATACGCAGAGCCACGGCCAACACCGCCTTCAACACCCCCGACGACCTCGACCGCAAACTCCGCCGCGAGTTACGCAGAATCCAACTCCGACCCCACCTCATCGACGGCTGCCTCACCGCCACCGGCCTGGCCATCAACCCACCGACCCCACCCTGAAATCCTCAGTAACCGGGGGACGTCCGCCGTCGTGACGTCCAGGCGCAACCGCTTGAAGCACACCGGGAGGCGGTGGACGCCGCCTCGGTCGATGGCGGGTCGGCGCTGATCGACGCCACCAGCTCGGGGCGGACCAGAGCCGTATCCGGGACGTCACGTGAGCCCCACTGGTCTTGTTCAGGGAAACGGGTTCTGACTCACTTTTCGTGAGATGCACCGTGTGTGACGGTCGGAGTACGCTCCCGCCGTGCAATGGAGATGGTTCTCCGACGGATGGAGTTGCTGTTCCCGGGAATCGTGGCCGGGGTCGGGGGTCGGGTCAGCGTTGCACCGTCGAGCAGCTGCCCGGCCTGTGCTCCTTCGCCCGCAGCCTCCGCCACGATCACGCAGCGGTCTCCGCCGGGCTCACCCTGCCCCAAGATGTTCGGCCGAGCGAACTTCGACCTCCTCCGCATCCAGGTCCTCCACGCCCTCTGATCCACGGAGTGTCGTCTGCCGCGCGAACGCAGTCGTTCTGCCACGGGAGGTATCAGCAGCAGATCACGGATAAGGGCGGGAGCGTCACGGCCCCGCCCTCACGCCATGGGGCTGTGTCGTTCAGACCAGGTGAAGTGGCTCAGGCGGTCACGAACGCGTCTTCGGCCACCTTTGCGGTGTTGATGAGGGCGACATTGGACTGGTCGGCGATGTTGTTGGCGAGGGTGTTGCCGTTGCTGCTGCCGTGGCTGCTGGTGGTCCCGTCGTTTCCGGCGTTGGCGCCCTCGTTCTGGCTGGCAATCAGGAGGGCTCCGATGTTGTTCCCGATGGTGCTGCCAGGGTCGTCGGCCAGCGCGGGGGTGGCCGCGGTGAAGGCGGTGATGCCGGCGATGGCTGCGGCACCGAGAACTCGGGTCAAGATCATGATCATGCACAGGAAACGACTGCCACGCGCGGCCGGACACGGGCGGCCGGGAACCGCTGACATCCGGTGGCATAACCGAACCCACTGACGGTCTGATGGCAGACGGCACGGAGCGTCACGAGCCCACAAGATCAGTGCCAGAGCCGCCAACCTTCAGCGGGAAACGACACCGGCCTTCAGCTTGTCATTTATCCAGTCGGCGGGGCTTGGTGCCCTTCTCGTGATGGGCGGGTCTGGTGTACGCCTCGCCGGTTGCGAGGACCCGTCCCACGTCGTGACGGGTTGTGCCACGTCCAGGACCAGCTCACCACCCAGCCCACCGCCCGGTGTGCCGGCGCTTCCACCTGGACAGTGGTCGTAGCCGGCCCGGCTCCCGCCTCGGATACCGTGTTCCTCTACGGGGTGCCATAACGGATGTGACGCCCCCCACCGGAGGTAGTCAGCGTATGAGTTCAAAGCGCAGCAAGAATCCTGCCCTGCCCGTACTTGACGACGCATTCCGACTCGCGTCGGTCAAGGACGCCGAAGAGTCCACGCGTGACTTGGCCGCGCGGCTGGCCACCACCGAGCTGCGCCGCGTTTCCCACCCGGGCCGGGTCACCTGGGAGCCCACCGATCAGGCCGAGCCCGTACCGGTCCCGCCGAGTGTGGTCGACGGTGACGGGGACCTGTGGCTGCGGGACCGGGGCACTGGCACTTGGACCATGCCCGAGTTCGACCCGAAGGAGTTCCCGGCCCGCTGTGGCGAGGTTCTGACGTGGAACCAGCTTGCCTGCGAGTTCGGCCCGCTGACCGCACTGGCCGACGACCGCCGCATCGGCGGCGGCCGGCGCTGACCGCGCAGCCTTCTGGGATGACCGCGCCCCTGAAGCGCCCGTTACGGGTAGCTGGGAGCTCCAGCTACCCGCCGAGCTCGACGATGGCGGCGAGCAGGTGAGCGTGGTGGTGGCGTGCGACGGCCTCGGGCAGAGTGGTGCGGGCCTGGCGCCACCCGATGTCCTCGGTGCGGCCGGCGTCGGTGGACCAGCCGGGTAGCGGTCGGCCTTCAGTTGCCGTGGTGAGCGCGCGGCCCAGCTCGCCGATCGACTGCTGCCAGTCGGTCAACTGCCCGAGCAGGCCGCGCACCAGCTCGTCGACGGCGGCCGCCGGGCCTGCGCCGAAGGCCCGCGCTTCGGCGGCGGCCTCGGCGAGGACGTCTTCGTCCAGGTCCTCGAGGGCCTCACACCACGGAGCGGCCGCAGCGTCGAAAGCGGCCAGGACGGCGTGCAGCTCGGCGTCGAGAGCGGCGGGCGAACACGGCAACGGGGTGCTGATGAGGATTCGTGAAAATCCCCAGGGTCGCTCTTCCCCTCAGCTGGTTGGGGGTTGAACGTTCTGGGGAGCCTGGGGATCGAGGAGCGGAGAGAAGGCGTCTCGGAGATTCTTCGGGCCCGCGGTAGTGAAGGGCAGTCATCCCCACTTCGCGGGCGGCGGTGACGTTGGCGGCGGTGTCATCGATGAACAGGCAGCGGTGCAGACCTGGCCTGGCAGACCTTCCTGCGGCGATTCGACATCGAGCACTTCCTCAGGATGATCAAGCAGACACTCGGCTGGACCGCCCCAGGCTGCGAGAGGCCGAAGCGGCGGACCGCTGGACCTGGCTGATCGTGGTCGCCCACAACCAACTCCGCCTCGCCCGTCCCCTGGCCATCGACCTGCGACGCCCATGGGAGAAGCCGTCCGAACCGAACAAGCTCACCACCACCCGGGTTCGCCGCGGGTTCCGACACCTGCACGCCCGAACCTCAACGCCGGCCGAAGTGCCGAAACCATCCCGGCCCGGCCCCGGTCGCCCACCCGGCTCCAAGAACCGCCGCCCCGCGACCCGCTACGACGTGGGCCTACTCCTGGCCACCGGCCAGCCCTACCCCAGACCGACCCACCACAAGATCGGCACCAAACCACGCCGCACCGGATGAATCACAAGCACAGTGACCGCCGACTACCACCAGATCCATGTGATGGACGAGCACTCCGACAGTGATGTGGGTGGCGCATGGACGGCACAGGCTCTGTTCGATGCCCTCGCCACCGCGGAGGACATCCTGGCGTTCAGCACGGTCAACAACATGGACGTCGTCGTTGCCGTGGACATCCTGGAGGGCGAGCCCAAGGACGACTCTGCCGACTTCGACCATGTGGTGGAGGCGAGCGTCCCTGTCCCTCCGGGCGCCTGACCATCCTGGGGTGCAGCGACTACCTGCCTGACAGTGCCCGGTTCGACGTCCCGGCCGGATGGATGCGTGTCCGTGTCTCCCGCAGCGGCCTGGCGGTTGCAGCCGCGGACCCGGAAGGGTTCGCCCCCGAGGGCATCCGCCTGCAGATCTGGCCCGCACCTCAACGGGAGCTGCGGGTGATCACCAGGTGGACGAGGCCAACGAACGGTGCTTGACCTCCATCGTGACCGCACCCACGGCGAACCACAGTCACGGTTCGTCCGAGGGCGGAGGTTAAATCACAAGGTCAGGGGCTGTGCCCGAACCCCGAACATCCACAACCGGCGGGACGGGCTGAGTGCCGAGTAGCACGAGCGCCTGGCCGACCTCGGCATCGACCGGGCCCGGTGACTGCCGGAGCGGCGGGCCCAACCACGGTGCACCGCTCCGGCAGTTCGGGGGCTGCGCGCCGATGCGCGGCGCGCACCCGGGGGGGTGGTTTCCGGCTCGGGGCGGACACCAGGCAGGCCCATTCGGTCAGGGACCGGCGGAGGGTGTCGGGGCTTGTGGCGCGTGGGTCTTTCGCCGGGCGCCGCTTTGCTCGGCGGGTTGTGGCAGCAGGCCGAGGTCGGCTGCTGTGCCGGTGGCGTCCATGACGCGGGCGACGACGGGCTGGGCGGGCCCGCTCAGGTGGAAGCCGGTTCCGGCCCGGCCCGCTTCGGCCTTCGCCCACAGCAGGGCGGCGATCCCGGAGCAGTCGCAGAAGGACACTCCGCTGATGTCGATGCGCAGGAGCGCGGGGCGGTTGTCGAGGCATCTGCGGACCGCGTCGCGGATGGCGGACCCGGTTTCCAGGTCGAGTTCACCGGCCAGGCGCAGGAGGCCGTAGCGGCCGGCGAGGACCACCGTGGGGATGCGGGGGCGGGGGGCCCGCCGAGGAGCGGGGATCATGCCCGGCCCCTGCGGGCCGGCTGTTCCAAGAGGCATCGGCTCCAATCCTCCTCAGGCCGCGGCCGATGGATTCGCCGATCCGGCGCCGCGGCCGGCGGCGGCGTTGACGCGCCGGGCTTCTTCGAGCTGGTCTTCAAGGACGATGATCCGGCAGGCCGCCTCGATCGGCGTGCCCTGGTCGACGAGCTCGCGGGCACGGGCCGCGACGCGCAGCTGGTAGCGGGAGTAGCGGCGGTGCCCGCCCGCGGAGCGGAGCGGGGTGATCAGGCGGTGCTCGCCGATCGCGCGGAGGAAACCTTGGGTGGTGCCGAGCATCTCGGCGGCCCGGCCCATCGTGTAGGCGGGGTAGTCGTCGTCATCGAGACGACCGAACGAATCGTCTGCTGTCATCGCACCTCACTGCGAAACAGAGGGGGGAGATCCGGCTCTGGATGTACGGAGGGGCCCGGGCGCCGTGTGGCACCCGGGCCCCGAAGGAACTGCTACACCATCTGCCGGCCCTGGTACTGCGCCGGCCTACTGTGTCCGCCTGCCCGACCTGAGCTCTGTCGGGGATGCGGGGATCGCGGTTGCTTGACCGGAGACCACCTCACTCACGATGTCCTGCGGTACCCGGGCTCAACACTCCACCCGGGCGATCCTGATGGCGTTCGGCTCCTCCGTTCATCCCTCGGGATCAACTACTTACCAAATGGGGACTACACACTGCTGAACTGCTGAACTGCTGGTACTGCTCCACTCGGTACTGCTGACACTGCGCACTGCGTGTACCACTCGTGGCCTGACCAAGCGCCACACTCCGGCAGCCAGCCCCGTCGCCCAACCTGCGTCTGCTCTGGCTTGGAACCCCACTGCCGAACCTCCCGGTGCGCGCGCCCGCAGCCGACGCCTTCGCCGAGGTACCACTCCACTGACTTCACTGCTGAGGTACCGCGAACTGCACTCACTACGGGTACTGCAACCACTGCTTTGACTGCGGTACTTCCGATGGCGGCCCCTGATCACGGCGGGCCACCCGGTCCGGTCGTCAGCCCCGTCGCCGTCCTGCAACCGCTCTGGCTTCGAAACTCCACCACCGCACCGTCCAACACACTGCAACTACGGGTACTGCGACTACTGCTGCCCGGCAGTTCGTATCTGCCAGGCCCTGCTGTCTCTCTGCGTTACGAGAGAAACCATAACCACACCGACGTCCGATGTCTACTCCGACTGACATAGATTTCCGCGTGCCGAGTGAGGTAGATATTCGAAGCCCACCAGGATTGAAGGGTGTCGGTCCGGGGCACGAACGGCCCGGCAGGCACGGCTGCATGCTGGACACGACAACAGAGACCGGAGCGCGAGATGACCACGACGAGCACCGAGCGCACAGCCCTTCAGTCCCTGTCCGCCGTCGCCGAGGCACGCCAAGCCGCCCGGACGTTCCTGGACACCCTCGTGCCGGCCGTCGACCCGGAGCACGCCGACACCGTGGTCCTGGTCGTCTCCGAACTCGTCACCAACGCCCTGCGTCACGGCGGCGGCACCCACACGCTCCGCCTGGCCGCCCACCCCGGCACGATCGAGGTCGCCGTCGACGACCCCAGCCCGCAGACGCCGCGCATGCGCACACCCGACCTCGTCCACGGCACGGGAGGGTTCGGCTGTCACATGGTCAACGACCTCGCCCGCGCCACCGTCGTCACACCCCGGCCCGAGGGCGGCAAGACCATTCGCGCCCTCCTCCCCCGCTAGTGCTGTGACCGGAAAGGTTCGCCGCGCCCTGCGCTTGGCACGCGATCCCGGCTCGTCCGGACCTGGAAGCCGAGGACGGCGCGGACCGGACCCTCGACGAGGGCGGCGTCCAACGACACCCCGTTGCGGGGCGAGCGGCCGCGCCTGGAAGTGACCGCCAAGGCGTTCCGGCGCGTAGATGCCGACCGACCTCGGCGTCACCGCCGCCCCCGCCGGTGGAGCCCGCCCGGCCGCGCCGGTCGGGGGGCAGTGCGTTCGACCGGGAGTCGAGGCGCTCGCCCAGTACGCCGCCCGTGAAGGCCACGTGATCGTCCCGAGGCCGCCGCCGCAGACGAGGACGTGTCCGCCGTGGTGGTGGACGGCAGGCTCGTCCTCACCCTGACCGCGTGGGGCGGAGACCCTGTCCGGCCGCCGGCTGGTGACGATTCCCGGACGCCCTGAGCGGATACGGCGAAGTGTGTTGGCTGAAGTGCTCCGGATGCTCCGCTCGTGGACACCCAACGACCCCGGTCCGGCGGACAAGCCCTCGGGTGTCCAGTCCGTGACGTCGAGCAGCTGGCCGTCGGGGGCCCCGCCGGACAGTTCCCGGTAGATGCGTGCCGGGCGTGGGCCGGCGTGCGGGTCGTGTGGTCCGTTCCGTACACCCGGCGCCCCACGGTGTCGTTCTGCTCCCACCCTTCCCCAATGCCGAGGCCCTGGGGGCTACACCGTGTCCGGCGACGAGTCGGGGCCGGGCCGGGCGTGGCCCTGGTGGCCCGTGTGGTGGCCGTGGGACCGCATGGGGACGGCCCGGGGCGGTGTGCCCGGGGCCGTGGGGGTCGACGGTGTGGTGCGGTCTGCTCCCGCCGGGGCGGAGGGTTTGCCCTCCGCCACCGGCGGTGTGTAGCGGTCGGCCGCCTACTTCGCCGGCCGCCCCCTGCCCATCCCGCCCCCCGAAGGCCCCCACCCCGGCGACCTGCTGACCGACCGTGAGGCCGCCGAGGTCCTCGGCATCGCACACCAGACGACCTCGACCCGTCGCAACTCGAACCAGTCACCCTCGACGCGCCGCTACTCAAACCCGTCACCGCTCTCACCAACGGCAACCTTCAGCTTATGGAAGAAGCGAAGCTCAGCAACGAGAAGTGGGTGAAGGCCCACCACGCCCACCGCGGCCGGTGTCCGCGTCCCCCGCCGCTCCGCGGCTCTCGCCGCGCGGCCGGCGACCAGGGAAGGCGGCTCGGCGGCCGCCGAACGCCGGTCAAGTATCCGGCCGGTCAGCCCCGCAGAGCTGACCCCGGTTTCTATCGCGCCGCGTCAGTGAGGGTGGCGAGGCCCGCGCAGACGAGCCGCACGCTGCGGAGGAACGTGTCGTCCTCGGTGAAGGCGGAGGCGGCGGCCACGGTGAGGGGGAAGCGCGCGTGCACCGTGGCGGCTTCCTTGGCGCTGATGTCCATGGTGGGGGACTGGCTCTGTTCCTGGAGGACGAAGCCGGTGGTGTGGCTGAGGAGGGTGTCGGCGCCGATGGCCGCGTGGTCGGCGGGGATGCCGGCCCCGTGCAGGGTTTCCAGGAGCCGTTCCATCAGGGACAGGGCGCCGGTACTGAGCACCTTGGGGCTGTCGGCCAGCATGACCGCGCCGCCGGGGTGCCGGCGGATGCTCTCGCGGAGGGCGGTGAGCTGGGCCTGGACCCGGTCCTGCCAGTCGGCGCCCGGGTTCAGGGCGGACAGCGCGGCGGTGCCTGCGTCGTAGGCCTGGCAGGCGACGCGGTCCGCCATCAGCTGGACCAGGGCGCTCTTGTTCGGCACGTGGTAATAGAGGCTGCCGGCCTGCGCGTCGAGGCGCTGGGCGACCTTGCGCATGGACAGGCCGTGGTACCCGGACTCGGCGAACTCGGCCATGCCCGCGTCGATGATCCGCTCTCGTGTCAGCTTCATGGGAGCACTCTACTCCCTTTTCTAACAGTGTTTGAATTTTGCGGCAGGCCGGGCTACTGTCGTCCCCGAAGCACACGACCGGGGATCGAAGGGGGGTGGTGGCGATGGACGCGCTGGTGTTCAACGTGACCACGGCAGCACTGATGGTCTTGATGTTCAAGGGCGGACTGGCCCTGCTCGGTGAGGGCACGCTGCGCGGTCGGCGCATCCCCTGGACCGCGGTGGCATTGACCGGCCTCGCACTCACCGGGGTGGTGCTCCAGGTGTGCTGGTCCGGGGCGATGGACGCCTTGGATGCGGACCCGGCCCGCTCGGGCTGGTGGCGGGTGCTGACCTCGGTGTTCATGCAGAACGGCGGCCTGTTCGGCGGGGCTTGGAACATCGCCACGCTCGCCCTCGTCGCCGCCCTGGTCGACTGGTTCTGGGGCGCCCCGATCACCCTGGGCCTGTTCCTCGCCGGGATCATCCTGCCCGAGCACATCGACACCCTCTTCGGCGCGGGCGGCCACCACAGCACCGACCCCCGCAACTTCGCGGGCAGTTCGGGCGCCACCTACTTCCTCGGCGCCACCCTTGCCGCGGCCCTCCTCCTCCGCATCCTGCGCGAACTGCCCACTGCACGCACGGGCCTGGACAAGGCGCAGCGCACAGAGGTCCTGTTCGCGGCCGGTGTACCCGCACTCGGCCTGGTGATGTGGTTCGCCCAGGCCAATGGCCACGGCCTGGTGTCCGTGTACGGATTCGTCCTGGGCGCCGCGGTCTGCCTCCTGGGCCGCCCGGCCGCATTCCGCACCCGCCCGGCCGCCCAGGAAACCACCCATCCGGCCTGACCCGCCGCAATTGCCGGATCCCCAGGCGGAGCGGGCATTCGCGCTTCAGGCCAGGAATGCGGCAGCGTGCCGACGTGCCTGGTCCGCTCAGGTGGCGCGTTCCTCGTCGGTCGAGTCGGTGACGGTCCGGAAGACGACCCGGTGCACCTCGCTGACTCCGACGTACGGCAGGACGCACGCCGTCCAGCCCTTCTGCAGGGGGTCGCCGAACTCGACCTCAGCGTCGGACTGAAGGATTCGGCCTTCACGCGGAGCGTGGCTCCTTTCAGTACTCCTCGTCGGGGTAGCCCCACTGGACCGTCGCGCTCGCACCGGCGGACACCTGTGCGACGGTCGCCGCGAAGAGTCCTTCGAAGTGCGGCCGCCACAGGTAGAAGCGGCTGATCCCGAGCGGGAAATCGGATTCGCCGGACACGAAGAACGCGCCGTCGTCATCCACGGCCACCCCCAGGGACACCTGGAGGATCAGGGACTCTTCGCGCAGCAGTTCCTCCAGCGCACGGACGATCTCCCAGGCTTGAGGCTCACCGCTGACACCTGTAACGGTGAAGGCAAGATCAATGTTCACAGACATGGGAGGAGGGTAGATGGCTCCACCGACAACGGCAGACGAGCGGTGCACCAGCACCACATCGGCGAGGCCGCAGGGGGTGCCCGTCGTCGAGTGGGAGGGCACCAGCCCCGGCCGCCCAACGGTCCGGCCGGGAGCAAACGACAGCCGGCCCGGTTGGCCAGGGCCTGCCGAAGTCCCTTCGGGCGGATCGCCGGGTGCCTTGGCGGGATCGCCGTGTTGCCGACGGGTGCGGGGCGTTGAGCGGGGCCCGGGGATCGTCCTGAACGCGGGGGCCCCCGCGACGCTCCAGAACCGGGGTGACCAGGCGTGCGTGCGGATGTCGCCGCGCGCAGGCTGTGTGCGGCTCGACCTGACGGGCGCCGTCGTGACCGAGGGCGGTCTCACCCTGCGCCGGCCGGCTGACGGCCACAGGGCGGACTATACGGAGGTGACCGCGAGGAACGCGCTGGACAGGTTCGGGGTCATCACCGCGGACCGTCACGGCAAGAGCACGAATGTGCTGACCTTCACAAACGCCGGGATGACCGCGACGCTGACCGAACTGCGCGGCCGCGACATGCCCCGGGCGCCGGCCGAACTGTGCGACCGCTACATGCCCCTGACGGTCACCGCGGCGGGTGCCGACTCCCTTGCCCAGGATCTCGGCACCAGCCCGCTGCGGGAGGCCTACCGCCCGCACCCGCTGCGGGCCCGGCACCCTGCGCCCCGGCACCCTCGCCACCATCGACGGGGGTCCGGTTCACGCAGTGCCCGTCAGGAACCGGCCTCCCTCCCGCCATCAGTACCCGCCGTCCGAGACGCGGTACGGCCTGCCGTGCGTCAGCGGCGGCGGGCATGCCGGGGGCGCGAAGGGCGTGAGGAGGCGCATCCGGGTAGAAGATCAATTCGAGTGCGCCCCTGCGGGTGACGTGCCCTGGACCAAGATCTTCTGGTTGCTAGCGTCCTCGCCGTGACGCACCCTCTGCCGTCCGGCCTGAAGCCGGACCACCTTGTGCTGCCCGGGCCCCGCGAAGCAAGTGAATCGTTTCGTCCGGTGCTGCTGAACCCCTCCCAGCCGGCCGGCGCGGCTGCCTTGGTCGAGCTGCGGGAGTCAAACCGGCTGCGCGAGATCCACGACCGGATCGAGGACCAGATCGCAGAACTCCTCGGCTGCCTGGCACCCCATAACCCCTTCCGCGACCGCTCCCGGTCCCGCGCGGTCGCCGACACCCTGGGCTCGCACCCCGACAACTACGGCAGGTGGGCGTGGTACCCGTGGTCAGGGCGCCTGGTACACGTCCTGCCGGAGGCCGAGTTCCGCCTGGTTCGCACCGACCGCAACCGCGACAAGATCACCCGCGAGCAGCAGAAGGGCCTCCTGGGGCGGCGGATCGGCGTCATCGGGCTGTCGGTCGGCAGCAGCGCCGCGCTGACCTGCGCCATGGAGGGCGTCGGCGGGGCGTTCCGCCTCGCGGACTTCGACCGGCTCGGTCTCTCGAACCTCAACCGGCTGCGTGCCGGCGTCCACGAAGTGGGCCTGGAGAAGAGCGTGCTGTGCGCACGACGCATGTACGAGCTCGACCCCTACCTGGACATCGACATCCACCGCGGCGGCATCAACGAGCAGAACATCGCGGACTTCTTCGGCGCCGATGAGCAAGGCCAAGGGCTGGATCTGCTCATCGAGGAGTGCGACACCCCCTGGGTGAAGGTCGCCGCCCGCGAACACGCGCGCAGCCGGCGGGTCCCCGTCCTGATGGACACCAACGACCGGGGCGTGCTGGACATCGAGCGGTTCGACCACGAACCGGACCGTCCACTCTTCCACGGCCGCATCGGAGCCACGACCGCCGCCGATGTGCAGGACCTCGACCGGGACGAAGCCCTCCGCTTCCTCCTCGATGTCGTGGACGAGCAGCGGCTGAGCCCCGCCATGCGCGACGCTCTCACCCGCGTCGGCGACACCCTCTCCAGCTGGCCGCAGCTCGCCAGCGGCGTCATGCTCGGCGCCGCCCTGGTCACCGACACGGCCCGCCGCATCCTGCTCGGCGAACCGCTCCCCTCCGGCCGCCACTCCATCGACCTCGAAACTCTCGTCCCCGCCCCGGCAACCGGGCCCGTCCCCCACGGAGCGGGCCTGTGAACCGTGTCCCCGATCTGCATGGCGAGCACCTGTGGTTGCGGGAGCTGCACGCACACGACCACGACGCGTTCGCGCGGATCCTCACCCACCGCGTCCTCACCCGCTACCTGGGCATCGACCAGATGAGCGCCGGCCAGGCCCACGACACCTTCACCCAGTACCTCGCACAGCCCCACACCCACCCGCGGCGCAAATACACCCTCGCCGTGTGCGCCCCCGACGACGACACCCTCGTCGGCACCATGGGACTCCTCGTCGAGGACTACGGCAGCAACGCCATGCTCACCAGCCTCATCCTGCTGCCCGGCGCCCCCGTACGCGGCCACGGCCATGAAGCCGGCCGCCTGCTGATGGCCTACGGCTTCGGGCACCTCGGCCTGCACCGCATCTGGGCAGGCCACCGCAGCGACCACCACCACATGCCGAAAGTCATGCACGCCGCGGGCCTGCGCCCCGAAGCCACCCTTCGCCAGCTCTTCCACACCCAGGGCTGCTGGCACGACGTCACCACGTACGCCACCGTCGCCCCCGAATGGAAACGCCAGGCCGGCACCACCGAACTCGCCATCCTCGACGGCGCACCCCGCCTCGACCGGGTCTGACTCTCCACGGGCAGGATCGACCTCGAAGGCGCCGACTTCGCGGCGCGGCCGCGGCCGCGCCACCAGAATCGGCAGGTGCTGGACTCGGCGCTGCAGGTCACGGGCCGGCGGGGGCCGCAGAGGCAGTCCGGGCCGGTCGAAGCCTGGGCGCCGGCGCCGGCCGTCACGGCAATGGCGCCGAACACCGACAGGGGTGGTGATGTCGCCTCCGGTCGTGACGTCGACGGTGGTGAAGCACGGAGCGGAGATGCGGAGCCGGGCGGTGCCATCGAAGTCGCCTGGGCGCACAGGACCTTCGGTACGCCACCGAAGCCGGCCGCCGGCGGACCTGCGCCCGAACGACCGCGCTCCTGCGATGTACAGACCCGGCGCCCCGGTCGCCGTCGACGGTGAGTACGACCCCGAGGGAGCCGGCACCGCCTTCGAACGAACACACCTGGCAGCCCTGATCGCCCAGGCACACGAGCACCTTGCCCCTGCCTGCGCTGCAGACCAGGGCCTCAGGCGGCGAACGGGTTGGTGTGGCCCGGCAACTGCTGCCCCGGGCGCAGGAACCGCAGGCCGCCCTGTTCGTCGCGCACCGCGTGAAACCCGGCGTCCGTCAGACGCCGCGTGATCGTCCCGCGGCGAATCGCGCCAATCTTGAACGCCACGGTGAAGAGCAGCGCGACCGCCACGCCGGAGGCGACCGCTTCGACGGCCGATCTGTCGATGAGCAGGAGGAGGGTCAGGATCGTGCAGGCCAGGTAGCCCTTCACCTTCTGGCTCCGGTCGGCGACGTACAACGCCATGACGTCGAAGGTGATGAGGTCCTTCAGCACGGCCACGGCACCGACCGTTTCGGGGAGCGGCTTCAGCGAGCCCTGCTTCAGCCCCGGCACTGTCCCGCCGTTGCCCGCCTGCGGATGGGCGGTGATGGTGGCCGCCTCGCGGATGCGTGCGTCGGGCCGCGGGTCCCGGTACATCCGGACCTGGACGAGCGAGTTCTTGAACCCGGTCCTGTACGCCATGCCGTACGTGTAGCCGTACTGCTCCGCCACATACGCCAAGGCGGCCGCCTTCGGTGTGGAGCCCTGGGGAGCGATCTCGACGATGTCCTGCTGACGGGCGATCTGTTGGAGCATCCCCGCTGTGTGACGTTCTACAGACATCCTGTTACCCGCCCCCTGGGCCCCCCGCGCCTGGGGCCGACCGGCGCACAGCCTAGGGGTGCGCCGCGGATCGGACACCACCGGGGTGACTCCGGCGGCGGTAGCCGGTGAGCACGCTGCCCGTCAGCCGCCAGAACCGCAGTCGAGGGTGGGTCCAACCAGCGGCGACGTATGACCAGGAGCTGGTCCAGGGCGGTGGCACGAGCCGCCGGGGGTCCCGCATACCTGTTACGCCGCCTAGGCCACCTCGATGCGGGGTTAGGCGGGGCGGTCTGCTTCTTGTAGCCGCATCCTACGGTCGGTGAGGTGCGAGTCGCCCGCCGCCAGTAGGGACGACGGGAGCGGCTCGTCGCCGGCCGTGGAATGGTCGATCCGGACCAGCACTTGGACGCGTTCGTTGTTGCTGAGAGAGGGAAGCGCGGAGCCGAGCTGTTGCTCCAGTCGCTTGCAGCTGGTCGCTGTTCGCTCCCTCGCCGCCTTCTTCAAGGCTCCGCGGACCGCCGCCCCAGCGGGAACGAGATGTGTCGGCAGCTGGGCAGGGTCCGTGACCTTGTCTTGTTGCGATTGCGCAGCCGGAGACGTCTTCTCGCTCTCGTCCTGCCCTCCCGCGGGGGAGGCGAGCCGTTCCGCCCACTGCTCCACCTTGCACCCCCGGCACCGGCTGGGCGCGGCGACGTTCGACCTGGTCCACTCCCCGCCGACGCCGACCGGATCGCACCCGACACCCCGGACACCGTGGACGCCTGTACCACCGAAGACCGTGTGGCCCACGAGGATGACAAACCCCAGGAGCTGATCACGACATCACGCGGGCCCTCAGGGCGGAGCCGGGAGTCGATCAGCAATCGCATGACGATTGGTCAGCGCAATGTGAGAACGTTGGCGAGTTGATCAGTTGTGAAGGAGAGCCGGATGAGCGGCCAGACGGACCTTGCCTACGCTTACGACGCCGTGTACTCGGCGGCGTCGCGGATGATGTGGGTACAACAGAACCGCCTATGGCGCCTGGACAGCTTGGGAGGAGGCTGGCCAGAGGAGCGTCGGCAGGCGTGGCGGGAGTTGGAGGCGGCGCTGAGTGTCTCCGAGCACGGGCTTGAGCCGCGGGAGGGTGAACCGTCCGATCCGGCACGTCATCTGATCTCGCGTCGGGCCGCGGGCCCGATTGACCGGCCCGTCACGTTTCCGGAGGCGGTCGGGGAGTGGAAGGCCCGGATGGCCAGCGATCCCGGTCCCTACGAGCCGCGGATGGAGCCGTATCCGGACGACTACCTGGTGGCGGGGCGGGCGGTGGTCGTTCCGGAGAACCACATGCTGAGGCTGACCGCCCCGCTCCCAGACTTGGCCCACCGGCTGGCGCCGGGGCGGCCTCCGGTGACGATCGCCGGGAACACGGCAGAGCTCAGCCGGTTGGTGCACGAGGCCGCCGACGGACTGCGGGAGGCGCTGGGAACGAGCGTGCCGACTCCGCACCCTGCCGATGCGGTGAGGGTGGCGCGCGTCTCCCACCGGCCGTCTGATGTGAACGACTTGCAGGTGCGGTATGAGGCCCTTGCCCGGGCGGCCTGGCACGCGGCGGAGAACGTTCCCACCCTGAATGAGATCCGGGAATCCGGGAAATTCTCGATGCGTCCTGCTGCGTCGAAAGCCGCTCGAGACCTTGAGGATCTTCTGGCCGGGAGGTCGGGTGTGTTCTGGCAGGAGAGTCACGAGGTGATCGATCCGCGCGTACACACGGTCTCGGGGGTGGACTGGCCCGAGGGCCGGCCTGTTCCCACGTTGGTCGCAGCCGAGGCCAACAGTTTCGAGCTGAGTGTGGCGGCGGGGCTGAAGCCGAGTGCTCCGCGCGCCGCCGGCCAGCGCCGTTTCTATCGCGAGAAGGGTGAGCTGGAGAAAGTCGCCATCTCTGCCGTCCGAGCGGGAATCCTGGCGGAGATTCTGGACGAGTACGCCGCCAGGATTCACCCGGGCGCGGAATCCGGCTTCATGCACCTCTCCGCCTATGACCTGACGGAATTCATCACCTCGGGAATCGGCCGCGAGTTGCACGAAACCGTCGGCTTCTGACGCAGGGCACGTGATGGGTGAAGCATACGGGGGATCGGTGTCAGAAGCGCGGTACAACATTCTCGTCGTGTCGGACAACAGCGGCAGAGGCGAGGGGGGTGTGGAGGTATTCAACCAGGAGCTGTCCGAGGCTCTGGCCCGCCGGCACAACGTCACGCTGTTCACGGCCAACCCTGACATGCCCCAGCATGAAGGCATCCAGAGGGTGGTGACGACACGCCCTCCGGTACTTGGCCCCGGGCCTGGAGTGGAAGGTGCACCGGCGGAAATGGAGCGGCGGGATTGGCTCAAACATCTCGCCGGCCAGGAACCGAGGCAGTATGGGCTGGAGGATCCGGCGAGCCAGCCGTACGACATCGTCGTCGCGCACTCGCGCTTCTCCGGACCAGCGGCTGTCGAGTTGCGCGATACCTGGTATCGAGATGCACGCGTGGTGCATTTTCTGCACACGAGCCCCGAACGGCTCCCCTTCGTCAAGGGGTTCCCGCCCGAGAAGGCCGAATACAAGGCGGTCAGGGATTCTTCGATCGAACGCGCCGCAATGGGGCGTGTGGACGTCGTGGCCGGAGTCGGTCCACTTCTATCGGAAGTGAGCAGGGGCCTATCCTCGCAGGGCGTGAACGTTCCGCATTCACACGAAGTCATCCCGGGCAGCAGGGTTCACGATCCGGTGCAGCACGACCCTGCGCCGGAGAGGCTGAACCTTTTGGTCATGGGACGGGTGGATGACCCCCTCAAGGGCGTGCGGGACGCCGCGGAGGCAGTGCAGCTGCTGAACGAAGGCGGCACCTCCGTCCATCTCACCGTCCGTGGTATTCCCGCGGAACAAGTGCAGGCGGAGCTGGTGAAACTCGGCAGGCTCACCGGTGGAAACGTCACCGTCAAGCCCCGTACGAGCAGCGTGGACGAGCTCAACGAGGACATCAGAGGCTCTCACGCGGTGATCATGCCCTCGAAGCACGAGGGTTTCGGCATGGTGGCGCCCGAGGGGCTGGCTCACGGTGTTCCCGTCCTGGTCAATGAGGAGAGTGGCGCCGCTCAGTTTCTCCAGGATCCCGATCGGGTGCCGCCCGCGATCGGCGGACCGTGCGTGGTGGCCGAGCCGACCGACAGCACAAGCCGGGCAGAAGCATGGGCCGCCGCGATCTATCGGCTGAAACAGGAGCTCCCGCAGCGCCAGGCCGGAGCGCTGCACCTGCGGGAGACCCTGCAGGAGTACACCTGGGATCACGCTGCGCAGGCCACGGTCGAGGCGGCGATGAGCCAGACGCCACTGACGCGGCGGGACCCCAGGTCACTGCTCACGGCGCAGGAGCGGGACGCGGCCCGCACGGTCCAAGGGCCGAACGGACAGTTGCTCAGGCCTGAGGCGCCAGAACAGGCGCAACAGACACCGGAGCAACCGGGGCCCGAGACCGGTGCGCAACGGGACGCGCCGGGGCGGGACAATCCGGCGCCCGAAAATCCGGCGCCGCTCTGGCAGGCGGGCTTCGCCCAGAACCAGTCCGTGCCCGGGAGCCTCCGAACTACCGCTCGTCCGGAGAGCTCGACACCAATCTGGCAGGCGGGCTTCAGCCAGAGCCGGCACGGCGCCGGGAGACAGCGCGGTACCGCTTCCCCGGGGCGCAGTGCGGGAGAGAGCGATCCGGGACGGACCAGCACCGGGCACCAGCCGCCACCCCATCTGCCGGGTCCTCGTGGCGGCGGAATCGAAATGTGACGTGACGGCCGGGGCGGACACGATAGTTGCTGACGTCGGCCCGCCAGGGTGAGGCTGGGTCCTGGAGGGTCGGGCCGGTGCCCTAGGGGAAGCCGTTGAGGGTGGAACGACCGTTTCACGATCGCGGAGCGGCCGGGCAAGGCGGCCGGCATTCGCCCGGCCGAAGCAGCCGACGCCTTCCTGAGTACCGGGCCTGTCCCCCACCTGTGGAACACCGTCACTCCGGCCGGCCACCTGCGCCACCGCTACGCCCCGACCGGGCCACAGCGGGGCCGGCAGGAGCGGCAGGACCGAGCGATCGCTGCCAAGTACGCGCGCGGCGCGGCTCCGGTCAGTGACGTTCTCACCGACGGCTCGGCCGTTGTTGCGGGCCTCGCGCTGGAGATGATGCATCGCCCAGAACGTTCTGGAGCGGCTGATCCCATCCCGCACCCCCGATCACGGAATCAGCCTCGCGCCGATCGGGCTCGACGGCTTGGTGCTGGACCCGCGGGCCGGCGTCCACATCGCCGTGTTGGCCGCTGCTGCCCGGTTCAACGCCCGGCAACTGGTGATGACGGTCACCGAGAACGCCGCGGCGAACGTCGCCGCCTGCGGGCCCGTGTTCCGGCGGTAAGACGGGAGACGACTGCGGTACGCACTGCACAGGCGCATCCCCTGCGACGACACTGCGGCGCTGCAGCGGCTGTGCGAGGTGACCCGGCCGGACTTCTCACCGGGACGAGGTGCCGAGCCCAGGGGAACTCGATCAAAAGGCCGCTCAGAACGCCCTTTGATCCTAAACTTTTGGCATCCAGCCAAGGAGGGGCAGTGGAAGCGTGGCTTTCGGTACGGGGCGGGAACCCGGTCCGCGACGTACAGGACCTCGACGAGTGGCTGAACGGCGAACCGGAACTGCGTGGCCGTGTCACGCCCCGGGCGGCGCAGCCGGGTCCGAACGAACTGGGGGCGTCGTTCGACGTGCTCATTACCGCGATCGGCAGCGGCGGCGTGATCAGCGTGCTGGCGGGATCGTTGCACGCGTTCCTGACCCGGCCTCGCGGAGCCGACGTGCGCATCTCGGTCTCTACGCCGGACGGGCGCAGTGTGGAGTTGGAAGCCCAGCGGGTCGAGGACGTCGAGTTGCTGCTGCGTCAGGTGCTCGTCGTCTCCGAGGAGCAGGAACCAGCCGGTGACGCGTGAACCGGTCGGTGTTCCGCGCCGTCGATCCCGCACGGTCGCGGATCGTTCTGATCGGCACTCCGCACTATCGTGATGAGCACCTGCCGGACGTACCCGTCGTCGCCCACAACGTGGCCGACCTCGCAGCGGTGTTCACCGACCCGGAACTCGGCGGGTTCGCCGAGGCGCACTGCCGTACCGTGCCCGGTGACGCCGATCTCGCGCGGGTCGGTGAGATCCTCACGGACGCTGCCGAGCAGGCGAGCGATCTGCTCCTGGTCTATTACAGCGGGCATGGACTGATCGACCGTCGCGGGAACCTGTATCTGAGCCTTGCGGCGACGCGCCCCGACCAGTTGGCATACTCCGCGCTCACTTTCGACGCGGTCCGCGAGACCTTCCTCGACAGCCGCGCGGAGAACCGGGTCCTGATTCTGGACAGCTGTTTCAGCGGGCGCGCAATCGGTCGGCCGCTGGCCGGTGAGGAGCAGTCGCTGCTCACCGCACTGGACGTAGCCGGCACTTACACGCTGACCGCCGCCACCGCGAACCGCGTGGCGTTGGCGCTGGATGGCGAACGGCACACCGCTTTCACCGAGCGGATGCTCAGACTGTTCCAAGACGGCAGCACCGGGGCCGGCCAGATGCTGACGTTGAACGACATCTACCGGCACCTGCTTGCCCGGCTAACGGCCGAGGGCCTGCCGGTGCCACAACAACGGGGCACGGGCACCGCCGAGCTCCTGGGGCTGGTGCGCAACCGGCAAGGAGTCTCGGATCGTCAATTTCTGGTGCACGAAACCCTTCCGGTGCTGGTGAACGCGGCCGTCACCGGCCGGTCCGGGCCCGTCGGGAGGGCCTCGCCTGAGCGGCCGAGCGACGGTATCAGCGCCGAGGACCGTGCCGTCCCTCTGATCGAGAAGGCGCTGCGCCACGCGTCGGGAGCAAGAAGCAAGCAGCTCCGACGCGTCTGCTTGTCGCAGATCGCGCCGGTCGTCGCGGCCGTGGTCGAAGAACAGGCCCTGGCCATCGCCGCGACCATGTCGGACGAGGACCGTCGGCAGTCCGTCCTGGCGGATATCGCCGTGGTAGTCGCCGCCGCCGACATCTTCCGCGCCATCGACATGCTGGTCAACGGCATGGAGCCTTACCGGACTACGGCGCTGGCCCACATCGTGAGGAATCACGGGCTGCGCGACCCGAGAGACGGGGAGTACGTCCTCGACACCTACGTCCTCGACGGCCCCCGGCCTCGTCGGAGCACAGCCGCCTTGAGCGAGATCGCGCGGGCGGTCGCCGCGTTCGCGCCTGACCGGGCCGAAGAGATCGCCGCCCGCATAACGGACGAGCGTTCCCGCACGGACACCCTGGCCGCGATCGCCCGCACGGTCGCGGCCACGGACCCCGGCAGGGCCTTCCGTCTGCTCCCCGACCAGTACGCTCCCTGGACGGCGCCCATTGTCGCTGAGGCCCTCGCATTCATCGACCCCGACGGGGCCCTGCGTCTGATCGCCCCGCTTGCCGGTCAGCAGCCTTATCCGACGGCCCGGGCCGGCGTCGCTCGAGCGGTCGCGGTGACCGACCCGCAGCGGGCCCTGCACATCGCCCGTGGCATCACCGACCGCGCGTGGCGAGCGAAAGCACTGGTGGCCACCGCCCAAGCCGTCGCGGCCACCGACCCCGATCGGGCCCTGGAGATCATCGCTGTCATAGGTGACCGCTTCGTGGAGCAGGCGGCGCTGGCGGATGTCGCTCCGATAGTCGCCGCAGACGCCCCCGAGCGGGCTATGCAGCTCGCCGAGAGCATCAGCGATACGTTATCGAAGGTCCTCGCGCTGACGGGCATCGCGTCCGTGCACCTCGACACCCGCCACCCCCGGAGCAGCGCGACCAGCCTGGCGGCTCGCTGACAGCGACCTGGCGTCCACGCGCACGCCACGATCGTCGGACGCGCCCCACCGGCCGGAGGCGGCCAACGGAGCCGCGTTGAAGCGCGGCAACGGCCGGCGCGGGGATGGGCACGGGCGGGCCCGAGCGCCTCAGGGGGCGCTCTCGAACTCACCGGCGCTGAAGGTGACGGAGCGCCAGGCGCTCCGGTGGAGCTGGAGCGAGAGCGACCGGGGAAGCCCGGAGGGTAGCGCCGGCACGTTCATCTGGCCTCACCGTGGGGGTTCACGTCCGCGGGGTGACGCCCAGGAGCATGAGGACGGTGTCGTCCACGGCGTAGCCGCCAGAGTGCCGGCCGGCTACCTTCTGCAGTTGGTCTGGCCGCGTCGTTGCCCCGGGTCTCGGCCAGGGGCGAGACGCTCGTCACCGAACTGGGGACTGCTGCGGTGTCAGGTGCGCTTCCGCGACCGCAACATCGTCGAACGATGCTTCGCCCGTCTCATGCAGTTCCGCGCGATCGTTCCTCGGCGCCGCCGTCGCTGCGCTCCGCACTCGTCAGGATCGCGCTCGCGACCACCTCGAAGAGCCGGTCGGCGCGTGGCGCCAGCGGAGGCTGGTCCCCGAGCCAGGCGAGCATGGCCACCAAGGCGAACAGGTCGCCGCCGTCGATGTCGCTGCGCGCCGCGCCTACGGTCTGGGCGCGGGTGAGGAGCCGCGCCCCGGCCGCGCGCAGCGTGGTGCACGAGGCGTGGAGCGCGGACTCGGTGTCCGCGATGGCGGAGGCCATCAACGCGGTGACGCCCCGGTACTCGGTGGTCCACGCGACGCAGTCGCGCAGCCAGGAGACGAGAGCGTCTTGGGGCGCGCTCGACGTCTCCAGCGCGGCCGCCTTCACCGTCATCTCCTCGAAGCTCGTGCGGAGCAGGGCGTCGAGGAGTGCCTCACGGGTCGGGAAGTGACGCAGCAGCGTCGCCAGGCCGACATCGGCCCGTCGCGCGATGTCGCGCAGTGACGCGTCGACACCCTGCTCGGTGAGGACGGCGCCCGCTACGGCGAGCAGATGCTCGCGGTTCTTCTTGGCGTCAGCGCGCACGTGTCGCCCCTTGACTATCCGGATCAGTGGTCCATATATTCGGATCAGTGATCCATTTTTCTGGACCGCTGATCCGTATAAGCCTATCCCGCAGCACGGACAGGAGAAAACGATGTCGGCACGCACGATGAGGGCGATCCGCCTCCACGAACACGGCGGCCCCGACGTTCTGCGCTACGAGGAGGTGCCGATCCCCGAGCCGGGGCCCGGCGAGGTGCTTGTCCGCGTTCACGCCGCCGGCGTCAACCCCCCGGATTGGTACCTGCGCGACGGGATGACCACCATGCCCGGGGAGTGGAAGTCGACGGTCAGCCTGCCGGTGATCCCGGGAACCGACGTATCAGGCGTCGTCGAAACCGTCGCCGCGGACGTGAAGGGCTTCGCCCCGGGTGACGAGGTCTTCGGCCTCCTGCGCTTCCCCAGCTTCAAGGGCAGCGCATACGCCGAGTACGTGGCAGCGCCCGCCTCGGACCTCGCGCACAAGCCGGCCGGCATCGACCACGTGCACGCCGCCGGGGCACCCATGGCCGGGCTCACCGCATGGCAGTTCCTGATCGACGTCGGGCACGATCACCCCTCGCCCTTCCAGGAGGCCCGCCACCAACCGACGGCACTCGACGCCGACACGACGGTACTCGTCAACGGCGCCGCCGGCGGCGTCGGTCACCTCGCACTGCAACTGGCGAAGTGGAAAGGCGCACGGGTCATCGCGGTGGCATCGGGCGCACATGCCTCGTTCCTGCACGAACTCGGCGCCGACCGCTTCATCGACTACACCACGAGTCGCCCCGAGGAACTCGTGAACGACATCGACCTCGTCCTCGACACCGTCGGCGGCCCCGGCAGCGCAAGCCTCCTGCGTACGCTCAAACGCGGCGGAGCCCAGTTCCCCGTGCTCCCCGGCGGAGTCGGCGAGGAAGAGGCCGCGAAACTCGGCATCACGCTGTCGAGCGCCCAGGTCCGCTCGAACGGCGCCCAACTGGCCGAACTGGGACGCCTGCTCGACACGGGCACGGTCCAGGTCGCGATCGACAGCACCTTCCCCCTCTCGGACGCCCGAGCCGCGCACGAACGCGCCGCCCGCGGCCACATCCGGGGCAAGATCGTACTCACGGCCACGTGATCCCTCGGCCCGCGCGGCCCCGACGTATGCGCGCCCCCGACCGATGCGAAAAGACGTCATGCATCTGAGCTGAGGCGGGGCCGAGGCCTCGCTCAGTCGCTTCCGGACATGACTGGGCCCCGACCCGGGGGAGGGAGTCGGGGCCCAGCAGTGTGACGGATGTCCGTCGGATGTGCCTAGTGGCGGAAGGTGTCCTTGATGTCTTCCTTGGCCTGGCGGGCGTTGCCCTTGGCCTGGTCGGCATGGCCTTCGGCGGTCATCCGCTCGTTGCCGGCCATACGGCCCATGGCTTCCTTGGCCTTGCCCTTGGCCTGCTCGGCGTGCGCCTTGGTCTTCTCCGTGCCCGACATCGGGACCTCCTCGTGTAGTACCGGATTGGTCGTGACGCTCTCGTGCTCACGATCGCCGTCCGTAAACCCGTGGCCTTGTCGAAGCGGGCAGAACACTCCCCCGCAACACCAGCTGCCTCGGCTGCCCACCTGCGCGGATGGGAGACCTGTAAGAGTCGGATGCACAGCCAGGAGCGGATCGGGCAGGAGGTGCCTTGGAGCACGAGGCGCCGTGGAGCGGCTGTTTCGGGTGGCCCGTGTACGCCGCGCGGGGTGGTGGCTCCCTGGGAGTCGGGCCTGCGGGTCACCGAGGACGGCGGGGTGGAACAGTCGGAGGCCGACGAGCGCTTGGCCGAGGAACTGGCCGAGGCGATCCTGACGGCCGACCCGACCCCGCAGGAGGGCGACGGGCAGTCGCCGCCCGACCCCGACGAGGCCTTCACCGCGTTCGCCGCCCGGGCGACCGCCCGGTGGGCGACGGGTCCGCGCCATCGGATCAACTCCCCGGGGCCGGTGCGCAGCGCACGCTTCGCCTGAGTGCGCAGCGGCCGAGGCGGGTTCGGTTCCGGATCTCCGCTCGGCCGCTGCGGGACACCCTGGTCGGGGTGGCCGGTCCCGTGCCGCGGCGTTCGCTGCTCGGCGTAGGGGCCGTCGGCCGGAGTACGGCTCGTACTGCCTGCCGGGGCAGGTACCTTCAGAGACCGACGCCCGGACCTCGCGCGGGCCCCGGCGGTGGCGGGGAGGTGGCCGGGGCGGACGCACCTCGCGGGGGCGGCACGTGGGTGCGGGGGATGTTCACACCGGGCAGGAACTCGGCACCCCTGGCCACCCGCACCGTGGCGTCATCCTGCCGGAAGGTACGCGCAGGAGCGCGGTCATGCGTACGGGCCGCAGCCGCAGCGGTGGCCGTCGGTGCGGGCTGCGCACCGAAGTCGCCCCTGTCGGTGGTGATCAGCCCGGTGGCCAGGCCCTCCTCGGCCAGCTTCTCGGCGTTCTCCCGGCCGACGGAGTACCCGCGGCCCGTGGTGCTGTCCGCGTAGAGGCTCTTGATGAAGCCCTCGGGCGCCATGCGGCCGCCGTACCAGTCGCTTGGGAGCACCGGGCCGTCTTGTCGTACCTGGTCGCGACTGCTCCACGGCCCACTGACGTTCGGCCATCTCGTCGCCGGGGGCTGCCTGCGGGTCACCGACACCTCCGCGGGCATGGCATCGCCTTCCTGTCCGGCCGCTGCGAGGGACGTGGAGGTCGCAGGTCAGCTCGCGGAAACCATCGCCCGTGCGCCGAAGGGCACTTGGCTCCCATGCCGCCTCAGAATGCGGCCCCAACTTCCTTGCTCCCGCGCCTCGACCTGTGTCTATAGTGAGCGCCGCGCGACCGGCGGACACGACCCGTCAGCCATGCCGCGCACAACCAGCAGGCGGTCGGGGGAACAATGCCGCCTACGGGGGAGGGGTGGTTTCGGCATGCCGCGACATCGGCTCACCAGACGCACCGCATAGGTCCGCAGCGCGGCTTCCCGCTGTCCTGGCATCGGGGCAGTGGCCGATTCGGGCTGCACCGCCTTCGCCTTCTCGGACGGGACCCCCAGCCGCCTTCGTTCACCACGAAGGAATGGTCCCTTGCGCACAGGACCGCGGCTTTTCTCCCGCAGACCGAGAAGGTCCGCACTACTGCCTCCGGCCGCCGTATCCGTACTCACCCTGGCCGTCTTGAGCAGCCTGGCCGTCCAGCCCGCACTGCTCGACCGCGCCAACGCACTGCGCGCCGCCGCGGCCGGCAGCTCCGAGGACTGGTTCGAGGACACGGCCGCCGAGCAGTGGCGGCAGGACCAGTGCCTGATGGCCGATGTGCTGCGCCTGGGCGGTCCGGCCATGGCCGGGACTGCTCAGGACGGGCTCAACCAACCCGTGGACAAGCTGCACGTGCTGGCGAACCGCCAGCACTGGCAGGACACGCCGCTCTCCCAGGCGTACGCGAAGGACCGGGCCGCCGCCAACAAGGAACTGGCGGACATCGATGCCCGCCGGGACAACTGGAAGAAGCCCCTGACCGGGCTGACGAATCCGGCCGGCATGACCTTCACGGGGTTCCAGTGGCCGCCCGGCACCCGTGAGGGTGTGGACTTCCACACCCAGACCGGCCTGACCCCGTGGATCGCGGACCGGTTCTGGAAGAACGAGAGCGACTTCTACGAGGACCCCACTCCCAAGGCCGACGAGAAGACCGTCAAGGCCGTCTCCGACCTGGGCACCCCGCTCTACGGCAAGGACCCCGACGCGGCGACGAGCACCGACTGGGACCGTGACCGCGCCGAGCACGGCGGGTTCGAGTGGCTGAAAGACGGCACCTTCGAGCCCACGGGCGCGGACAACGCCCGGCTCTTCCTCGCCTCCGGCGGCTTCCCCCGTACCGGCCCCGCGCCGGACACGGCGGAGTACCGGGTCGCGGTCGAGGACATGAAGACCCGCTTCTCGACCTGCGCCTGGCGCGACCCGATCGACCCGAACAAGGTCCTCGGCGATGTCTCCGCGACGGCCGCCACCGAGTGGCAGCAGGAGGTCGGCTCCCAGGCCGCCCAGCGCAACCAGGTCGTGAACGCCGGCAAGGACGCCACCAAGGCGCTCGCCGCCGGAGCCGAGGCGCTGGGCCAGATGCTCGGCCACTCGTGGGTCGCCGACCACCTCACCCGCTGGCAGGACTACTGGTCCGCGGGCGGCGTCGGCTGGATCGGCAACGCCTCGGCCACCATCGAGCTCAAGGCGGCGGCGGGCAAGTGCCTGGACGTCCAGAGCGCCGGGACGGCCAACGGCACCCCGGTCCAGGTCTACACCTGCAACGGCTCGACCGCACAGGGGTGGCAGGTGGAGGGTGACGACCGCGGTCTGCACCTTCGCAACGTCAAGTCCGCCAAGTGCCTGGACGTGGCCGCGAACGGCAAGGCGGACGGTACGAAGATCCAGATCGCCGTGTGCAACAGCGGTCCGGGGCAGACCTGGGCGTACGCCCCCCGCGCCACCACACCGTTGAAGCACGTCGGCTCGGGCAAGTGCCTGAACTTCTCGACGTACGACCTCGGCAAGGACGCGCTGCTCGCCACGTGCACCGGCGGCGGCCCGCAGCAGGTCAACATCAAGCCGTCCGGCCACACCGGCGAGGTACAGCCCAAGGCGCACTTCGACCAGGCGACGAAGGGCATCGCGGACGCCCAGGCCGGCGCGAAGCAGCAGCTCGCCCTGCTCAAGCAGCAGGCCACCGCCGCGAAGACGGCTGCCACCGCCTCCGACGCCGCCGTGCAGGCGGCCTACGCCATCGCGGACAAGAACGGCGCGCCGCGGGGCCGCGGCATGCTGGTGGGTCTGCAGAAGGCCCAGGTCACCAAGGGTTCGGTGGCGGCACTGGACGCGATGGTGAAGGCGGGTGAGACCGCGGAGGCGGCCACGCGTGCCTCCGGCGCGGACAGCGACACCATCGCGCAGCGCGCGCTGGCCCAGGCCGCGCAGTCGAAGGCGGAGTTCCGCCGGGAGGCCGCGCACACGGCCGAGCTCCAGGCGAAGGCCGCCGCGGATGCCGCCAAGACGCACCGGGACAACGCCAAGAAGGAAGCGGACACCGCGAAGGCGAAGCTCGGCGAGGCGCTGAAGGCGGAGGCCGATGCGAAGGCGGCTGCCGCCAACGCCCACGCGAAGCGGCTCGCGGCCGAGGCCGAGGAGGCCACGGCGAAGAAGGAGAAGGAAACCGCGGCCCTCAAGCAGACCGAAGCCGCCCAGCACAAGACGAACGCGGAAGCGGAGGCGACGAAGGCAAGCAACGCCAGGACCAAGGCCGAAGCCGCCGAGGCGACCGCGGTCGAGCACAGGAACGGCGCCTTCAAGGCCCGCGACACCGCCAAGGCCAAGCGCGACGACGCCTGGGAAGCGGAGCAGAAGGCCGACGCCGCGCGCGCCAAGGCGGACGCCAAGGCCGCCTACGCCGCCTCCCTCGATGCCGCCCCGGAGGCCGTCGCCGCACGCGCGGCCGCCGATCAGGCGGACAAGTACGCCACGGACGCGGAGACGGCGGCCGGCAGGGCGCGCGGCGAGGCCGACGCGGCGACGAAGGCCGCCTCCGAAGCCGACGCGGCCGCCACCCGCGCCGAATCGGCGGCCAAGCGCTCGCGCGCCGACGCCGACGCCGCCCAGGCAGAGAAGCTGAAGGCGGATGCCGCGGTGAGGACCGCGACCAGCGCCACCGCAGACGCGATCGCCGCTTCCGAGCGCGCCGCGTCTTCCGCGCGGGCGGCCGTCTCACAGGCCAATGAGGCGGAAGCACAGGCCAAGACGGCCAAGTCCCAGGCGGACCTGGCGAACGTGGAGGCCGGCAAGGCCAGGGTCGCATCGGCCAAGGCGGCGGGTTACGCCTACGTGACCGCCCAGGCCGCGGTGGACGCGGGCAAGGCGGCCGCGCAGGTCGCCAAGCCCGCGAACGACGCGATCCAGCTCGGTTCGCCGTACGTCACCACCGACTCGGCCGCCGGCCTGGTCGTGTTGACCGGGCAGGCGTCGAAGACCATCGCGGATCAGCAGAAGGCCATCGCCGACGCGCACGCCAAGAACGCGCAGGAGGAGGCTGCCGCGGCCAAGGTCATCGCCGACCAGGCGCAGGGTGACGCGAAGGCCGCGTACGAGCACGCGGCGACCGCCGCGAAGCACGCCTCGGACGCCCGTACCTACGCCAAGGAGGCTCTCGGCTACTCGGCCGACGCCGCGAAGTCGGCGTCCCTGGCGGCCGCGTCGCTGGCGCGCAGCACCGAGTTCGCCGGCCAGGCCGCGGCGGACGCCGTGGCCGCGGACCAGGCGGCCGGACGCTCCGAGGGCTACGCCAAGGCGGCCCGGGACTCCGCCGACCAGGCGGCCCTCGACGCCGCCGCGGCCCGCGCTGCGGCGACCCGTGCCGAAGAGGACGCGAAGAGCGCCCGGGCGGCGGCCGACCGCGCCGCCATCGCCGCGACCGAGGCCGAACAGGCCGCGAAGGACGCGGACAAGTACGCCAAGGAGGCCCAGGAAGCCGCTGACAGGGCGGAGAAGGCCGAGAAGGCGAAGCAGATCAACACCGGAACGGTCCCCGACCTGGTCGGTGGGTCCATCGGCAACTTGTTCTACCTGAAGGACCGCACCGAGCAGATCGGCGAACCCCAGACCCTGAAGAAGACGGCCGGCTGCGAAGGCTGGATCGACGCCCTCTTCTACAAGGGCGACTGCACGATGACGGTGAGGATCCACTACAAGGACTACCTCGATCTGTACCTGTGCACCGCGGACGTCCTGGACCCGTCGAAGGCCACGTGTCCCGCGAGCGAGACGGTGTATCTGGGCGAGTACCCGACGGACGAGCTGACCCAGGACTTCACGCACACCATCACGATGGCCGAGTACCAGTCGAACGTCGACCCGATCGACATCCTCTTCGGGCACTGGATCAAGTGCGGTCAGATGTGGCCCGGCGGTAAGAGCGGAAGCCTGGGCGGATGTGCCTGGGCAGCCGTGGACGTCGCCCTGCTGTTCTCCGGGAAGATCCTCAGGCCCATCGCCGAGGGCATCACCGCTCTCGACGCCGCCATGCGTACCGGAATCGGCATAGCCGACGCCCTGCGGGGGCTGAAGGGGCTGAGGATCAATCCGCAGGCCCTGGCAGCCATCGAGTACGAGGCCAACATGGCCGAAGCGGCCCTCACCGCCTGCAAGATCAACAGCTTCCCTGCCGCCACACGTGTGCTCATGGCAGACGGGTCGCATCGCCCGATCAGCTCGCTTCGTGTGGGTGACGCGGTGCTGGCCGGCGACCCGGCCACCGGGACGGTCCGCTCCGAGCCGGTCACCGACACCTTCCAGCACGCGGCCGACGGCCTGGTCACCATCGGCCTGTCCGACGGCAGCAGCCTGGAGACCACACCCGGACACAAGATCTACGCCGAGAAGCGCGGATGGGTCCTCGCCTCGGAACTGCGGACGGGAGACCGGCTGCTGCGCCCCAACGGCGAGCTGCTCACGGTGGCGGGCGTGGGTGGCGAGACCGACGCGGCATCCCAGCAGGTCTACGACCTCACGGTCGGCGGTCTGCACACCTTCTACGTCCGCGCTGAAGGATCACAGGCGTCGGACGTGCTCGTGCACAACTGCATCAACCTCAGCGACGAACTCCTGCCGAGTCTGAGGAAGTACAAGGACTCGGGCGAGATGCACGCGCTCGCGGAGCACGTGGCCCCGACTCCGGCCGAAGCGTTCGCCCTGGCCGGGAGGAAGGGCAAGCCGAACTCGGTGTTCACCAGCCAGGAAATCGCCCAGCAGGCCATCGACCGCATCGTCGCGGACCACTTCACCACCGTGAAGAGCGGCCAGAGGGTCCTGGACAAGGTCAAGTGGAAGAAGTTCGAACAGAAGGTCGCCGGAGCACGGGACGGCGAGGTGGTCCTGGAGATCACGGGGACGTGGAATGCCTATCCGTCCCTGGGGAAGGTGTACCACCCGGACGGCGTCACGGTGACCACGGCCGGTAACAGCGTCTCGCTGAAACTGATGAAGGTGTCGGGCCACAGCGGTCAAGGTCGCGGTGGATTCGCCATCATGACCGCCTTCCCGACGGGGACTCCATGACCCAGGAACGTCCGGCGTACTACGAGCTCGGCTACGGAACGGATTTCGGCCTGACCGCCCTGACCGCCGTGACCGAACGCCTCGGCCTTCCCGGTTCCGCCTCCGGGCCGGCCGGCGCCCTGGGGTGCGCGGAAGAGATCGCCGACGGGTCCGAGGGTGAGGAGGCCGTCGAACTGGGTGAGGACGCTCGCCGGCTGCTCGCTTCCGCGCTGCCGGACCGCATCCTCCGCACGGTGTGGCTGGCCTCCACCGGCAACGCCTTCGACCCGGCCGACCACGGCATGACCTGCCGTGAATGGCTGGAGCGGATCTCGGAGGTGTCCACGGCACGGCTCCGGCGGAACAAGCGCTCCTACACTCCGCCACCGGTGCGACCGGTGCGGGACGTGGGACCGTGCCAGGCGGTCGTGGCGGAACTCCGTGCCACGGCCCCGGCCCTTTCGGGCGCGTCGGTGCTGCCGGACCTGGTCGATGCCCTGGAAGGGGTGGTGACGGGGGCCGACGGTGACCTCGGCATGCGGCTGTTCCTCCGCGCGCTCAAGGCCCACGCCGTGCCCGTCCCGTACGAGCAGTACCAGCGCTTGTTGGCGCTTGGCCGGCAGTTCGGCTTCCCCCCGGGCGCCGTCCACGACGGCCTGCACATCATCTGGCCGCAGGTCGGCACCAGCCGGGAGGGCGTCTCCGGGGATTTCGGACTCTCCCAACTCGCCAGGCTGTTCACGGCAGGGTGGCACCACCGCACTCCCCGCGCGGCCGTCGGGCATGCCGTGACATACGACGGCTACGAGCGGCCTCCGGGCTCCGAGGCGGCCATCCTGTGGGAGGACACCCGCAGGATGCTCGACTCCGGGCTGTCCGACGACACCGTCACCGTGCTGTGGCTGGCGGCGACGAACCGGGGCTACAACATCGACGAGTTCGGGGTCGGCGGCCGGGAGTGGCTGGAGCAGGTCGTGGACCTGTGCGAAGAGCACCTGACCGCAGCCGCTCCCGCCTACCTCCCGGCGCTCGCGGCCATCCTCACCGACACGGGTGACGCGGTCCTCCGCGAGATCCGGGACATGGCACCCCTCGCGGCGGGCAAGGCGATCAGCCCTGCCTTCCTTCCCCTGGAGGGTGCCGCGGTGATGGGAGCGCTGGAACAGGTCGTCACCCGGGTCGACCCCGACCTCGGGTTCCGCCTGTTCCTGCGGACACTGGAGGTCCTGCAACTGCCGCTCACCGAGGAGCGGTACGCCCGGTACGAGACCCTCGGCAGCCGTTTCCAGTACGGCGAGGACCATCTCCTCTTCTCGATCGACCACCTGGTGCAGCGCGGCTGATCCACCTGCCTGTACCCGTACTCCCATCCGAGCGCCCCTCCCACCGGAGGGGCGCTCGCCTTTCGGGGCGCGCGTCTGCCGCGTGGACGGCGCCCGTGCTGTTCACCGTCTGTGGACCTGCTCGTCCGCAGCAGCTCGGGCTTACGCCGCGTACTGGTGGGCCGGGTAAGTCAGGTAGCCCGTGTCACCGCCTTGGAAGTACGTGGCCTCGTCGACGGGGGCGAGGGGGAGCCCGCCGCGCAGTCGTTCGACCAGG
This sequence comes from Streptomyces sp. NBC_01426, assembly GCF_036231985.1. GTDB lineage: Bacteria > Actinomycetota > Actinomycetes > Streptomycetales > Streptomycetaceae > Streptomyces. The sequence goes on from NZ_CP109501.1 coordinate 189,231, forward strand.
TCGGGGTTGGCGAGGAAGGCTCGGCCGAAGCTGATGAGGTCGGCGCCCAGGCCGAGCCAGTGGTCGGCGTCCTCCCTGCCGGTCTGCTTGGCGCCCATCGGAAACACCGGGTTCATCACGAGCGTCCCCTGCCACGCACGGCGCAGGGCGACGAGCGTGGCTTCGTCACTGGTGGCTTCGAGGTGTACGTAGGCGAGCCCAAGGGGGTCCAGTTCGGTGAGCAGTGCGGTGTAGAGGTCACGGACTTCGCTCTCCTCCACCCCCCAGAAGGTCCCGCCCGGTGAGAGCCGCAGGCCGGTCCTCTCCGCGCCGACGGTCTCGACGGTGGCGGCGACGGCCTCGACGGCGAACCTGATGCGGTGGGCGATCGTGCCTCCGTACCGGTCCGTGCGCAGGTTGGCGTTGGATGACAGGAACTGTGAGATCAGATAGCCGTTGGCACCGTGCAGTTCCACTCCGTCGAAGCCCGCCTCCACGGCGCGGCGGGCGGCCCGGGCGTAGGACCGGGCGTGTTCGGGCACTTCGGTGGTCTCCAACGCTCGCGGCATCGGGGCGGGCTGCGGCCCGGTGGGGGTGAACACGTCGCCGACGGCGGGGACCGCGGACGGCCCGACCGGCTGGAGGCCGGTGGTGTCGGGGTGCGAGACGCGGCCTCCGTGCATGAGCTGGGCGAAGATGCGTCCTCCGTTGGCGTGCACGGCGTCGGTCACGGGGCGCCATGCCTCGACCTGTTCGTCGGTGTGCAGTCCCGGTGTGCCCGGGTTGGACTGCCCGATCAGGCTCGGCTGCACCCCTTCGCTCACGATCAGGCCGGCCGTGGCCCGCTGGGCGTAGTAGGTCGCCATGGAAGGGGTCGCCAGGCCGCCGGCCGCGGCGCGGCCGCGGGTCATCGGGGCCATGACCATCCGGTTGGGCAGCGTGAGGCCGCCGAGTCGATAACTGGTGAACAGACTCGTCATGTCTGTACTCCTTCGCAGCTGTTGTGCCCGCGGTTCGGGTACAACAGCTACGCTAAAACCTCACATCGATGTCAGAGGCAAGGGTCTACGACACATTTCTTCGCCGGGAGGGTCATATGCGGATCGGGGAGCTCGCATCACGCGCCGGAGTCAGCGTCCGGTCCGTGCGCTACTACGAGGAGCAGGGGCTGCTCACCAGTACGCGCAGTGCCGGCGGGCAGCGGCACTACACGGAGGCCGAGGTCGAGCGGATCGCCTTCATCCAGCGGATGTACACCGCAGGCCTGTCCAGTCGCACCATCACCGAGCTGATGCCCTGCATCGATGCGCCCAGTGAAGAGCACTCCGACGCCGCGCTGGAGCGGATGGCACTGGAGCGCGAGCGGCTCTCCGCGCACATCGCCGAACTCCTGCGGACCAGGGACACTCTGGACGCGCTGATGGCCACGGCCCGGGCACACCAAGAGCAGATGAGGGCCGCAGGAGCAGGTTCGGACTGGCGGCCCCCGGCCTCCTGCCGGCCACCGCACCCTTCCGGACAGGGGAAAGCCTCGTGGACCACGCGGCCTTCCAGAGCGAAGACGCCGGTGCGGGACTGAAGCCCTCCCACCCGCACCGGACCCGCCGACGGTCCGCGACCGCCGTAGCTCTGGAGTTCCTCAAGACGTGCTTACCGGGCTAGCCCTGCGGAACATCTCCTTCGGACAGTTGCGAACCGACAGGGGTGGGCACATGGAATATCTGGTGAGCCTGGGGATCGTCATCATCGTGCTGGCCATCGCCGCGCTGCGGGGAAACGACCGAGGCGGCCCCTGGCGAGGAGGGGGTCGGGGAGGCAGGTCGGGGGGCGGCGGTCACTCCTGCGGTGGCGGTTCGTCCTGCGGTGGCGGTGGCGGTGGCGGATCCTGTGGTGAGTGACGCAACGGCGCTGGGCCGGCGGGCACCTCTGGGAAGGTGGCCCGCCGACGAGCCGGGGCCCGTGTGCGAGAGTCCGCACCTCGTCAAGGCGCAGGGCTCAAGCCGGACTTCATCGGTCGCGCGGTCTGTCAGCGCGGTCCTCGGATGCTGTCGATGATGCGGGTCCAGTTGTCGCTGCCGTGTCCGTCCTCAATCGCGCGCCGGGACGCTCCGCGAAGGCTCCGAAGTGGTCGACGTGGCTGAGCCGCAGCACTAGGCCGTCTCTTTCGGATCTTGTCGGTGAGGGCCGCGGTGTCCGGTGCCGTGCCTGGCAAGGCGGAGGGGCGCCCGTGTACTGGACGTACTCGGGTGCCCCCGACAACGCCGTCAGGGGCGGTACCGGGCGCCGCGGCCCCGGCAAGATCCGAAAGAGACGGCCTAGGCATCCCGGCCACCAACCGCACGCGTGGTCATCAGCGCCTTCAGCCGCCCCTCCGCGACTCCGCTTCCTGGGGGATCAGCCGGTACAGGTGATCGAGAAGGGCACCGGGTTGGAGAGGGTGCGGGTGGGGCTCTGAAGTTCCACGGCCATGCCCGTGGTGAGGGTGCCCGCCTTCGTGTAGGTGGTCAGGCGTACGGTGTCGTGGCCCGTCGGGTTGGCCTTGTCGCCGATGGACAGGGTGCGCCAGTGCGGATCCACCACCGAGCCGTCACCGGACACCCAACGGTAGGAGATCAGCGTCGGTTCGGATGCGGTGAAGGTCGCGGTGAACGCCGGGGCCCGGCCCTCGGGGGTCGGGCAGCTGCCGGTGTACGTCGTGTTCGCACCCGCCACCGACATCCGTACGCCCGAACCGGTCGTGGTGTCCGCGTCGTTGCCGGACAGCGCATAGGCCACTCCGCCCGCGGTCAGTGCGCAGGCCGCCACGCCGGCCGCGACGAGGAGCGCCGTACGAGGCCTGCGGGGCTGGGCGGAAGTCGCACGCGCCTCGGCGGCTTCGACTCGGGCGGGCCCCTCGGGCGCGGGTTCCGAGGTGGTCTCGGGCGCGGGTTCCAAGGTGGTCTCGGGCGCGGGTTCCAAGGTGGTCTCGGGCGCGGTCGTGGTGTCGGACTTGGTCGTGGCGGTGCGTGCGGTGGTGGCAGTGCGCGCGGTCGTGGCGGTGCGCGCGGTCGGTTCGTTCGTGGCGGTCGGGGTCGCCGGGGTGGCGGCTTTCGCCGTGGGGACGGGTGTCGTGGCGGTCGGGAGGATGGGGGCGGCGGTCGTCGTGGCGGCGGGCTCGTGGGCGATGTCCCGTAGGGCCATGGCGGCTTCGGCGGCGGGAGTGCGTTCCGCGGGTTCCTTGCGGAGCAACCCGGCGATGACCGGGGCGAGAGGGCCGGCGCGGGTCGGCACCGGCGGTTCCTCGTCCACGACGGCCCGCAGGGTGCTCAGCGCGGTGGCGTGCCGGAACGGGGAGATGCCCTCCACCGCCGCGTACAGCATGACGCCGAGCGACCACAGGTCCGACTCGGGGCCCGAGGGGCGGCCCAGCGCCCGCTCCGGCGGCAGGTACTCGGGGGAGCCGACGAGCTCGCCGGTCATGGTCAGCGCGGTGCTGCCCTCGACCACGGCGATGCCGAAGTCGCTGAGCACCACCCGTCCGTCCTCGGCGAGCAGCACGTTCGCCGGCTTGACGTCGCGGTGCTCCACCCCGACGGCGTGCGCGGACCGCAGCGCGCTCAACACGTCGGCGCCGATGCGCGCGGCGTGCCGCGGGGTGAGCGGCCCCTCGTCCCGCAGGAGTTCGGCCAGTGACCGGCCTGGGACCAGTTCCATCACGATCCAGGGCCGATCGTCCTCCATGACCACGTCGTGGACCGTGATCACGTTGCGGTCGGGTATCCGGGCCGCCGCCCACGCCTCGCGTTCCAGCCGGCTGTACATCCGCGCGACGTCCTCGGTCCGCAGCCCGGCCGGGGCCCGCACCTCCTTGACGGCGACCTCCCGGTGGAGAGTCTCGTCGTGGGCCCGCCACACGGTGCCCATGCCTCCTTCGCCGAGGCGGGACAGCAGCCGGTAGCGGCCCGCGATCAGCCGCTCCCCACCCGCCGGACCCGGTGCGGGTGTGGCAGCGGTGGCGGCCGTGCCTCGGGTGGTGGCCCCGGTCGTGGACGCGATCGTGGCCTCGGTCGTGACCTCGGTCGTGGACGCGATCGTGGACGCGGTGGTGGCCGTATCCGGCCCGGTCGCCGCGGTGGTGGCCGCGAGTGCGGTCTCCATCACGGTCTCGGTTTCCTCGATGTGCATGGGGGCGGTTCTCCTCTTGTCGCCGGCCGACGCACACACCACGTACGGACCGGGCCCCTGGTTCAGCATGACTCAAAAGATTCCAAGAAAATGATTGAACCGAACACGTTCTCGATGACGTGTTGCTGTCGTACGAACAATCAGCAGCGTCGTTTCAAGGGGTGTGGAGTGCCATCGGTCATCGTCGGGCGCACGGGTCCGTTCACCGGACAGAGCGTGGTTCTGGGCAGCGAGCCCCTCAGCTTCGGGCGAAAGAGCGACAACAGCATCGTGATCGTCAGCCCCAACGCCTCCCGGCTGCACGCCGAGATCCTCACGGAGGACGCCGGGTTCGTCCTGTACGACCGGGAGAGCCGCAACGGCACGTTCGTCAACGACCAGCGGGTCACCCGTCACGTCCTGCGGCCGAACGACTGCGTCCGCATCGGTGATGAAACGTTCCTGTACGAGGCGCAGGACGCCCTGGAGACGGTCATGGACCTCTCCCTTCTGGACGTCCCCCGGGCGGGCACCGCGGACCCCGGCATGCTGCGGGTCACCATCACCGGCGGTGGCCCGGTGGGCCTCGCCTTCGCCCTGGCCCTCGATGAGATGCTGCCCGGGCGGACCGCCATCACCCTCTACGACGGGCGCTGGACCAGGAAGGGTTCCTCGGTCGTCTGGAAGGACGAGACACAAGGCAACTTCCGTCGCCAACAGGTGGTGACCGTCCAGAGCCGGCAGTACCTCGCCCTGTCGGAGGAGGTGCTCTCCGCGCTGTTCGACAACGGCGGCGCCTACTCGGAGATGTGGCCCGTCGGCCCCGACTCGGTCGACGGCCGGCCGCCCCGCAACATCCGGATCGCCCACATCGAGGACCGGCTGCTGGAACTGGCCAACCGGAGGGCGGCGATCCGACTCGTTGCCCGGCGTTTCGACGTGACGGAGCAGCAGAACCGGCTCACGCAGGAGCACGTCCTGGTGGTCTGCGAAGGTGGCCGCTCCCGCACGCGTGAGCACTACGCCGACCGCTTCGGCGCGGCCGACGCCTCGATCTACTCCCTCGACGGCGAGCACCTCCAGGACGTCGTCCTGGGGCTGCGGGTGAAGTCGAGGCTGCCGGACCCGATGAGCGTGCTGCTCACCGTGTCGCAGAACCGCTTCCTGCTCAACTCGCTGCGCGGCGAGGGCTTCCTGAACATGCGGCTGACGCGCGAGGAGGCCAAGAGCGTCATCGGCATCGACCCGATCCGCCACGTCTTCGAGGAGTGCATCGCCGCCCGCCCCTGCCTGATGAGCCGGCAGGAGGAGGACAACGAGTTCCGCTGCCCCACCCACGGCACCCTCTTCCTCCCCGCCCTGCTGCGCAGCTCGCCGCTGTGGAAGGAGATCCGGCAGGGCCTCAGCCTGTTCGGGGTGGCCGAGGACGACCTGTCGGCGATCACCTCGTTCCGGCTGGACATGGTGCAGCGCCCGCGATTCACCGCACAGCTGCACCGGCCCACCGCGACCAGCCCCGGCACCTACGGCTTCCTGCTGGGCGACGCGGCCAACGCCATCCACTTCTGGCCGGGTCGCGGCCTCAACAGCGGCCTTGCCTCGGCCACGTCATTGGCCCGGTCGCTCAGCCGTGCCTGGCAGGGGAAGCCGCTGCGGGACGCCGACTTCATCCGGCACGAGGCGGCGATGTCGATGCTCCAGTACCGGCACAAGAGCCGGGCGTGGAACGCCATGGTGACCACGGACGACCAGGGCGTCACCCGTGCCATCCGGGACATCATCGCGCGCAGCGCGGAGGCCGGGGCGGGCGCGGGGGCCGGTTCCCGCACCGCGGACGGGAGCGACCTGGAGGCGCTGCTGGACCGGATGGCGGGGATCCGCGACCGGCTGAGGCCGCGGCTGCCGGGCCTGCCCACCGACGAAGAACTCCGCTCCCACCTCGCGTCCATCTCCCCGGCCACCCTCCGCACCCTGCGGGAGAGCGGAGCCTGGGACACACTGATCGTCGGCGGTGAGGAGGCCGACATCGACCTCTTCTACCAGTCGGACTCCCCGGTCTTCGTACCCCGCCCGGCCGACCCGCGGAACCTTGTGCAGCAGCCATAGGCCTGAAGGGACGATGCAGGTAGTCCGCCTCGGGCAGATGGGAGTGCCGCAGGCGGAGCGGAGGTGCTGATCGGAGCCGCCGGACGGACCGCCGGTACACGGACCGCCGGTACGCCGGGTGCGGCGCGGCCACCGTTTCGGTTGGCGGTCAGGCGGTCAGGCGGTCAGGCGGTCAGGCGGTCAGGCGGTCAGGCGGTCAGGCGGCGCCAAGGTGCTGGATGTGGCGCCCGGCCGGTTCGTGGACGGGCCAGCCGGGATTGCCGGTCTCGGCGAACCGCATCCACGAGCGGTGCATGCGCGCGGCGAGTGGGGCGGGCGGTTCGGTGTTGCCGAGGAGCCCTCGGGGGCCGCGCAGCGATGGCAGGGACAGGCAGTCGAAGACGAACGGCAGTTCCATGACATGGCAGGCGCCCAGTTGCCCGTCGATCGCGTCGGAGCGCCAGTCGAATGCGTAGCAGTACGTCCTTCCGGTCGCGGCGCTCGCGTGGGCGGCGGCCATCCGCCGGGTGCCGTCCGCGAACAGCCCGTCGCCGAGGATCGCGGTGCGCAGGTCGGCGGCTGAGGCGGCGGGGTGCCGCGTCCGGTAGGCACGGACGGCTTCGTCGGGGTCCCGGTGGAACTTTGCCGCGGTGTCACGGACATCGGCATCGGTGGTGCTCGCGAGCAGTCCCAGCGGGGCCAGGTAGAGGGCGCCCTCGTCGCGATTGGCGCCGATGAGCAGGTCGATCTCGCTGCCCTGGCCGGCGGCGACCGCGGCGGCCGGCTGGTGCTCGCCGACCAGGCTGAAGGAGGTGATCCCGCCGAGCGGGTCGTGGTGGGTGGAGGTGCGCAGGTCCAGGCCGGTCAGGCCGGCCGTGACGGCGACGAGGTGCTCGTCGGGTACGTCGGCCAGGGCCTTGGCGGTGGGTTCGAGGTCCAGCCCGCGTCCGACGGCCGCGGTGACGATGCCGGCCTGGTCGGGGGTGAAGGCGCCGGTGCCGCTGCCGCTCTGGATGATCGCCCGTCGGAACAGGCCTGTCGAGGCCGGGTCGGCGAGGACGCCGCCGACGATGATGGCTCCGGCGGACTGGCCGAAGAGCGTGACGTTCTCGGGGTCGCCGCCGAAGCCGGCGGCGTTCTCCCTGGTCCAGTGCAGGGCGGCCTGGACGTCGAGCATGCCGCGGTTGTCCGGGGCGTCGGGCAGGTGCAGGAAGCCGGGGATGCCCAGGCGGTAGTTCACGGTGATCAGCACGACGCCGTCGCGGGCGAAGGCCGTGCCGTCGTAGAGCGGTGCGCGGTGGGAACCCGCGACGAACCCTCCGCCGTGTACGAACACCATCACCGGTCGGGGCGTCCCCTCCGGCTGCGGGGCCCAGATGTTGACGGTGAGGTAGTCGTCGCCGCGCTGCCAACCCGGGCCGAAGTAGGGCGACATGTCGAGGGTGCCGAAGGAGTCCCGGGCGGGCTGGGGCGCGGTCGGTCCCGGCCGCGTGGTGTCACGGATCCCTGTCCACCGTTGGTGCGGGGTCGGCGCGGCGAACCGTTCGCGGCCGACGGGCGGTGCGGCGTAGGGCACGTCGAAGAAGACGGTCCCGTGTTCGTGGCGGCGACCGCGGACAGGGCCTGAGGTGGTGGTGACGGTGGTGGGATCGGCGGGTGTCATCTCTGTTCTCCTGGTTGCTGGTTGCCGGTTCCTGGTTGCCGGCCGTCGGCTGTCGGCTGCTCATGTGGGTGCCGCCGCTCCGGGGTGGCCGCAGCGGCGGCGAGCTGGAATCGGGGTCAGTACCGGGTGATCGGCGCCCACTTCTTGATCGTGAACCCGCTGCCCTGGTGCTCGACCTCCAGGGCACTGTGGCCGCTGAAGTGGGCGGGCAGGACGAGGGCGCCCGTGTCAGCGGCCCGGCCGAGGAGCCTGCGGCGGGTGCTGCGGGACTGTGCCGGGTCCTGGCAGAAGCAGCTGTTGTGGTCGGGATGCGTGACCTGCAAGGGGGTGTGCATCAGGTCGCCCACGAACAGGGCCCGGTCGCTGCCGGAGGTCAGTGTGACGACGCTGGATCCGGGCGTGTGGCCGGGAGCTGCTTCCAGACGCAGGCTGCCGTCGATGGTGTGGCCTTCCTCCCACAGCCTTACCTGGCCCGCGGCGTGCACGGGGGCGACGCTGTCCTCGAAGACGTTCTCGTTGACGCCGCCGGTGATGTCCGGGTTGTTCGCCGGGTTCCAGAACTCGAAGTCGGCCTTGGGCATCAGGTAGGTGGCGTTCGGGAAGGTGGGTACCCAGTCGCCGTCGATCAGACGGGTGTTCCAGCCGACGTGGTCGACGTGCAGGTGGGTGTTGATCACCAGGTCGACGTCCTCGGGCCGCACCCCGGCGCGTGCGAGGTTGCCGAGGTAGTCCAGCCGCAGGTGGTCCCACGCGGCGGCGGCCGGGCGGGCCTTGTCGTTGCCGACGCCGGTGTCGATCAGGATGGTGCGGCCCTCGCTGCGCAGCAGCCAGGTCTGCATCGCCACATGGACCATGGCGTCGTCGGCGCCCAGGTGGTCGGGCACGAGCACGGCGCGCTGGTCCTTCCATGCCTGCTCGGGCAGGTCGGGGAAGAACTGGTCCGTGGGCATGATCGGCCCGTGCATCTCCTCGATCCGGGTGATGGTGACATCGCCCAGGGTGATCTCGTGGGTGTCCTGCATGGTGCTTCTCCGTTCGGTGGGCGGGCTGGGGGTACGCGGGGGGCGAGTGCGCCGGCCTTCGGGTGCGCGGGCTCGGAGTGCTCGCCGGCCTTCGAGTGAGCGGGGGTGGCATGACGGGGCGGCCCGTCGACGGGTACGCGGTCGTTCGGGGACGAGCCGCCGGTACATCTCCTCGCCGGGTCGGTGCCCGTGGCGCTCAGCGGTTCAGGTGGGCGCGGAGCAGGTTGGGGTCCTGGGCAGTGACGTAGGCGGCGCTCGTCACGTAGACGGATGTCCCGCGCAGGGCGATGGCCGTGGGGTTCTGCAGGCCGTCGGCCTGGCTCAGCACGATGGAGTGGCTGCCGTCGGGCTGGACGAGCACGACCTGGCCGGGGCCGTTGAGGGTGGCCAGCAGCTGATCGCCGCGGCCGGTGAAGGCGAAGTCGTCGATCCCCGGCAGGCCGGTGGCCTTGGTCCGGACGCGGCCGGCGCGACCGTCCGGGAGGACGGGGATGCGCAGCACGGTGCCCTTGTCGAGGTTGGTGGCCCAGACCGCACCGTTGTGGATCTTCAGGCCGTTGGCGCCGAGGAAGCCGGCGGGGGCCAGTTCGGGTGCGGTGGACCAGGCGGTGGGAGTGCCGCCCGTGGTGGGCACGCGCCAGATGGTGCCGAGCACGGAGTCCGTGACGTACAGGGTGCAGGTGCGCGGGTCCAGGGCCAGGCCGTTGGGCAGGCCGCCCGCGGGCAGGGCGGCGATCCGCTGCGGTTGGCCGCCGGGGCGAAGCCGCCACACGCCGGTCAGGTCGGGGGTGCCGGTGGCGTACAGGAAGTACAGGGTGCCGTCGTGGGCTCGGACGATTCCGACGGTCAGCGGGAAGCCCAGGGCCGGGGTGTGGATACCGCCGTCGGCGGGCTTGGGCAGGGTGGCGAGGATCCGGGTGGTGCCGTCGGGGGCGATCTCTGCTATCTGGCGGGCCTTGGCGAAGGTGACGTACGCGGCGCCGCCCGGTGCCAGGGCGAGGTTCTCCGGCGTCTGTCCCTTGGACAGGTCGAAATGCGCGGCGATCCGGGCGCGGCTCAGGGGGGCGGGCGCGGCCGACGCCGACGCCGACACCGGAGCCGATGCCGACGCCGATGCAGGAGCCGCCGATGCCGGCGTCGGAGCGAGCGCCACGGCGGCTGCCGCGACAAGGACGGCCGTCGACACGGCGGACCGGGAGAGTTTCTTGAACATGGTTCCTTCACTGGTTTCGGGCATGCGGCAGCGATTCGCCGACGCACGGGCGGGGTGGGACGGGTGGATGGGGGTCGGCTCGGGGGCATGCGGCCCCGGAACGTGTGGTGCGAGGTCAGGCAGTGCCGGCCCGGGGCCCCCTCCGCACCGGGTCGGCCGCGACGGTGTCCTGGGTGATGGTCTGGGCGAGCAGGGCCACCGCGGCCCGCGAGGGGGAGCCCGCCTCCGTGGTGGCGACCACCGTGTGGGGGCCCGACCCGTGGCTCATGGTTTGCTGGACGACGGTCAGCGGGCCGATCAACGGGTGCCGCATCTCGTAGGTGGCGACGGTGCACTCCCTGACCCGATGATCGGCCCACATCGAGGAGAACTCCGCACTCTTGGCGCTCAGTTCACCCAGCAGCGCATGCAACGCGGTGTCCTGCGGATGCTGGGCCGCCACCACGCGCAGGTTCCCCACCACCGCCCTGGCCTTGCTCGGCCAGTCCGCGTACAGGTCGCGGGTGTGACAGTCGAGGAACACCAGTCTGGCCATGTTGGGGCGCTGCCCCGGCAGGTCCGGGGCGCCGCGGTCCAGGTGCCCGGCGAACAGCGCGTGACCCAGGCGGTTCCACGCCAGTACGTCACTGCGCAGGCCGAGTACGATCGCGGGGACGTCGGCCAGCACGTCCAGCAACTGGGCCGTCGCCTCCGTCACTCGCTCCGGCGCGGGCCGCCGGCCCTGCGTGCGACGCTTGTCCGCCCGGACCAGGTCGTGCAGGTACCGCCGCTCGGAATCGTCCAGCCGCAGAGCCCCGGCGATCGCGTCCAATACCTCGGACGACGCGCTCAGCGACTGCCCCTGTTCCAGGCGGGTGTAGTAGGAGGCGCTGACCCCCGCCAGCAGTGCCAACTCCTCGCGCCGGAGACCCGGTACACGTCGGCGCTCCCCATAGGTGGGCACCCCGACGTCCTCGGGGCGCAGCTGGGAGCGCCGCGCCTGCAGGAAGTCCCCGAGCTGCGATTTTCCGGTCATGGATCCGAGTATGGGCCGACTCGAAACGCGCAGCCTGCCCCAGCTGTGGATAGGCACCGGTGGGTCTGGCTCCCCGGCACGACCGGTGATGACGTGGGTGTCGCCGACCCGGCACCCCGTCCCATACGCACCCAGTGCACGCACCCAGGAGGACGCCTTGAGCGCCACCACCAGCGAACACGACCTCTTCGAGACCCTGAACGCATCGGCCTACGCCTTCACCAGACGCGCATGGGTCGATGCCGCGCCCGCCCGGGTCTACGACCTGGTCAGTGACGTGTCCGCGATCGGCCGCTGGAGCCCCAACGCGACCGACGTCACGTTCGACCAAGGCGCCGGTCCTCGGGCCGGCGCCTGGTTCAGCGGCCGCAATCGCAAGGACGGCAGGGAATGGACCACCCGCTCCCAGGTCGTACGAGCCGACCCCGGCAGCGCCTTCGCCTTCGTGGTCGGCGGCGCCGAGGACGGCATCGTGCGGTGGAGCTGGACCTTCGACCCCCAGGGGCGCGGAACCGTCGTCGAGCAGTCCTGGCAGCTCCTGCGCCTCGACCCGGTGCTGGGCACCACCCGCGGCGACCTCGACGCACTCCGCGACTACATGACGACCAGCGTCGAAGCCACGTTGGTCTCCCTCGCCCGGTGGATCGCCGAAGAGTGAGCTTCCGGGGACGCACGCGCTCCGGCCGCCCGTTGACGCCTCGGCAGCACGGTGGCGGTCCGCCGGTCTTGGTCGTCTCTTTCGGATCTTGCCGGCAAGATCCGAAAGAGACGGCCTAACGCCAGATGACCGCGCGCGTGGGGACGTCCCAGTATTCGGCGCTGCCGAGGATCTGGCCGGCGTTGTTGATCGTCTGCGCCATGGAGTTCTTCAGCACCCGGCCGGGCTTCTCATCGGGGAGGAGGGTGGCGTTCCCGTTGACGTCCCAGATGGCGGCGCGCTGGTCGGAGGTGCCGACGGCCAGGCCCGCGTCGTTGAGCGCGTGCACATTGCGCCGGGAAGTACCGGGGACGGGTTTCATCACGACCGTGCCGCCGTTGTTGTCCCACCGCACGGTCTCGATGCGGTCGCCGATCTTGGTGGCGCCGAGGAACACGTCGCGGTTGTTCACCTCGTAGGCAACGCTGCCGTCGGACGCTCCCGGCATGACGCGCAAGACGCAGCAGCGCAACGCCCGCGCTGCCCGGTATCCGCCTGCGACCGAATCGTAGGTGTCGCCGGCGACCGTTCCGCGGTTGTTGATGTCCCTTGCCGTGGCCAGGGAGGGGAACGTGCTGCTGCCCAGGTACATGACCTTGCCGCTCGCGTCCCAGCGCACCGCCGACGTGTTGCCGGCGCCGAGGAAGCGGGCGGAACCGATGATCTCGCCGCTGTCGTTGACACGGGTCGCGAGACTTCCGACGGAGTTCGGCGGCTGTTCCAGGAACGTCGGCCTGCCGTCTCGGTCCCAGCGCACGGCCCAGGTGGTGCTGTAGAGGGACGCCGTGCCGACCGACACGCGCTGGTTGTTGATGTCCTCGACGACGCTCTGCGGGTAGCCCTCGGGCTCCTGAAGGCGCTTCGCCGCGCCGGAGGCGTCCCACGTCACGGCGTGCTGCTTGCCGTCGGACGTGTTGGCCGTGCCGGCGATGATCCCGTCGTCGTTGATGGCCTTCGCCCACATCCAGTCGCCGCCGAGGCCGCTGAGTGGGATGGCCGTGCCGTTGGGCTCCCACCGGACGGGAACGTACTTCTCGCCCCGGGCGTCGCGCGCCGAACCCACGGCGTGTCCGGCCTCGCTCAGCAGCTCGGCCACCGTGGACGAGTAACCCTCCGGCGGCTGCAGTTCGTACATCACCAGGCCGGCCCGGGCCGCGCCCTGGGCACCTTCGGCGGGCCCCAGCGGCAACAGCGCCGCCACCGTAAGAGCCACCGTTGTCACGGTATGCAACATCAACTCCCCCTCCACACCGGCGAATAGGGCGCAAACGGTGCACACCCCACACGCATTCTGTGGGGACGCGGCACAGCGGTCCACCCCCCGAAGCAGTGAGCCTCTCGACATCCGGACGGTGTGCCTCGGTCGGTCGGCCGTGCGCCGGGCGAACGGGCCGGGGAGAACGGCCCGGGGAGGACGCCGTTGCAGTCCGCCCGCGCTCGGGCGGGGTTCACTTCGACGATGTCCTGGTCATGCCTCGCATACACCTCCGGGACGCGGGAGAGGATCCGGGGGTGACCGCAACCGTGATGCGCCGCGCTGCAGAGCCGATGGCCCCGTACCCGACCGCGAGCAGCATCACGTCGAAGGGGGCGGCGGCCACGCGGACCGTCTTCCACCTCCATGTCCACGTCGTGCCCCGCGCCACCCACGAGCGACTGTCACTGCCCTGGACCCCGCAGGACACCGGAGGAACCCGATGACCGTGACCCCGAACCTCGTCTACGCCCGCGAACCGCTCCCCGCCGGCGGGCCGAGCGTCTTCCTCGCCGGGCCCACCCCGCGCGCCGACGGCCCCGTTCCCTCCTGGCGGCCCGACGCGATAGGCGAGCTCACGGCCCAGTGGACCGGCCGGCAGCCGCTGACCGTCCTGAACCCCGAGTCCCGGGGCGGTGTCCGCGCCGCACACTACGACGACCAGGTCGACTGGGAGACGGACGCCCGCCGCCATGCCGACGCGATCCTCTTCTGGATCCCCCGCGACCTCGTGTCGCTTCCCGGGTTCACCACCAACGTCGAGTTCGGTCTCGACGTCGCCACCGGCCGGGCCGTCCTCGGCTGCCCGCCCGACTGCCCCAACCCCGAACGGAACCGCTACCTCGTACATGTCGCCCGCCGCCACGGCGTACCCGTGGCCGAGACGCTGCACGACACCGTGGCCGCCGCGCTCGCCCTCGTCATCTCCGGGAAAGACCACCGGTAGCGCTGTGGCCCCATCACGGGAGTCGACGGGCCGGGAAAATGTGTCGAACGCGGAGTCGACCTTTCGAGAAGGTCGTGCGTGTCCCGGAACTGCTGCGAAAGGAAACCCGTGCCGCGTGCTGTCACGTTGATTCGCTCTGCCTCCCTGTCCGATGTCGCGGAGTACGCCTACGCGGCCACGGCCCCGGCCGAGTCGCGGCTGATCTTCCTGGCCGGAGCATGTCCTCTGAATGAGGATGGCTCCACTGCGGCGATCGGGGACGTCGCGGGGCAGGCGGCCAGGGCTGTGGAGAACATGCGGACCGCTCTGACGGACTCGGGCGCGTCACTGCACGATGTCATCAGCACCCGTGTTCTCGTTGCCTCTCACCGGCGGGAGGACCTGGTGACGGCGTGGGAGGTGGTCCGGGACACGTTCGGTGACCACGACGTGCCGAGCACGTTGATGGGTGTCACCGTGCTCGGCTATGACGGCCAGCTCGTAGAGATCGAAGCCATCGCCGCCGTGCTTGATTCCTGAGCCGACGGGCCATCCCCGCCGCGGGAGCGGCCAAGGGCTTCATCTGGCGCACCGCCTCCTCCGGCAGGAGCCGCAGGGTGATGCGCGCGCAGCAGAACGGCGGAGCCCTGTTGGTTCACGGCAGGTCGCCGCCGGTCCACATCGCGGTGATCGTGCTGTCGCCGCGCGGGGTGTGCGGGGCGCGGGCGTGCAGTCGGGCGAGGTAGGTGTGGGCGTCGGGGAGGGTTTCCCCGAGGACGCGCTGGTGGCGCTTGATGCGGGTGAAGTGGTCCTCGGCGGTCCGCAGGGCGTGGGGATGGTGGATCAGGGCCGGGGGCGGGGCCGCGGTGTGGGGGGTCAGGGCGGTCAGGAGGGTGCGCAGGGGAGCCTCGTCCGGGGTGACGGAGAGGCCGGCCCGGTGGGCTTCCACGACGGCGTGCAGCTCGGCGGGGAGGGGCAGGGAGCGTTGGGTGGTCCAGAACGAGGCGTCGGTGCGGGGTGAGCCCGCGAAGCGGAGCCGGGCGAGGTCGAGGGCGGCCCGGTAGTGGTCGGCGGCCGCCCGGTTGAAGCGGCTCGCGGCGGCTTCGCGGGTGTCGAGGGACGGAAAGTCCCGGATCAGCCGGTCAAGGAGGTCCAGCGTGACACGCTGGTCGTCGGCCAGCGGGTCGGCGAACCAGGCGGCTCCACCGAGGGCCACACAGTTCTTGACCCAGGTGCGCCGGGTGTGACCCACCCGGAGGGCGGTAGAAGTCGGCTCCGCGCGGTCGTGGGGCAGGCCCAGGGCCCTGCGCAGGGCCCGGGCGGCCTCGCCGGGGGTGGTCAGGGCGCTCGCGTAGACGAGCCCGGCGCCCTGGCGGCCGACCAGGGGGCGGCGCCAGGTCCAGCCGTGCGCGACGGCGGTGGCGGTGGTGTGGGGCTCGACGCCGTGCAGGTCGCTGTCGTGCGGAAGCGTGAGGGACAACGTGCTGTCGGCGACGAGACGGTCGGCCGCGCCGGTGAAGGGTTCGCCGAGGATGCCGGCCAGGATCAGGCTGTCGGAGCCGGTGCAGTCCAGGAAGAAGTCGGCCGTCAGGTCTCCCCGGGTGGTCCGCAGGGCCGTCAGCATGCCGTTCTCGTCGCGGTGGGCGCCGAGGATCTCGCCGGTCACCATGCGCACGCCGCAGGTCTCCATCGCGTTCCTGCGCAGGAAGTGGGTCAGCATGGTGCTGTCCGCGTGCCAGCCGTACGCGATGGCCGCGCGGCCGTCCAGCCAGCGCGGTGATTTGCGGGCGTCCATGAGCGGCGGCTCGCGGAAACAGGCGTGGTCGGGCGGCTCGACGGTTTGTCCGGTCCGACGGCGGAGGAGCCAGAAATCGGAGAGGGGAAATCCCTCGCAGTCCGGCGGATTTCCGTCCTGGGGAATGTAGAAGTGATTCTCGCCGACGCCCCAGTTCACGTATTTCACGGCCGCGTTGAAGGAGGCCGCGCTCGCGCGCATCCAGGCGTTCTCGGGAATGCCGAGGCGGTCGAAGAGGTCGCGTTGCACGGTCGGCGCGAGGGCGGTGACCTGGGGTTCGGTGCGGTGCGGGGTTTCGAGGACCGTGACGCGGAGCGTGCCCTGGCAGGCGGAGGCCAGCCGGGCCGCGGCGATCCAGGCGGTGAGGGTACCGCCGGCGATCACTGTTTCCCTGACGGGGGCGGGTGTGGTCGCTTTCGTGTCCATGGGAGAAGGGTCGCGGCCATCCCTGTACGGAATGTATCGCGCGGCTGTATCGGGGGCTCCAGACGGACCGGAGAACGCGTACAGGGGGTGAGTCGAATCTTTTGGTGCGGGACCTGAACGGGGCCCGACATCAAGAGGAGGAACGATGTTCGAGAAGTCCCGGGTCCAGCACCCCCTGGAAATTCTGACGGAGATCGAGCGCGGCGCGGCGGTGGATCAGGAGATCCTGCTGCGCGACGGTGCGACACCCTGGGCCGAACTCCTCGCGGACTATGTCGACGCGTTGAACGAACTGGCCACGCGGGGCACCGCGGACAACGGGTACATCGCCACCTACGGGCTCGACGAGGGGCACGCCGGCGGCTGCGGATGAGCGCGCAGGGGGAAGCGGCCCGGTGGCGGGGACCACCAGGCCGCCGGGGGCGGGACCTCAGGCCGTGAGGACGCGGGTCCGGGCGAACAGCCGTACCAGCGGCATCAGGTGGTAGCGCGGGACGGGATCGCGGTCGGTGGGACCGGGTTCCAGGAGGCGGGCGTCGGCCAGCCGGTCCAGGAGGTCCTCGGCCTCGTGGAGCGGCAGGTCGAGAAGGGCGGCGGCGTCCGGGGGCGAGAGGACGGGCAGGTCCGTGGCCGTGAGGGCGGCGAACGCCGTGGCGGTGGACGGGTCGAGGGAGTCCAGCGCGTGCCGCAGCCCGGTGGTGACGTCGAGGCTGCCGATGCGCAGTTCGCCCAGGCGGCGGTCCTCGGCGGCGAGGCGGCCGGCGAGGTGGGCGGGCGGGCGGTCCGAGCGGGCGGCGAGCCGGGCCGCGGCGATGCGCAGGGCGAGCGGCAGGCGATCGCAGTACTCGGCGATGCGGGCGACCGCCTGGGGGTCGCCCGCGAGCCGGTCGGAGCCGGCGATCCGGGCCAGGAGGCGGGTCGCCTCGGTGGGGGTCATCGGGCCGAGGCGTACGAGGCGGGTGCCTTCGAGGGAGGCGAGGTCCGGCCGGACTCCGGTGACGAGGGTGCGGGTGGCGCCGCCGCCGGGCAGCAGGGGGCGTACCTGGGTGTCGTCGGCCGCGTTGTCGAGGACGATCAGGACGCGGCGGTCCGCGAGGAGGGTGCGGTAGAGCTGGGCGCGCTCGTCGAGGCCTGCGGGGAGTTGGGCCGGGGCGGTCCCGAGGGCGTCCAGGAACCAGCCGAGGACCTGCCAGGGGGTGCGCGGCGTGCCGTCGGGGGTGCGGAGGTCGGCGTAGAGCTGGCCGTCGGGGAAGGCGGGGCGGACGTGTTCGGCGGCTCGGAGGGCGAGGGCGGACTTGCCGGTGCCGGGGGCTCCGGTGACGGCCACGTCCTGGTGGCTGCTCAAGGCGTCGAGGACCTCCCGGGTCTGCGCCTCCCGGCCCGTGAAGTCGCCGGGCGCGGCGGGCAGCAGGGCCGGGACCGGCCGGGCCTGTGCCGCAAGGGCCGGGGCCGCGGGCGCCGGGGCCGCGGGCGCGGCGAGGGTGGTCGTCCGGCGGGCGGGGGCGGCGGGCGGGGGGAGGGTGGCGGTGAGGATCTGCTGGTGGAGGGCGCGCAGTTCGGGGCCCGGGTCGATGCCCAGTTCGTCCGCCAGGACGCGGCGGCCCTCCTCGTACAGGGAGAGGGCGTCGCACTGGCGTCCGCTGCGGAAGAGCGCGGTCATCAGTTGGCCGCGCGGGCGTTCCCGTACGGGGTGTCGGATGACCTGCCGGGTGAGGCTCGGGATGAGCTCGTCGTGACGGCCCAGGGCGAGGGCGGCCTCGGCGTGGTGTTCGGTCGCCGCCAGGTGCGTCTCGGTCATGCGTGGCCCCTCGGCGGCGGCGAGGTGCTCGGTGACGTCGCTGAGGGCGGGGCCCGTCCACAGGGCGAGCGCCTCGGCGAGGCGGCGTTCGGCGTCGGCGTGGCGGCCCGCGAGGAGGTCGGCGCGGCCGGTCTCGGCGAGGCGGCGGAAGCGGTCCCAGTCCAGGGCCGAGGAGGAGATGTCCATGCGGTAGCCGGCGCCGCGGCGTTCCAGGCCGTGGTCCGGGCCCAGGCGGGTGCGCAGCCGCGAGACGTACGTGTAGAGCTGGTGGGTACTGCTGGAGGGCGGCTCCCAGCCCCAGAGGAGCGTGGTCAGCCGCTCGTCGGTGACGACCCGGCCGTGGGCGAGCAGCAGGGCGGCGAGCGCGGTGCGCTGCTTGGCGCCGTCGAGGGCGATCGGGCGGCCGTCACGCTCGGCTGCGACCGGCCCGAGGAGCTTGAAGTCCATGGAGGTCCCCCACCGTTGCGCGAACCCGCGTCTACTCGCGGGTCATCTTGCGCGAAACGCTATTGACCTGGTGTTCCATCTCGCTCTCGGATCGATTTCAGTGATCCGAAAGGGTTTTGAAAGCGCACGAAAACGGGGGCTGCGTAGCGTTCAGGGCGTACCGCGGGGCACCGGCCCGCAGCGGACGACGAAGGTCCGGGAGGACGCCATGAACCACTTCATTCTCTCCACCCGCAAGACCGCTCAGACCGCGACGGCCGCTCCGCTGGGCAGGCTGGTGGCGACGACGGCCCTGCTCCTGGTGTCGGTCGCGGGGGTCGCCGTGAACCAGGGCGTGACACCATTCGACGACCTCGCGGCGGCCGGCCCCACCCACGACGACCCGTGGAAGGCCATCACCACCGTGGCCGGGACGGACGACCCGTGGTCGGTGCGCGCCGGCGGCCTGCTGCGGGACGACCCGTGGAAGGCCACCGTCCAGGGGCCCGGGACCGACGACCCGTGGAAGGTCTCCGCCACCGGTGCCGGGGCGGACGATCCGTGGATGTGAGCGGGGGGCCGCGGAGGGCCGCCGTCAGGGTTGGAACGCGAACAGGCCCCGCAGGTCGCCCCGTTCGCCTTCCGCGAGCGCCACCAGGACCTGGTCCATCCGCGCTCGCCACCCCTGTGCGCCGACCTCGGTGAAGAGGTCCGCCGCGCTCTTGAACGTACTCGCGGCGCCGCTCCGGTCCGAGCGCAGCGCCTGCACGCTTCCGAGGACGACGGCCGCCCGCGCCCGCAGGTAGACGTCCGCGACCTGCTCCGCGACCTGGAGAGCACTGCGTGCCACCGCCTCGGCCTCCTCCAGTTTCCCCTGGCGCCACAGCGCCTCCCCCAGTGCACGCAGCACGTGTGTCTCGCCCCGGCGGTCGCCGCTGCCGAGCACCAGCTCCAGGGCGCGCCGGGAAGCCTCCTCCGCACGCGCCCCGTCGCCCTGGTGGATCAACGCCTGCGCGAGCCGGAGCGTGCTCTGCGCCTCGCCCCGCACGGTGCCGAGTCCTCGGCTTCTGGCCACCGCCTCCGACGACAGCATCAGGCTCGCCTGAGCGTCCCCCCGTTCCAGTTCGAACTGCGCCAGCAGGCCCAGTACATGTGCCTCGGCGTAGGGGTCACCGACCGCGCGGAAGATCTCCAGCGAGCGGCGGCCCGTCTCCACCGCCCGATCGGTGTCTCCGCGATGGCGCTCGCACATCGCCAGGTTCCGGAGCACCAGGGCCCGCCCCTGGTGCTGGCCCTGCTCCTCGAACAGGTGCAGGGCCAGGCCGAGTCGCTCGTACGCGCTGTCGTACTCGTACTGGATGATCTCCAGGGTGGCGAGCGACTGCAGCATCGCCGCCTCGCCCAGCCGGTCGCCGGTGCGGCGGGCGGCGGTCAGGGCCGCTTCGCCGCATTCCCGCCAGTCCTCCAGGTAGTTGCGGTTCTGGAAGAGGGTGACGCTGGTCATGGTCAGGTCCCAGGCGTACGCGGACTCGTCCCCGCGGGCCGCCTGCTGGACGAGGCCGGTGATGGAGGAGCGTTCGGCCTCGAACCACTCCATGGGGTTCTCCACGAGGGATTCGACCAGGTGGGAGGGGAGTTCGCGGAGGGGCGCGGAGCCGGGGACGACGGTGTAGTCCCCGCCGTAGACCTTCCGGTGGGCCTCCTTGGTGAGCGCCAGCCACACCCCGCAGGCACGTCTCAGGGCGGCCCTCAGTTCTCCTTCTCCGTCCTCGGCAAGCGCGCATTCGCGAGCGAAGAGGCGGAGGAGGTCTTGGAATCGGTACCGGACGTGGCCCGCGGTGGCGCTGAGGGGTTCGAGGAGCTGGGCGTCGACGAGCTGCTCGATGAGGTCCTCGGCGTCGACCGGGTGGATGTCGAGAAGGGCGGCGCCGGCCCAGGCGGAGAACTCGGTGACGTTCAGCGACCCGAGCAGGCGGAACATGCGGGCGGTGTCGGGGGGCAGGTCGCGGTAGCTCAGCCGGAGCCCGGCGCGGACCCCGCGGGCGTCCAGGCTCAGCTCGTCGAGTCGGCGGTGCTGGTCCTCCAGTCGCGATACGAGGGTGCGGACGGTCCAGTGCGGCTTCGCGGCGAGCCGGGCGGCCGCGATGCGCAGCGCGAGGGGCAGCCGGTCGCACAGTTCGCTGAGTCGGGCGGCGCCCGCGGGATCGCCGGACAGGCGGTCGTCGCCGGCCACCCGGGAGAGCAGGGTGATCGACTCGTCCTGTTCGAGGGAGCCGAGGTTCAGCGGTACCAGGGCGTAGTCACCGGCGAGCCGGCTGCTCATGCTGTCGCGGCTGGTGACCAGGACGCAGCAGCCGGACGTGCCGGGCAGGAGGGGGCGGATCTGCTGGAAGGAGCGGGCGTTGTCCAGGACGATCAGGATCCGGCGGCCGCCCAGGACGCTGCGGAAGAGCGCGGTGCGTTCCACCTGGTCGGCGGGGATCTGGGGGCCGGGCACGCCGAGGGCGCGCAGGAAGCGGTCGAGGACGGCGCCGGGCCTGCGGGGTTCCTCCTCCTCGTCGTAGCCGCGCAGATCGGCGAAGAGCTGCCCGTCGGGGAAGCGCGCGGCGACCTGGTGGGACCAGTGGACGGCGAGCGCGGTCTTGCCGACGCCGCCGGTGCCGGTGATGGAACCGACGGGCAGGGAGGAACCGTCGAGCTGGTCCAGCAGGCGGTCGAGGGTGGCGAGTTCCTGGTGGCGGCCGGTGAAGGAGGCCGGGGCCGGGGGCAGGTGGGCGGGCACCGTGGTGGTGGCGGCGGTCGACTGGAGGGTCGCGGTGGTGGGCAGGGTGAGCTTCGGGGAGTCGGCGAGGATGTCCTCGTGGAGTTCCTGGACGGCGGGGCCGGGGTCGATGCCGAGTTCCTCGGCGAGCAGGCGTGCCCCGTCGCGGTAGGTCTCCAGGGCCTCGGCGCGGCGGCCGGAGCGGTAGTGGGCCAGCATCAGGTGGGCGAGGGCCTGTTCACGCAGGGGGTGCGCCCGTACGAAGCCGGTGAGCTCCCCGATGAGTTCGCGGTGTTGGCCCAGGTCCAGGCGCAGGGCGGTGAGTTGTTCGTACATGTCGAGGCGGAGCCCGGTGAGCCGTTCGGCCTCCGCCTCCACTCGTTCGGCGACGACCCCGGCGAGGGCGGGGCCGCGCCACATCGCCAGGGCTTCCTCGAAGTGGGCGCGGGCTTCCTCGGTGCGGCCGCGGCGGGCGGCCTCGCGTCCTTCGGCGGCCCGCTCCTCGAACTCGACGGCGTCGATGCGGTGCTCGCCGGCGTGGAGCATGTATCCGGGGTGGCTGGTGACGAGCAGGTCGTCGATGCCGACCGCGGTCCTGAGGGTCTTGCGCAGGGCCGATACACAGATGGCGATCTGGTTGCGGGCCGTGGCGGGCGGGTTTCCCTGCCAGACGGCGTCGGCGAGGGTGTCGACGGAGACCACCCGGCCCGGCGCGAGCAGCAGCATGGACATGATGGTGCGCTGGCGGGCGCCTTGCAGGGCGACGGGTCGCCCGTCGGCGCTGATGTCCAGTGGCCCCAGGATCCGGAACACCACCTGAAGCACGGACGCCCCCTCGTTTGCGCTGCGGTCCTGCCGGAACGGCGGTCGTACCGTCTTCACTCTGAGTTACAGGCCGCCGGGCGGGCACGCAACGCGGACGGCAGCAAACTGCCGGCGGGGCGGCTGGTGGGAGGCGCCGATCAGGCTGCCGGGGGACGGGCCGGTCAGGGGCGGGCCGCTGCCCAGGAGGCGGGCGGCGGGAGGTCGCTTCGGTCCCACCGGGCGGCCGGCCCGGGCTCGGCGGGTCCCGCCGGGCCGGTGTCGGGGGGTGTCGTGAGGAGGGTCAGGAGGGCCGTGACGGCGGCCAGTTCCTCCGGGGTGGGGCTGCCACTGATGATCGTGAACAGGGGCGGCGCCAGGGGTCCTTGGAGGGCGGGTGCGGAAGTGCCGGACATGGTTCTCGCTCCTCACATCGGGGGGTTGCCGTGCTTGCGGGCGGGTGTCGCGGCGTGTTTCCTGCGCAGCATGCCGAGTGCGGCGACGAGGACGGCCCGGGTGTCGGCGGGGTCGATGACGTCGTCCACGAGGCCGCGCTCGGCCGCGTGGTACGGGTGCATCAGCTCGGCCTTGTACTCCTTGACGAGCTGCTGCCGGGTGGCCTCGGGGTCTTCGGCGTCGGCGATCTGCCGCCGGAAGACGACGTTGGCCGCGCCCTCGGCGCCCATGACGGCGATCTCGTTGGTGGGCCAGGCGTAGGTGAGGTCGGCGCCGATGGACTGGGAGTCCATGACGATGTAGGCGCCGCCGTAGGCCTTGCGCAGTACCACGGAGACCCTTGGGACCGTGGCGTCGCAGTAGGCGTAGAGCAGCTTGGCGCCGTGGCGGATGATGCCGCCGTGCTCTTGGTCGACGCCCGGCAGGAAGCCGGGGACGTCGACGAGGGTGACGAGCGGGATGGAGAACGCGTCGCAGAGCCGGACGAAGCGCGCGGCCTTCTCGGACGCGTGGATGTCGAGGACGCCGGCCAGCGAGCGGGGCTGGCTGGCGACGATGCCGACCACGTGGCCGCCGAGCCGGGCGAGGGTGGTGATGACGTTGGTGGCCCAGCGCTCGTGGACCTCCATGTGCTCACCGTCGTCGACGATCTCGGCGATGACCTCGCGCATGTCGTACGGCCGGTTGCCGTCGACGGGGACCAGGTCGAGCAGGCGTTCGCAGCCGCGGTCGACGGGGTCCTGGCAGGGTGTGCTCGGCGGGTTCTCGCGGTTGTTGGAGGGGAGCATCGTGATGAGGTAGCGGACCTCGCAGATGCAGGTTTCCTCGTCGTCGTACGCGAAGTGGGCGACGCCCGAGGTCTCGGCGTGCACGTCGGCGCCGCCGAGGCCGTTCTGGGTGATCTCCTCGCCGGTCACCGCGCGGACCACGTCCGGGCCGGTGATGAACATCTGCGAGGTGTCCCGGACCATGAACACGAAGTCGGTGAGGGCCGGGGAGTACGCGGCGCCGCCGGCGCAGGGGCCGAGCATGACCGAGATCTGCGGGATGACGCCCGAGGCCTTGGTGTTGCGCTGGAAGATGCCGCCGTAGCCCGCGAGCGCGGAGACGCCCTCCTGGATACGGGCACCCGCGCCGTCGTTCAGGGAGACCAGCGGCGCACCGGCCGCGATGGCCATGTCCATGATCTTGTGGATCTTCGTGGCGTGAGCCTCGCCCAGCGCACCGCCGAAGATCCGGAAGTCGTGCGCGTAGACGAAGACCGTACGACCCTCGACCGTGCCCCAACCGGTGATCACACCGTCGGTGTAGGGCTTCTTCGCCTCCAGGCCGAAACCGGTGGCCCGGTGCCGGCGGAGCTGCTCGACCTCCTTGAAGGAACCCTCGTCGAGCAGCAGAGCGATCCGCTCACGGGCGGTCAGCTTGCCCTTGGCGTGCTGCGCCTCGGTGGCGGCGGGTGCGCCGACGTGTGCTTCCTGTCGGATGCGGGCGAGTTCGGCGACCCGTTCGGCCATGGTCATGGCGGGGGCTCCCTTGCCGGTTCAGTGGGTGCGGAGGGCGACGTGGTCGCAGAGGGCGAGCAGGGCGCGGTGGGCGGGCAGCGGGGGCAGGCCGTCGAGGGCGGCCTTCGCACGGTCGAGACGCCGGTGCATCACGGCCTCGGCCTCGTCCAGCGCGGTGGAGCGTTCGAAGAGTTCCAGGGCTCGGGGCAGGGCCGCGGCCGGGACGGGGCCGGCCGCGAGCAGGTCCCTGAGTTCGGCATCGGCGCGGTCCACGCCCTCGCGGGCGAGCAGGACCGGCAGGCTGTGGACGTCGGCGAGCAGGTCCTTGCCTCGTTCCTTGCCGGTGAGTTCGGCCGGGGCCTTGAGATCGAGGAGGTCGTCGGCTATCTGGAACGCGATGCCGATCTGTTCGCCGCACTCGGCGAGCGCCGCGGCGACGGGTGCGGGCGCGGCGGCCTGGATGGCGCCGATCCCCAGGGACATCGCGAACAGGGCCGCCGTCTTGCCCGCCGCCACCTGGAAGTAGTGGGTGACGGGGTCCTCGCCGGGGCCCGGGCCGGCGAGTTCGCGCAGCTGTCCGACGACCAGGCGGCCGGCGGCCTGCGCGTTGAGGTGGACGGCCGCGGAGCCGAGTTCGGCCGCGAGCTGTGCGGCGCGGGCGAGCAGCCAGTCCCCGCCGAGGACCGCCGCCCGCTCGCCCCAGCGGGCGTGGACGCTGGGGACGCCGTGCCGGGTGGCCGCCCCGTCCATGACGTCGTCGTGGTAGAGCGAGGCGATGTGCACGAGTTCCGCGATGGCGGCCGCCTGGGTGACGCCGTGCGCCCAGGGGTCGCCGAATTCGGCGCCGAGGAGAACGAGGAGGGGGCGAAGGCGTTTGCCGCCGGCGTCGGCGAGGTGGCCGGTGAGGGCGGCCACACGCGGGTCGAGGGCGTCGTGCGCACTGGCTTGGAGCCACTTCTCGGCCCGAATCAGCGATTCTCGCATCCGATTCTCGAACTCCGGTTCATTCAGGGCGAGTTGATTGAGGAGTCGGATGGCGGGGAGATCCGTGGAAACAGATGTCCCGGCGCCGTACATGTGTCCTGCCCCCATGGGGAAACCCCTCTGTGTAACGGTCGAGCCCATTGTTTTCACGTATGCGTCGAACAGCTTTCAGTGGGGGCGGACCGCCGTTCAACAGGGCTGTCATGAAGGTGCCACTACGACCCCGGCCCACCCGCCGGCCAGGGGGCTGTCAGCTTCCTGCCAAGATCTCGGCGGGCGGGTCGGCATGGAATGACGGACGCTTACGCTCCCTCACGAAAACTCCGAGGGAAGGCTGGGGAATTGCGTAACCGACTCACGCTCGCCGCTGTACTCGCCGCCGGCGTGCTGGCACTGACGGCCGGTTCGGCCACGGCCGCCGGGACCGCGGCGCCGTCCGGATCGTCCGGGCAGGCGTGCGGGGAGGTCCGGTTGACCGGCTCGCTGCCCGCGCCGCCGGCCGGGATGGCCGTGCGGCAGCAGGTCACGATCGGGGCGGACTGCTCGCCCCGGCTCGGGGAGGTGCGCCTGGTCCCGATCGCCGGTACCCCCGCCACGGCGGCGACCGCGGCCCCGGCCGCCGCGGGCACGGCGCGCCGGTTCACGAGCTGGAACGAGATGTACGACTGCTGCAACATCCGGATGACCGGGCTCTACACCAGCTCGCAGTGGACCACGGACGGCGGCCGCATCACGACGGCGGCCACCGAGGTCACGCAGGCGTGGAACCGGGAACCGTGGAATGCCGGGTGGTCGCTGAAGTCCGCCACGAAGAGCACCGACTGTGCCGCCGATTGCGCCGTCTCGCGTACCGAGGCGCACGCCGACTTCACGTACAAGGGAATCTTCGACGTTTCCGGAAAGACCTACGCGAACACGCACCACTCCTCCGTGGACCTGAACGCGGACGGCAGCGCGACCTGTCGTTTCGACGTTTCGCTGCGCAACACCTTCATTGGGTGGAACTGGCAGCGCGGCTGCCAGTGAGCGGCTCGGGCGCCGCCACGGTGATGAGCCGCGCCCAGCTCGCGTGATCGCCCTTCTCACCGATGAGCCTGTCCTCGGCCTCCACCCACGCGTGGGGGCTGAACGGCGGGCTCATCAGCGTTCCCACGCACCACGTGGGCCAGGTGCCGCGGATCCGGCAGGTGAGCGCGATGGCCACCGAACGGGGCAGACAGCTGCGGTGCCCGTTCATCATCAGGCTGGTGGACAGCACCAGCTCGCGGGCGTTCGTCGCCTGCGCCTCGGTCGCCGGGACCGCGCCGCGGGCGATCCGGGTCAGGGCCCGTTCCAGTCGGTGCGGGGCGAGCCGCGTGAGCAGCCGGGCCGCGGTGACCGCCGTGCGCGCCCGGAGACGCGGGCGCAGCGGGAAGCGGACGCGCTCGGAGGGCAGGGCGGTGGTGAAGCTCACGCCGCCACCACGCCCGCGGCGGCCATGGCCCGCAGGACGGCGCCGACATCGGCCGCGGCGCGCTCGGCGTCTACGTCGAACTCCTGGGTGAGGCGGTGGGTGGCCTCCTCGGCCTGCCCCCCGTCCAGCAGGGCCGAGACGATCGTCGCGGACGTGGGGTTCAGCTCCCAGTAGTCGCCCGACTTGGTGTCGAGCAGCACGGCGCCGTACTCGGTGGCGGCGAGTTTCAGGTACGGGCGGTTGACCAGTCTCATGCGATGGCTCCTCGTGTCGTCACGGTCGTACGCAGCCACATCTCGGCGGCGAGCGTGCAGATGAACCGTTCGTCGCGCAGTTCCGGCGAGCCGGCGGCCGCGCAGATCCGGCGCAGGGCGGCCTCGTCGACCAGTCCGGCGCGGGCCAGCAGGCTGTCGTCCCACAGGGCCGTCAGCGCGTCGCGCTGACGGTGCAGGCCCGCGGCGGCGTCCTGGCTGCCCTCGCCCTTGGTGGCGCGGGAGAGGGAGCGCCGGGGCACGAGCCCGTCCATCGCCCGCACCAGGAGCGGTTTGTACGCCCAGGGGTCGACCCGGTCCTCGACGCGGACGGAGAAGGCCGCCTCGATCACCCGGTCGTCGAGGAAGGGCGCGGCCAGGGGTACGCCGACCGCCCGGCCGGCGTCCTCGATGGCCTGGTTGTCGCGGCCCAGCCGGTACAGGGCGGCGAGTTCGGTGTGGCGGCCGGGGGTGGGTCCGTAGGGGACCGCGGTGGGTACCGCGGCTGCGAGTTCCCGCTCCAGCAGGCTCAGGCAGTCCTCGGTCAGCCAGGAGGCGAGGGAGGGCCGGCGCAGCCAGCCGAGGGCGGGGCCGCCGGGGACGGGGGCGCTCGCGTCGCGTACCGAGAGGGCAGCGAGCGCCGCCCGGTAGCCGCGCCGGTCGGCGAGCTGGCGGGCGACGGGCGCGAGGGGCCAGGAGCGCAGGGCCCGGTAGCCGTGCAGCCGGCGCAGCGCGAGCACGGGACGGCGGGCGACCAGGGAGTGCAGGTGGGTGGGGACGCCGAAGAACAGGTTGTCCCCGCCGTTGCCGGTCAGGTGGAGCCGGGAGCCCCGGGCGGCCATCCGGGAGGCGAGCACGGTCACGCGGCGGCGGGAGGCGACCAGCGGTGTGGGCGCGTCGAAGCGCAGGTCGTCGTCGGCGAAGCCGTCGTAGAACTTGGGCAGGTCCTCGTCGGGCAGGATGAAGTGCTCGACTCCGGGGAGGTCCTCGGCGGCCCATCGCGCCCAGCGGCCGTCCTCGTTGAAGGACTCGTCCCCGGTGGAGGTGCAGGCGATGAGCCGTGCGCGGGCGGGCTCGCGGGCGGCCAGGAAGCACAGGGTGGTGGAGTCGAGGCCGCCGGAGAGATCGGCGCTGATCAGGCCGCCGGGGGCGGTGCGTACGTCCACGGCGGCCACCAGCGCGTCGCGTACGGCCGCCGCGCCGCGGTCCGCGGGGGTGCGCGGCTCGGGCGGGCGGTGCCAGCGGTGGTGGCGGGGGGCTCCGTCGGGCCGG
Organism: Streptomyces sp. NBC_01426; assembly: GCF_036231985.1. Lineage (GTDB taxonomy): Bacteria > Actinomycetota > Actinomycetes > Streptomycetales > Streptomycetaceae > Streptomyces. The sequence continues at coordinate 217,153 of NZ_CP109501.1, forward strand.
GCCAGGAGGGCGGTGCCCGGGGGGACGGCGGTGACGCCGTGCCACATCACGCGCTCGTCCAGCGGGGCGGGCACCATCCCCATGAGGTGGATGGCGAGGGCGGTCGTGTCCGGTTCGAGGTCGGCCAGCCGGGCGAGTTCGGCGGCCCGGTCGCCGGCCACGAGGGCGTCACCGGTGCGGGTGTGGAAGACGCGGCGGGCCCCGTAGGCGGAGCCCTGGACGCGCAGTGCGCCGTCGACCGACGCGAGCAGGTGGAACTGGCCGGGCAGGGTCAGTGCCAGGTCGTCGAGTGTCGCCGGGTCGCGGAGGTGGGCGGCCCGGCGGGTCAGCACTTCGGCGGCGTTCCGCGGGAAGGTGCCGACCAGCGCGACGCGGGTGCGTCCGGTGCGCGCCACGGTCAGGTCGGCCCCGTCCCAGCGGCCGATGATCCAGTCCCGTCCGGAGGCGTGCCCCACGGACGAGAGGTCCGGCCAGCTCCGGCGCAGGCGCCGGGCCACGGCGAACGCCGCCTCGTTGTCAGGAAATACGAAGAAGAACGGTGCGCCGCGGTCCGGCATGGTCAGCTCCTGCGGGAATGGGCGTACTTAGAACATGCCGCCGTGGTGGTGCCAGTCCCACAGCGCCGGGAGGCCGATTCCGGTGTCCGCGCGGAACGTTCCCGCGGCGGCGAATACGGGAGTCTCGTAAGACTTCTTCAGCATGGCCATTTCCTTTCGATTCCAGGGAATTACGACTGTGTGTCACGCAACGGAACTGAATATTGCAGCGGAGAAGGGGGGATTCAACGAGGTTGTCCGGTTCCGAACCGACATGGCAGCAAGCTGACATCGGAACGGAAATGGTCTTGACCGCTCCATAGAATTTCCGGTCCGGTTGCGCACCATACGACGAGATTGGCAGCCTTCTCATATGACGACTCAAGTCACTCCCACCCCGGCCCACGCGGCGGTCCTGAGCACCCCGCCGCCACCGCGCTGGGCCGTCTGGGCCGCGCATGCCGTCCCGTTGATCGCGCTGCCTTCCACCTTGTGGCGCCTGGCCATGACCGTGGGCGTGCCGGTGGGTTACGGCGAGGAGGTGCTGCGCACCGACTACGGGCTGCCGGGTTCCGGATACCTGATCCTGCCTCTGATCTCCCTCGTGCAGGAGGGCGTGGCCCTGCTGACGCTCGGGCTGGTCCGCGATTGGGGGCTGGTCGCGCCGCGTTGGCTGCCCGTCATCGGCGGGAAGCCGGTGCGCACGTGGGCGGCAGCGGGGGTCGCCCTGGTGGGGGCGCTCGCCATGACCGCGATCACGCTCAGCCAGCTCCTGGTCTGGGACACCGTCGACCAGGGCAACCTGACCGGCGTCCACCGGTCGATCATGGGCTGGCTGTACGCGCCGCTGCTGTTGTGGGGCCCGCTGCTCGCCGCGGTGGCGGTCTCCTATCTGAGGCGACGTCGCCAGTCATGAACACCGCGGTCCTCATTCTGCTGGCGGCGCTCTCCCTCACCGTCTTCGTCGCCGGACTCGCCTCCGGGGCGCGCCGGTTGCTCGGGGTCCGGCTCGGCAAGGGGCGTGCCGTGCTCACGGGATGCGTCGGGCTGGCTGCCGGCACGCTGATCAGCTATCCGCTGCGCAACGTGCAGCCGCTGGCCCTGATCACCCTGGAGATCGGGGTGTCGCTGGTGGTGGCGATGCTGTTCCTGGCGGCCACCGAGGTACTGCTTCCCTCGGGGGCGGTGCGCGGGCTGGTCCGGCTGCCGGGTTCGCTGCGCCGCCAGTTCGCCCGTACCCGGCGCTATGTCCGGCTCAGCCGGATCTTCGTCCGGCACGGACTGGGACGGTTCCTCAGCGGCAGGTCGCGGCGCGGTCCGGGCGCGGCCGCCGAGCGCGCGGTACTGGCCCCGTCGCTGCGCCTGGCACTGGAGGAGGCGGGTGTCACCTTCGTCAAGCTGGGCCAGGTGATGTCCACCCGGTACGACCTGCTGCCGGCGGAGTTCATCACGGAGCTGAGCACCTTGCAGGACCAGGCGTCCCCCGAGCCCTGGGAGGCGGTCGAGCGGGTGCTGCACGAGGAGTTGGGGGCGCCGCCCGGCGAGGTGTTCGCCGAGTTCGACCCGAAGCCGCTCGCGGCGGGTTCCATCGCCCAGGTGCACCGGGCGCGACTGCGGGACGGCCGGCAGGTCGCGGTGAAGGTGCAGCGGCCGAGCGCCCGCGAGATCGTCGTGGACGACCTGGACATCCTGTACCGGTTCGCGGGCCGGCTGGAGCAGCACACGGAGTGGGGGCGCAGCGTGGGCGCCCTGTCGCTGGCCCAGGGGTTCGCGGTGTCGGTCCAGGAGGAACTCGACTTCCGCATCGAGGCCCGCAACACCCAGTCCGTGGCCGCGGCGATCGAGGAGGGCGGCGGCGGCTCGGTCATCCGGGTGCCGGAGGTGCACGAGGAACTCACCGGAAAGCGGGTCCTGGTCACGGAGTGGATGTCCGGCATACCCCTGCACAGCGTGTCGAAGGTGCTGGACGAACGGGGCCTGGACCGGAAGGCGCTGGCCACCGCGATGCTGGAGTGCCTGCTGGGGCAGATCATGACGACCGGGGTGTTCCACGCCGACCCTCACCCCGGCAATCTGCTGCTGCTCGACGACGGGCAGCTCGGCATGCTCGACTTCGGGTCGGTGGGCCGCATCGACCGATCGCTGCGAGCCACCCTGCGGGGGATGCTGCTGGCTCTGCACCGCGGCGACCCGGCCGGTCTGTGCGACGCGCTGATCGCGCTGGTCGTCCATCCGGAGCACATAGACGAACGCAAGCTGGAACGGGCCCTGGGGCAGTTCCTGGCCCGGCACTTCGCGCCCGGCATCAAGCCGGACCGGGAGATGTTCGCCGACCTCTTCGCGATCGTCTCCCGGCACGGGATCAGCGTGCCGCCGGAGATAGCGGCCGTCTTCCGGGCGCTGGCCACCATGGAGGGCTCCCTGGACCGGCTGGTGCCTGGCTTCGACATCGTCACCGAGGCCCGCTCCTTCGCCGTGACCCAGCACCTGCGCAAGCTCAGGCCGGAGGCGCTCGGGCGTTCACTGACCGAGGAGCTGTTGGGGCTGGTGCCGATGCTGCGCCGGCTGCCGCGCCGCATCGAGCGCATCGGCGCGGCCGTGGAGAGCGGTCAGTTGACGGTCGGCGTGCGGATGTTCGCCGATCCGAACGACCGCCGGTTCCTGCGCTCGCTCGTCCACGAGGTGCTGTTGGCCTTCCTGGGCGGGATCATCGGCCTGGTCGGCGTACAGCTGCTGCGCCTCGGGGGCGGCCCGATGCTGAGCGAGGGTTTGGGACTGTTCGAGCTGTTCGGCTACAACCTGCTGGTGATCAGCTCGGTGCTGGTCCTGCGGGTGCTCTTCATGATGATCGGGCCCGGGAACAGACGCTGACCGTGCCGCGCGACCGGCGAGGCCCGGCCCCTCCGGGGGGCCGGGCCTCGTCGGGTGTACGGGGCGTCAGCGCTTGGCGGCGGCCCGCTGGTACGCCCGGCCGGCGAGCGGCACGACCACCGCGAGCAGGATGAGCAGTACCGCGAGCGCGGCGATGACGGGATGCTCGGAGGGGAAGGCGCCGCTGGAGGCGCCGCGCTCGTTGCCGAAGAGGTCGCGGGCGGCGGAGACCACGGCACTGACCGGGTTCCACTCGACGACCACGCGCATCCAGCCCGGCAGGCCCTCCGGCGGCACGAAGGCGTTGGAGAGGAAGGCCAACGGCATCATCACCACGCCGGAGAGCGCGCTGACCGCCTCCGGGCTGCGCAGGCTCAGGCCCACGAGGGCGCCCAGCCAGGACATCGCGAAGCCCATCAGGAGCAGCAACCCGAAGCCGGCCAGGGTCTGGAGCACGCCGTTGTGCGCGCGCCAGCCCATGAAGTAGCCGACCACGGCCATCACGGCGCTGGTCCAGCCGACGAGGACGAGGTCGGCGGTGGTCCGACCGAGCAGGACCGAGGAGCGGGAGATGGGCAGTGCGCGGAAGCGGTCCACGAGGCCGTTGTTGAGGTCCTCGACCACACCGATCGCGGTGGTGGTCAGGTTGGCGAGCATCACCTGCGCGAAGATGCCGGCCATGATGTATTCCTTGTAGCCGCCCTGGCCCGGCGCCTGCATGGCACTGCCGAACAGGTAGCCGAAGACGAGTACGAACGCCACCGGCATGATGGTGATGCCGAGAAGCTGCTCGGGCATGCGCCGGATGTGCCGCATCTGGCGGCCCGCGAGTGCGAACGAGTCGCTGATCACCTCGGTCATGCCGCCTGCATCTCCTTCTTGTCCGTGTCGGTGTCCGTGTCCGTGTCCGTGTGGCGGTTCTCGGTCGCCGCGGGCGGGCCGGCGTCCGGGGCCTGGTCGTCGGCGCCGCCCTTCTGTCCGGTGAGGGAGAGGAAGACGTCGTCGAGCGAGGAGCGGCGGACGGCGAAGTCCTGCGGCTCGATGCCCAGGCGTTGCAGACCCGAGGCGGCGGCCGCGATGGTGTTCACCCCACCGGTCAGCGGTACCGAGACGGTGCGGGCCTCGCGGTCGACGACCGGCGCGCCCGGCGAGACCTCGTCCAGCACCCGGGTCACGGCGGCGAGATCGGCGACGGAGGCGACGGAGACCTCGAGGCGCTCGCCGCCGACCTCGCGCTTGAGCTCGTCGGGGGTGCCGTCGGCGATGACGACGCCCTTGTCGATGACCGCGATCCGGTCGGCGAGCTGGTCCGCCTCCTCCAGGTACTGGGTGGTGAGCAGGACGGTCACCCCGTTGACCACCTGCTCCTTGATCATCTGCCAGAGGGCGAGCCGGCTGGTGAGGTCCAGACCGGTGGTCGGTTCGTCGAGGAAGAGCACGGGTGGGCTCGCGACCAGGCTGGCGGCGAGGTCGAGGCGGCGGCGCATGCCGCCGGAGTACGTCTTGGCCATGCGGCCGGCGGCGTCCACGAGCTCGAACTTCTCCAGGAGTTCGTCCGCGCGGGCCCGGGCCCCCTTGCGGCCCAGGCGCAGCAGGGTGCCGATCAGCTGGAGGTTCTCGCGGCCGGTGAGTCGCTCGTCGACGGCCGCGTACTGGCCGGTGAGGCCCACGTTGGCGCGGATCAGTCTGGCCTGGGTGGCGAGGTCGTAGCCGGCCACGGTGGCGCGGCCTTCGTCCGGGTCCAGCAGGGTCGCGAGGATCCGTACGGTGGTCGTCTTGCCCGCCCCGTTGGGACCGAGCACTCCGAGGATGGTGCCCGCGGGCACCTGGAGGTCGATGCCGTTCAGCGCCTGGTGGTCGCCGTAGCGCTTGCGGAGGCCCTCCGCCGAGATTGCCGTTTCCATGACGGCCACTCCTTTACGTCTGGTCACGCGGGGGTCAGTTGACGGAGGTCAGCTGACTGGCGAGCTTGTCGAGGACGACCCGGCCGATCTCGGCCGCCGGCTCCGGCTGCAGCAGGTGTCCGTGGTGCGCGTGCACCGGGTGGGTGGTGACGGGGCCGGCGACGTACGGCTGCCAGGCGGCCACCGAGTCCCGTGTCTTGCCGGCGATGTCGGCGACGCCGGCCGTGGAGACGAACAGCAGCAGTTCGCCGTCGAACCGGCGCGGCCGGTAGGCGGCGCTCAGCACGTGGTTGTTGATGCCGACCTTCACGAAGGCGGAGATGTGGTGCTCCTCCAGGCTGGCGAGCGCGCTGTCCCGGCCCCGGATGAGCTCCATCGCCCGCTGGTGGTCGAGCGGCTGCTCGCGCAGCTCGGCCAGGTCGTATCCGACGAAGTCGAGGAGGGTCTCCAGGACGTCCCGCTCCGTCGGAAGCGTGTAGTCGTCGTCTTCCCAGGACTCGTCGTACGGGGTCTGGTCCAGGTTGGCGAGGAGCGCGACCTCCTCCCCCGCCTCCGTCAGCCGGGTGGCGATCTCGTGTGCGACGAGGCCTCCGAAGGACCAGCCGAGCAGGTGGTAGGGGCCGGACGGCTGGACCGTGCGGATCTGGTCCAGGTAGTCGGCGGCCATCTCCTCGACCCCGGCCGCGATGCGGTCCTTGCCGTCCAGGCCGCGGGCCTGGAGTCCGTAGACCGGGTACTCGGCGCCGATGTGCTTCAGCAGCGCCGAGTACGGCCAGCTGAGGCCGCCCGCGCCGTGGACGCAGAACAGCGGGGGCCGTTCGCCGGCGGGACGCAGCGGCAGCAGCACCTCGAAGCCGTCGCCGTCCTGGCCGGAGCCGAGCTTGTCCATCAGTCGGGCGACCGTCGGGGTCTCGAAGATGCCCCGGTTGCTGAGTTTGACGCCGAGGACCGAGCGGATCCGGCTGACGAGTTGGATCGAGGTGATGCTGTCGCCGCCAAGCTCGAAGAAGCTGTCGTCGATGCCGACCCGGTCGACCTTGAGGACCTCGCCGAACAGGCCGCAGAGCACTTCCTCCTGGGCCGAGCGGGGTCCGCGCCCGCCGGGGGTGGTGTCGAGGCCGGGGGCGGGCAGGGCCTTGCGGTCGAGCTTGCCGTGGACGGTCAACGGGAGGACGTCGAGGGTGACGAAGGCGGACGGGACCATGTGGTCCGGGAGCCGGGCCGCCACGTGGGCGCGGAGCGTCTCGCTGTCGGGCGTGGCGCCGGGGGCGGGGGTCAGGTAGGCGACGAGGCGCTTGGTGCCCGGCTGGTCCTCGCGGACGATCACCGCGTTCTGCGCGATCGAGGCGTGCGATCCCAGTACGGTCTGGATCTCGCCGAGCTCGATGCGGAAGCCGCGCACCTTGACCTGGTCATCGGAACGGCCCAGGTACTCCAGCTCACCCGTGCGGGTCCACCGGGCCAGGTCGCCCGTGCGGTACATGCGGCTGCCCGACGGGCCGTGCGGGTCGGCGGTGAAACGTTCGGCGGTCAGGGCGGGGCGGGCCAGGTAGCCGCGGGCCAGACCGGCGCCGGCGAGGTAGAGCTCACCCGCGACTCCCGGCGCGACGGGCCGCAGGGACGCGTCGAGCACGTAGGTCCGGGTGCCCTCGATGGGCGTGCCGATCGAGGGCACGCCCGAACCCGCCACGAGGGGTGCCGAGGTGGTGGCGACCACGGTGGACTCCGTCGGTCCGTACGCGTTGACCATCCGACGCCCGGGCGCCCACCGGTCCACCAACTCCGCCGAGCCGGCGTCGCCACCCACGATCAGCGAGCGGAACCGGGCGAACGGACCCGCCGGAACGCTGGCGAGCGCCGCCGGGGGGATCAGCGCGTGCGTGACCCGCTCCTCCTCCAGCACCCGGGCCAGCACCTCGCCTGCCAGCGGACCTTCCGACGGGACCACCAGCGCGGCGCCCGCGGCGAAGGTCATCACCAGTTCCAGGACGGAGGCGTCGAAGCTCGGCGACGCGAACTGCAGCACACGACTGTGCGCGTCCACGTCGAACCGCTCGATCTGCGCCGCCGCGAAACTCGCCAGGCCCGTGTGCGGGACGACCACGCCCTTGGGCCGCCCCGTCGACCCGGACGTGTAGATCACATACGCCGGATTCTCCGGTGCCACGGCCGACGCGGGCCGGTGCGACGCCTGGTCGTCCGTCTGCGGCAGCTCGCGCAGGACCAGGACCGGACGGGCGTCGTCGAGCATGAACGCGATGCGCTCGGTCGGGTACTCCGGGTCCACCGGGAGGTAGGCCGCCCCCGCCTTCAGCACGGCGAGCCGGGCCACCACGCTGTCCACCGAACGCGGCAGCACCAACGCCACCACACCCTCCGGACCGACACCCCGGTCCGTGAGCCAGTGCGCCAGCCGGTTCGCCCGCGCCTCCAACCGCGCGTACGACAGGACGAGATCGCCGCTGACCACCGCGGGCGCCTCGGGCGTCCGCGACACGGTGGCCTCGAACAGACCGTGGAGGGTCACCGGTTCCCGCTCGCTCCCGGAGCCGGCCCACTCCCCCACCACCAGCGCGCGCTCACGCTCCGAGAGGACCTCGACCGCCCCGACCCGGGCCTCCGGATCGGCCGCGACCGCGTCCAGCACCGCGACCAGCCGCGCGGCCAGAGCCTGCGCCGTCACCCGGTCGAACAGATCGACCGCGTACTCGACGCTCCCCTCCAGACCCGACGCGCCCTCGGCGAGCTGGAACGTCAGGTCGAACTTCGCCGCGTCGAACTCGATGTCCTGCGCGGCGATGCTCAGGCCGGCGAGGTCGAGCGTGGCCTCGCCGGTGTTCTGGAAGGCGAGCATGACCTGGAAGAGGGGGTGGCGGGCCATGGACCGTTCGGGGTTCAGCACCTCCACCAGCCGCTCGAAGGGCACGTCCTGGTGGGCGTACGCCGCCAGGTCCGCTTCCCGCACCCGTTCCACCAGCTCCCGGAACGTCGGATCCCCCGACACGTCGGTCCGCAACACCAGCGTGTTCACGAAGAACCCCACCAGGTCGTCCAGGGCCTCGTCCGTACGCCCCGCGACCACGCTGCCGACCGGGATGTCCTCACCCGCGCCGATGCGGTGCAGCAAGGTGGCCAGGGCGGCCTGGACGACCATGAAGAGGCTGCCGCGCGTCTCGCCGGCGAGGGCGAGCAGCCGCTCGTGGGTCGCGCGGGAGACACGGAAGGGGACGGTGTCGCCGCGGTGGCTCGGCCGCGGCGGGCGCGGGCGGTCGGTCGGCAGCACCAGTTCCTCGGGGAGGCCCGCGAGGGCGCTCCGCCAGTGGTCGATCTGCCGGGACAGCTCGCTGATCGGGTCGTCCTCCTCGCCGAGCACCTCGCGCTGCCAGAGCGTGTAGTCCGCGTACTGCACCGGAAGCGGCGTGAACTCCGGCGCGGCGCCGCCCAGTCGGGCCGCGTACGCCTGCCCGAGATCTCGCGCCAGCGGGCCCATGGACCAGCCGTCGCAGGCGATGTGGTGCACCACCACGACCAGCACGTGGTCGTCGTCGGACGCCTTGAGGAGGCTCGCCCGGAGGGGCAGGTCCGCGTCCGGCTCGAACCCGCGCGAGACCTCGGCGGCCAATGTCTGCGGGTCGTACGGCGCCGTGGCGAGGACCGGGCGGACGCCGTGCGGCGGCAGGATCACCTGGTGCGGTCGCCCGTCGGTGTCGGGGAACACGGTGCGCAGGCTCTCGTGCCGGGCGACCACGTCGCCGAGGGCGGCCTCCAGGGCCGCGGCGTCGAGCGGGCCGGTGAGGCGGACGGCCAGCGGCATGTTGTAGGTGGCGCCGGGCCCTTCGAAGCGGTCCAGGAACCAGAGCCGGCGCTGGGCCGGTGACAGCGGGATCTCCTCGGGGCGTTCCCTGGCGGTCAGGGCGGTCCGGCCGCTGCCGGCGTCGCCGACGCGCTCGGCGAGTTCGGCGACGGTGGGTGCCTCGAACAGGGCCCGGACGGGGAGTTCGGCGCCGAGGCGGGAGCGGACGCGTCCGGTCACCCGGATCGCGAGCAGCGAGTGGCCCCCGAGGTCGAAGAAGCTGTCGTCGATGGAGACCTGCTCCACACCGAGGATCTCGGCGTAGATCTCGCAGAGCGCCTTCTCCCGCGCGGTGCGGGGGGTGCGGCCGCCGGCGCCGGTGCGCGGTCCGGGGGCGGGCAGCGCCTTTCGGTCGAGCTTGCCGTTGACGGTGACGGGCAGCCGGTCGAGGGTGACGAACGCGGTGGGCACCATGTAGTCGGGCAACCGTGCGCCGAGCACGCGGCGCAGTTCCTCGGGCGCCGGTACCGTGTGGCCGGCGGCCGGGGTGGTGTAGGCGACGAGTTCCTGGATGCCGGGGCGGTCCTCGCGGACCAGGACGGCGGCCTGGGCGATCTCCTCGTGGGCTTCCAGGGCCGCCGCTATCTCGCCCGGTTCGATGCGGAAGCCGCGGATCTTGACCTGGTCGTCCACGCGGCCCAGGCAGTCGACGCGGCCGTCCCGGGCCCAGCGGGCCCGGTCGCCGGTGCGGTACATGCGGGCGCCGGGCGGCCCGTAGGGGTCGGCGGTGAAGCGTTCGGCGGTCAGGCCGGGGCGGCCCAGGTAGCCGCGGGCGAGGCCGGAGCCGGCGATGTACAGCTCGCCGGCCACTCCGGGCGCGACGGGGCGCAGCGCGGTGTCGAGGACGTACGCCCGGTAGTTGTCCAGCGGGCGTCCGACCAGCACCCGGTCGCTGTCGGTGATGGGCTGGCCCAGGGCGTCGACGGTGGTCTCGGTGGGGCCGTACAGGTTGTGCGTGACCAGTCCGTCGATCGCGGCGAGTTCACCGCGCAGGGCCTCGCCGAGTGCCTCGCCGCCCAGGCTGACGACGAGGGGCCGGGTGCTCTCGTCGGTGGTCAGGCCGGCCTCGTGGAGCTGCTGGAAGTGGCCGGGGGTGGTGTCGATGTGGTCGAAGCCGCCGATGCGGCGGGCGTAGGCGTGGAAGACGGCGGGGTCGTGGCGGGTCTCGTCGTCGAGGAGGTGCAGCTCGTGGCCGGCGAGCATCCACAGCAGCGGGTCGACGGCGGCGTCGAACGAGAGCGAGGCGCCCAGCGCGACCCGAAGGGTCCGGTCTCCCGCCTGTGCGATCTGCGGGGCGTAGAGCCGGCCGAAGTGGTCGTGGAAGAGGTTGACGACGCTGCGGTGCTCCACGGTGACGCCCTTGGGGCGGCCGGTGGAGCCGGAGGTGTAGATGACGTACGCGGCGTTCTCCGGGCGCGGTGCACCGGCGATCTCGTCGGGGGTCAGGTTCTCGCCGGACCACGCGCGGTCGCGGTCGAGGGCGTGGAGTTCGGCGACGTCGGCGAGTTCGGCGACGGGGCGGGCGTCCTGGATCATGTAGGTGACGCGGTCGGCCGGGTAGCCGCGATCGACCGGGACGTACACGGCGCCCGCCTTCATCACGGCGAGGAGCGCCACGATGTGCTCGGCGCAGCGGGGCAGCCGGACGGCGACGGCCTGCTCGGGGCGGACCCCGTCGGCGATGAGCTGTCGGGCGAGCCGGTTGGCCCAGGTGTTGAGCGCGCGGTAGCTGAGCCGGACGTCCTGGAAGACCAGGGCGGTGGCGGCGGGGGTGCGGGCGGCCTGCGCTTCGAACAGGCCGGGCAGCGTGCCGGTGGGGTGGTCCCGGGTGGTGTCGTTCCAGTCGACGAGGGCCCGTTGGCGTTCCTCGGCCGTCAGGAGGTCCACCGCGGACAGGGTCCGGTCGGGCTCGGTGACGAGCGCGGTGACCAGGCGGACCAGGCGGTCGGCGAGTTCCCGCGCGCTCTGGCGGTCGAAGAGGTCGGTCGCGAACTCGATGCCGCCCTCGATGCCGTCGGGGGTTCCGTCGGCGGTGAAGCGTTCGGCGAGGACGACCGACAGGTCGAAGTTGGAGGTCTTCAGGCCGACGGGGCGCACGGTGGTGCTCACCCCGGCGAGGTCGAGGGCGGCCTCCGTGTTGTTCTGGAAGGAGAGCATCACCTGGAAGAGCGGGTGGCGGGCGAGGGAGCGCCCGGGGTTGAGGGTCTCCACCAGTTGCTCGAAGGGGACGTCCTGATGGGCGTAGGCGGCGAGGTCGGCTTCGCGAACCCGGTCCAGCAGTTGGCGGAAGGTCGGGTCGCCGGAGACGTCGGTGCGCAGGACGAGGGTGTTGACGAAGAAGCCGACGAGTTCGTCCAGTGCCTGGTCGGTGCGTCCGGCGACGGGTGTGCCCAGGGGGATGTCGTCGCCTGCGCCGAGGCGGTGCAGCAGGCCGGCGAGTGCGGCCTGGGCGGCCATGAAGACGCTGGAGCGGTGTTCGCGGGCGAGCGCCGCGAGCCGCCGGTGGGTGTCGGCGGGGATGGTCAGGTCGACGGTGTCGCCGCGGTAGCTCGTCTCGGGCGGCCGGGGGCGGTCGGTGGGCAGGGTGAGTTCCTCCGGCAGGCCCGCCAGGGTGGTGCGCCAGAAGTCGATCTGGCGGGCGAGTTCACCGCCGGGGGTGTGCTCGTCGCCGAGTACGTCGTCGAGCCAGAGCGTGTAGTCGGCGTACTGGACGGGCAGCGGCTCCCAGGCGGGGTGCTCGCCGGCGCGGCGGGCGCGGTAGGCGTCGCTCAGGTCGCGGGCGAGGGGGGCCATGGACCAGCCGTCGGCCGCGATGTGGTGGACGACGAGGAGCAGTACGTACTCGGAACCGCTGAGGGCGAACAGGCGCGCTCGTAGCGGGAGTTCACTGGTGAGGTCGAACTCCTTGCCGCTGGCGGCCGCCAGAGCCCGGTCGAGTTCCTCCTCGGCGACGCCGATCACGGGCATGGGCACGCCGGCATCGGCGGGGGCGAGGACGTGCTGACGCGGCCGGCCGTCGGCGTCGGGGAAGACGGTGCGCAGGCTCTCGTGCCGGGCCACCACGTCGGCGAGGGCGGTGCGCAGGGCCTGCACGCGCAGGTCGCCGGAGATGCGGACGGCCAGCGGCAGGTTGTAGTTGCCGCCCGCGTCCTCGAAGCGGCCGAGGAACCACAAGCGGCGCTGGGCGGGCGAGAGCGGGATCCGCGCGGGCCGGGCGGCCGGGGCGAGGGCCTTGCGGGCCCGGCCGGCGACGGCGATCCGCTCGGCGAGGGCGGCGACGGTCGGGGCCTCGAACAGGGCGCGGACGGCGATCTCGGCTCCGAGGGCGGTCCGTACCCGGCTGACCAGGCGGGTGGCGAGCAGCGAGTGACCGCCGAGGTCGAAGAAGCTGTCGTCGATCGACACCCGGTCCAGGCCGAGGACGTCGGCGAACAGCTCGCAGAGCCGGACCTCGCGTGCGTCGCGCGGGGGCCGTCCGGCGGCGGCCGCGCCCTCGGGGGCGGGCAGGGCCCGGCGGTCCAGCTTGCGGTTGGGGGTCAGGGGGAGCGCGTCCAGGGTGACGAACGCGGAGGGGACCATGTGGTCGGGGAGGGTCCCGTCGAGATGGGTCCGGAGTTCTTGCGCCGTGGGCGCCGCGTGTCCTTCGGCGGGCACCAGGTAGGCGGCGATGGTCTTCAGGCCCGGGCGGTCCTCGCGGGCGATCACGGCGGCCTGCGCGAGGGCGGGGTGTGAGGTGAGGGCCGCCTCGATCTCGCCGAGTTCGATGCGGAAGCCGCGGATCTTCACCTGGTGGTCGCTGCGGCCGAGGTAGTCGAGTTCGCCGTCGGCGGTCCAGCTCACCACGTCGCCGGTGCGGTACATGCGGGTGCCGGCCGGTCCGTGGGGGTCCGCGACGAACCGCTCGGCGGTCAGGCCGGGGCGTCCCAGGTAGCCGCGGGCCAGGCCCGCTCCCGCGAGGTACAGCTCGCCGGGGACTCCGGGCTGCACGGGGCGCAGGGCGCTGTCGAGCACGCGGACGCGGGTGTTGCGGATGGGGCGGCCGATGGTGGGGCGGCTCGGCCATGCGTCGGAGTCGGCGGGGAGGGTGGCCGCGGTGACGACGTGCGTCTCGGTGGGCCCGTAGTGGTTGTGCAGGAGGCGGCCGGTGCCGTGGTGGAAGTCGCGGATCCGCTTGCTCAGGACGAGTGCCTCGCCGGCCTGGGCGAGGTGGCGCAGGGCCGGCAGTTCCAGGCCTTGGCCGACGGCTTCCTCGCACAGCGCGTCGATGACCAGGTTGGGCGCGTACACCTCGTCGATGTGGTGTGCGTCGAGCCAGCGGACGAAGGCGGCGGGATCGCGGCGGGTGTCCTCGTCGGGGATGACGAGGGTGCGGCCGGAGAGGGTGGTGGAGAGGATCTCCTGGGCGGAGACGTCGAAGCTGATGGCGGTGAACTGCGCGGTCCGTACGCCGACTCCGCCGGGGAGTTCCGTCTCGTGCCAGCCGATGAGGTTGGCCAGCGGTCCGCCGGGCATGGTGACGCCCTTGGGCTTGCCGGTGGAGCCGGAGGTGTAGATGACGTAGGCGGGGGTGAGCGGGCCGAGCGGGGCGGTCCGTTCGGCGTCGGTGACGGCGGTGTCCGCGAGGGACCCGAGGGCGGTGGTGGTGGCCGGGTCGTCGAGGAGGAGCAGGGGGGTGCGGTCCTCGGCGGGGAGGGCGGCGGTGATGCCGTCCCGGGTGGCGTGGTCGGTGAGGACGAGCGCCGGGCGGGCGTCGCCGAGCATGTGGGCGATCCGGTCGGCCGGGTATCCGGCGTCGACGGGCAGGTAGGCGGCGCCCGACTTCAGGACGGCCCACAGTGCGACGATCAGGTCGGTGGAGCGGGGCAGTGCGAGGGCGACGGTCCGCTCGGGGCCCGCGCCGTGCGCGATGAGCAGCCGGGCCAGGCGGTTGGATCGGCTGTCGAGGGCGCGGTAGGTGAGGACGTGATCGCCGTACTGGACGGCGATCGCGTCGGGGTGCCGGTCGGCGGTCTGCCGGAAGAGGGTGGGCAGCGGGAGCAGCGCGCCGTCGTGGGCGGTGTCGTTCCATTCGTGCAGGACCTTGGCGCGTTCGCCGGGTTCGAGCAGGTCGAGCCGGCCGACCGGGGTGTCCTCGGCGCCTGCCAGGGAGGCGAGCACGCGCAGGACGCGTGCTCCGACGGCTTCGGCGGCGTCGGTGTCGAGGACGTCGGGGCGGTGGCTGAGTTCGAGGGCGAGGGTGGCTCCGGCGTGGACCATCAGTCCGAGCGGGTAGTGGGTTCCCTCGTGGCCGCGTCCGTCGACGACGCCGAGGCCGCCCGCGGAGCGGCGCAGGCCCTCGGTGTCCACGGGGTAGTTCTCGAAGACGAGGAGGGTGTCGAAGAGTTCGCCGCCGGCCGGGGCGAGGCGCTGGATGTCGGCGAGTCCCAGGTACTGGTGGTCCATGAGGGAGGCCTGTTGGGCCTGGAGTCGTTCCAGGAGGGCGCCGAGGGTTTCGGCGGGGTCGAGGGTGACGCGGACGGGGAGGGTGTTGATGAACAGGCCGACCATGGACTCGATGCCGGGGACCTGGGGCGGGCGGCCGGAGACGGTGCCTCCGAAGACCACGTCCTCACGGCCGGTGAGCCGGCCCAGGACGATCGCCCACGCGGCCTGCACCACGGTGTTGACGGTGACGCCGCGTTCGCGCGCCCAGCGGACCAGTTCGGTCGTCTGCGCCGCGGGCAGCTCGACACGGGTCCGCGCGGGGGCGACCGGCTCGCGCGAGGGGTCGGGGGCGGCGAGGAGGGTGGGCTCCTCCAGGCCGTCGAGGACCTGCCGCCAGGCGTCCTCGGCGGCGGTGTGGTCCTGGGCGGCCACCCAGGCGAGGTAGTCGCGGTACGGGGTGACGGGGGGCAGTGCGCTCTCGTCGGAGCCGCTGCGCAGCAGCCCGTACAGCTCGAAGAGTTCTCCGATGAGCAGGGCCCGCGACCAGCCGTCGAGCAGGATGTGGTGCGCCGTGATCAGGAACTGGTGACGGCCGTCGCCGAGGGCGACGAGGGTGAAGCGGATCAGCGGGGGCCGCGCCAGGTCGAAGCGGCGGGCGCGATCGGCGGCGGCGATCCGGTCGGCTTCGGCCGACCGGTCGGCGGCTGGTCGGCCGCTCAGGTCGGTTTCGGTCCAGTCCGGGGCCACCTCGAAGGGGATGAGCTGCACCGGCTCGCCGTTCTTGCGGTGGCGGAACGCGGCCCGGAGTCCGGAGTGGCGGCGCAGCAGCGCGGCGCACGCCGCGCGGAGCGCCTTCGTGTCGAGCTCGCCCTCGATGTCCAGGACGAACTGCATGGTGTAGACGTCCGGTCCCTGCGCGTCGTACTGCGCGTGGAACAGGAGGCCCTGCTGAAGCGGGGAGAGCGGAAGTATGCCCTCGAGCCGCGGCTTCGACCTGGTCATTTCGCTTGTCTCCACTCAGAACTCGAAGTCTTCTTCGAACGCGTCGATCTCGTCCTGGTCCAGATCGAGCAGCGGCGCGGGTTCCGCGGACGCGGATCGGGGCGCCACCGGGTCCACTGCCCGGGTCGCGGGGTCGGCGGCGTGGGCCACCAGGGCGCGCAGGGCCCGGAACCAGCCCTCGGCGAGGGTGTTCACCTCGGCTTCGGTGAACAGCCCGGCGGGCCAGCTCCAGGAGGCGACCAGGTGCGGGCCGTCGGGCCGGTCCTGGGCCAGGGAGTTCAGTTCCAGGGCGTGCGCGGCGGGCATCGCGGCGTCGCTGCCGCCGAGACCGCCGTCCCCGTTGTCGTTGTCGTCGTCCCCGCCGGCGCCGAACCGGCCGAGGTAGTTGAAGCCGAGCTGCGGCACCGGGAGGGCGCCGAGCACGTCGGCCGTCTCCGGGTTGAGGTGGCGCAGCAGGCCGTAGCCGGCTCCGTTGTCGGGCAGTGCGGCGAGCTGACCGGCCACGCGGGCCAGGGCCCGGCCGACGGCGGGGCCGGCGGCGTGGACTTCGTCCCAGTCGCCGTCGGGCACGCCGGGGTCGAGCCTGACCGGGAAGAGGCTGGTGAACCAACCGACGGTGCGGGAGATGTCGGCGTCGGGTCGGACGCCGGCGAGGAGCTCCTCGCGGCCGTGGCCTTCCAGGTCGAGCAGGACCCCGTCGGCGCGCTGCCGGCCCCGGCCCCGGTCCCAGTCGGTGACGGCGAGCGCGAACGCGGTGAGCAGCACCTCGTTGACGCCGGTGCCGAACACGGTGGGCACGGTGGTGAGGAGGGGGCCGGTCACGTCGGCGGGCAGGGTCAGGCTGAGCCGGCGTGCCGTCTCGGCGACGTCCTGCACCGGGTCGAGTGCCCGGGTGCCGAGCGGGGGTTCCTGGTAGCCGCTCAGCATGCCGGTCCACACGGGCAGTTCGGCGGCCCGTTCGGGGGCGAGCGCCGCCCGGGCGAGGCCGCGGGCCCACTCGCGGAAGGACGTCCAGACCGGTTCGAGCACGGGTTCCCGGCCGGCGGTGACCGCTTCGTGGGCGGCCATGAGGTCGGGCATCAGGATCCGCCAGGACACCCCGTCGACCACCAGGTGGTGGACGACGAGCAGCAGCCTGCCGGGGGCGTCGGGGCCGGCGTCGAACCAGACGGCCTGGACCATCAGTCCGGCATCGGGGCTGAGCCGGTCCTGGGCGGCACGGCCCTCCGTGTCGACGCGGGCCGCGAGTTCCGCGTCGCCGAGGCCGGCGACGTCGATGCGGTGGATGACCTCGCCGGCGCGCAGTGCGCCCTTCGGCGGTACGTACAGGGTCCAGTCGCCGGCGGTGCGCACCAGGCGGGCGCGCAGTGCGTCGTGGTGGTCCAGGACGGCCTGGAGCACGGCGTCGAGGGCCTCCTCGGTGAGGTCCCCGGGGACGGGGGTCACCACGGACTGGTTGAACCCGTCCATGCGGCCGCCCAGTTCCCGCAGCCAGCGGATGATCGGGGTGGCCGGCAGGGCCCCGATGGCGGGGTCCGCGCCGTCCGGGTCGAGGGCGAGGAGCAGCTCGGCCGGGGTCTGCGGGAGGGCCGCGGCCAGTGCCTCGACCGTCTTGTGCGCGAACACCTCGCGGGGGGTCAGCACCAGGCCTGCCAGGCGGGCGCGGCCCACCAGTCGGACGGAGGTGATGCTGTCGCCGCCGAGGGTGAAGAAGCTGTCCTCGGCGCCGACCTCGGGGAGCCCGAGGACTTCCGCGAACAGTTCCGCGAGGAGCTTCTCGCGCGGGTTGGCGGGGGCCCGGCCGGCCGGGCGGTCGGCGAAGTCGGGGGCGGGCAGGGCCTTGCGGTCGAGCTTGCCGTTCGTGTTGAGGGGCAGCGCGGCCAGGGTGACGAAGGCGGCCGGGACCATGTACTCGGGCAGGGCGGCGGCGACGTGCGCACGCAGTGCGGCGGCGTCCGCGGACGCGGTGCGCGGGACGACGTACCCGACGAGCAGTTTGCTGCCGGGCCGGTCCTCGCGGACCAGGACGGCGACCTGCGCGACGTCGGGATGCCGGGCGAGCACGGCCTCGATCTCGCCGAGTTCGATGCGGAAGCCGCGCACCTTGACCTGGAAGTCGGTGCGCCCCAGGTACTCGATCCGGCCGTCGGCGCTCCAGCGCACCAGGTCTCCGGTGCGGTACATGCGCGTGCCCGGCTCCCCGTACGGATCGGCGACGAAACGCTCCGCCGTCAACCCGGGACGGCCCAGGTAGCCGCGGGCCAGACCCGCACCCGCGAGGTACAACTCCCCCGGCACACCAGGCGCCACCGGCCGCAGCGCGCCGTCCAGGACGTAGACGCGGGTGTTGAGGATCGGGCGGCCGATGGAGGGGACGGCGGCGGTGCCGTCGAGTTCGGCGGTGGTCGACCAGATGGTCGTCTCCGTCGGCCCGTAGACGTTGAGGACCGACCGGCCCGCGGCGACCATGGCCTCGGCGAGCACGCCCGGTACGGCCTCGCCTCCGACGAGCATCCGCAGCCCGGCCAGGGCTTGCGGCACCTGGCCGGTCAGGGTCTGCCACAGGGAGGGGGTGGCCTGGAGGACGGTGCCGCGGTGCTCGGTGATCAGCGCGGCGAGCGCGTCGGGGTCGAGGACCTCGTCCTTGCCGGCCACGACGACGCCGGCTCCTGCCAGGAGCGGGAGGTACAGCTCCAGGGCGGCGATGTCGAAGGACACGGTGGTGACGGCGACGAGCCGGTCCGTGGCGTCCATCGGCACCCGGTCGGCCATGTCGGTCAGGAAGTTGTCCAGCGCCGCACGGGGGATCACCACGCCCTTGGGGCGTCCGGTCGAGCCCGAGGTGTAGATGGCGTACGCGGGCGTCCGGCCGTCGGCCGGTTCGCGCACCGGCCCTTCGGCGGAGTACTCGGCGAGGGAGGCCTCCGTCCGGGGGTCGTCGAGCAGCAGCGTCTCGGTGTCGAGGCCGGGCAGGGTGGCCGCCGTGGCGGTTGTGGTGAGCAGCAGCGAGGGGCGGGCGTCGGCGAGGACGTAGCCCAGGCGGTCACTCGGGTGCTCCGGATCCAGCGGCACATAGGCGGCGCCGGACTTGAGCACCGCGAGGAGGGCGACGAGCAGCTCGGCGGAGCGGGGCAGAGCGACGGCCACGTAGCGTTCGGGGCCCGCGCCGCGGGCCTCCAGCAGCCGGGCGAGCCGGTTGGAGCGGGCGTCGAGTTCTGCGTACGAGAGCCGGGTCGCGCCGCAGATCACCGCCGTGGCCCCGGGGGTTTCGGCCGCCTGCCGGGCGAACCGCGCGGTCAGGGGCTCCGCGTCGGGTTCGGCCGCGGCCCGGCCCGCCCAGGATCCGAGCACGCGTTCCTCGTCGGCGGCGACCGTCGGGCGCAGTCGCCCGACGGGTACGCCGGCGTGTCCCGCGCTCTCACCGAGCAGCCGCACCAGGGTGGCGGCCAGGGCGTCGACACGGCCCTGGTCGAGCAGGTCGGGGCGATGAGCGAGGTCGAGGCCGAGGGAGCGCCCCATGCTCACGGTGAGGCTGAGCGGATAGTGCGTGCTCTCGTGGTTGTCGCCGCCGACGATGCCGAGTCCGCCCGCGGCGCCGCGCAGCTCGTCGGCGTCGAGCGGGTAGTTCTCGAAGACGACCAGGGTGTCGAAGAGTTCGCCGAGGCCGGCGCCGCGCTGGATGTCGGCGAGCGGCAGGTACTGGTGGTCCATCAGCCCGGCCTGCTGGGTCTGGAGTCGTTCCAGGAGGGCGCCCAGGGTTTCGGCGGGGTCGAGGGTGACGCGGACGGGGAGCGTGTTGATGAACAGGCCGACCATCGACTCGATGCCGGGGACCTGGGGCGGGCGGCCGGAGACGGTGCCTCCGAAGACCACGTCCTCACGGCCGGTGAGCCGGCCCAGGACGATCGCCCACGCGGCCTGCACCACGGTGTTGACGGTGACGCCGCGTTCGCGCGCCCAGCGGGCCAGCTCGGCCGTCTGCGCCTCCGGGAGTTCCAGTCGGGTGCGCACCGGGAGCACCGGCGCCCGGGACGGGTCGGGTGCGGCGAGGAGGGTGGGTTCGTCCAGGCCGTCGAGTACTTGGCGCCAGGCCTTCTCGGCGGCGGTGTGGTCCTGGTCGGCCACCCAGGCGAGGTAGTCGCGGTACGGGGTGACGCGGGGCAACGCGGAGGAATCGCCGTGCTGCGCGTAGAGGGAGAAGAGCTCGCCGAGGAAGACCGGCATGGACCAGCCGTCGAGGAGCAGGTGGTGGTGGCTGACGATGAGCCGGTGCCGGTCGGCCGCGGTGGAGGCCAGGGTGAAGCGCATCAGGGGGGGTCGGGCCAGATCGAAGCGACGGATCCGGTCCTCGGCCACGATCCGGTCGGCCGCGGCATCTCGCTCGTCGGCCGGGAGGCGGGTCAGGTCGACTTCCTCCCAGGGAAGGTCGAAGCCGGTGGGGATGACCTGGACGGGTGTGTCGAGGCCCTCGTGGCGGAAGGCGGCACGCAGGTTGGCGTGTCGAGTGAGCAGGGTGTGTACGGCGGCGCGCAGTGCCGCCCGGTCGACCGGGCCTTCGATGTCGAGGGCGAGTTGGACGGTGTAGACGTCCTCGCCCTGGGTGTCGTAGACGGCGTGGAAGAACAGACCCTGCTGGAGCGGCGAGAGCGGCAGCACATCAGTCAGACGACCGTGCTCGGCCTCCAGAGCCTCGATCTGCTCCTGAGTCACGGAAACCAGCGGACGCACATCGGACGGAGTCAACCCACCGGCCTCATCCGTCGCCGCGTGCGCGGCCAGGTCCCGCAGAGCCCGGAACCAGCCCTCCGCCAGCGCCCGCACCTCCTCCTCACCGAACAGAGCCGCCGGCCACGACCAATCAGCCACCAGACGCGGACCATCCGCGTGATCGAGCGTCACCGCGTTCAAATCCAGCGCGTGCGCCAGCCGCATGCCGGGCTCACGACCATCACCGAGATCGACGTCGGAGCACAACGACCACTCACCACCCTCACCCGCGGTGGCATCGAACCGACCCAGGTAGTTGAACCCGATCTGCGGACCGGCGAAAGCGGCAAGAACAGCCGCGGTCTCGGGGTCGGTGTAACGCAGCAGGCCATAACCGATGCCGTTGTCCGGCAACGCGTGCAACTGCTCCTTCACCCGCTTCAACGCACGACCCAGGTCCCCACCCGAACCCGCGTCCAACCGGACCGGGAACATGCTCGTGAACCAACCCACCGTCCGAGACAGATCCACCCCCTCCACCACCGACTCCCGCCCATGGCCCTCCAGATCGACCAGAACCTCCGTCGAGACATCCGAACGCCAACCGGCGACCGCCAGAGCGAAACCCGTCAACAACACATCATTGACACCCGCCCGATACCGCGCCGCGACCTCCGTCAACAACGACGCCGTCACCTCGACCGGCAACGTCAACGAAAGATGCCGAACCGTCCCCGCCGTGTCCCGCACCGGATCCAACACACCAGACCCGACCCGAACATCACCACCCGACAACTGCCCCTCCCACACAGGGAGTTCTGCACTGCGGTCGAGAGTCGTGAGACTGTCCGCCCAACGCCGGAACGACGTACCCACCGGCTCCAGAACCGCGCCCTCATAAGCCCGCCCCAGATCCGGAAGCAGAACACGCCAGGACACACCGTCCACCACCAGGTGATGGGCCACCAACAACAACCGGCCCGCATCCTCGAACCACACCGCCTGAACCATCACCCCCGACTCCGGCACCAACCTCGACCGCGCCGCCCGCGCCTCAGCCGCGACCGTGACCCCGTCCTCCGCGCGACGCAACACCTCCGCCGCCCGCACGGCACCCGGCTCGCCGACCTCCAGATTCCACACCGACCCCCCACGCACCAGACGCGCACGCAACACGTCATGGTGATCGAGCAGGACCTGAAGAGCCGACTCCAACCCCTCATACGAGGCACCCGCCGGCGTCCGCACCACCATCGCCTGATGGAAACCCCCCACCGGACCACCCAACTCACGCAGCCAACCCACGATCGGAGTCTCCGCAACCACACCAAGACCCGCGCCCGGATCCTCCACCACCACCCCGTCAACGGCCCGCGCCACCACCGCCAACGCCTCCGGCGTCCGAAACTGGAACACCTCACGCGCCGACAACACCAAACCCGCACCACGCGCCCGACTCACCAACTGAATCGACACGATGCTGTCCCCACCCAGCTCGAAGAAACTGTCCTCGACCGACACCCGCTCCACACCGAGGAGCTCGCCGTACAGCCGGCACAGCAGTTCCTCGCGCTCGGTGCGCGGTGCCCGGCCCGTGGCGCCGCCGGTGAGGCGAGGCTCCGGCAGGGCGCCCCGGTCGAGCTTGCCGTTGACGGTGAGCGGGAGCGCGTCCAGCTCGACGAAGGCGGACGGGACCATGTACTCCGGGAGTGTGGCGGCGAGGTGGGCGCGCACCGCGGCCGTGTCGAGGGCGCCGCTGCGCGGCACGACGTACGCCACCAGGCGCTTGATGCCCGGCTGGTCCTCGCGGACGATCACCGCGGACCGGTTCGTGCCCTCGTAGTGGGCCAGTGCGTTCTCGATCTCGCCGAGTTCGATGCGGAAGCCGCGCACCTTGACCTGGTCGTCGGAGCGGCCCAGGTAGTCCAGCAGGCCTTCGCGGGTCCAGCGGACCACGTCGCCGGTGCGGTACATGCGGCTGCCCGCGGGGCCGTACGGATCCGCCACGAAACGTTCGGCGGTCAGGGCCGGCCGGCCCAGATAGCCACGCGCCAGACCCGCGCCCGCGATGTACAGCTCACCGGCCACGCCCGGCGCGACCGGACGCAACAGCTCGTCGAGCACGTACGTACGGGCGTTGCCGACGGGCCGGCCGATGAGCGGCCCGGCCGTGTCGGTGGTGCGTGCGGTCAGGGTGTCGACGGTGGCCTCGGTGGGGCCGTACAGGTTGTAGCCGGTGATGCCGGGGGTTCGGGCGAGTTCCTGCCAGAGGGCGGGGCTCACGGCCTCGCCGCCGAGGGCGAGGATCCGCGGGCGGGCCCGCTCGTCGCGCACCAGGCCCTCCTCGACGAGCTGCTCCGCGTAGGACGGGGTGAGCTCCATGAAGTCGACGCCGTGCGCACGCACGTAGTCGATCAGTGCGGCCGGTTCCCGGCGGGTCTCGTCGTCGATCAGGTGGAGTTCGTGCCCCGCGACCATCCACAGCAGCGGGTCGAGCGAGGCGTCGAAGGAGACGGCGGCGGTGAGGGCGGCCCGCAGCGGGCGTCCCGCGTCGGTGATCTCGGCCGCGTACAGCTCGTCGAAGTGGTGGTGGAACAGGTTGGTCAGGCCCGCGTGGGTGACGACGACGCCCTTGGGGCGGCCGGTGGAGCCGGAGGTGTGGATGACGTACACCGGGTGGCTCGGGCGTAGCCGGGCCGTGCGCAGGGTGTCGTCGGGTGCCGTGTCGGGCAGGTCGCTCAGTGTCCGGGCGACCGCCGGGGATCCTAGGTCGACGCGGATGCCGCCCCGGTCCGCGGGTATCGCGTCGCGGGCTCCGGCGCCGGTGATGACGGCGGCGACGGCGACGTCCTGGAGCAGCCGGGCGATGCGGCCGGCGGGGTGCGTCGGGTCGATGGGGACGTAGGCGGCCCCGGCCTTGGTGACGGCGAGTACGGCGACGACGAGGTCGGCGGTGCGGGGCAGGGCCACGGCGACGTGGTTCTCGGGGCCGATGCCCCGGCCGATCAGCAGCCGGGCCAGTTTGTTGGCCTTGGCGTCCAGTTCGGCGTAGGTGAGACGGGTGTCGCCGGCGACCAGGGCGGTGGCCTGCGGGGTGCGGGCGGCCTGCTGCTCGAAGAGGGCGGGCAGGGTGGTGGCGGGCACGGGGCGGGCGGTGTCGTTCCACTCGTCGAGCACGCGGCGGCGTTCCTCGTCGGTGAGGACGGCGAGCGTGGACAGGGGGTGGTCGGGGGCGGTGACCAGCGCGGTGACGGCGCGGGCGAAGCGGTCCGCGAGGTCTTGGGCGCTCTCGCGGTCGAAGAGGTCCGTCGCGTATTCGAGGCGGCCGCCCAGGCCGGCGGGGACCCCGTCGGTCGTGAAATCCTCGGCGAGTTGGAAGGACAGGTCGAACTTGGCTCCGTCGACGGTGACCGGGTGCGGTGCGACGGTGAGGCCGTCGAGCCCGAAGGTGGCCTCGGCGTTGTTCTGGAGGGAGAGCATGACCTGGAAGAGCGGGTGCCGGGCGAGGGAGCGCTCGGGGTTGAGCAGCTCGACGAGCCGCTCGAAGGGGACATCTTGGTGGGCGTAGGCCGCGAGGTCCGTTTCCCGGACGCGTTCGACGAGTTCGCGGAAGGTCGGGTCGCCGGAGACGTCGGTGCGCAGGACGAGGGTGTTGACGAAGAAGCCGACCAGTTGGTCGAGGGCCTCGTCGGTGCGGCCCGCGATGGGCGAGCCGATGGGGATGTCGGTGCCGGCGCCGAGGCGGCCGAGTACGGCGGCGAGGGCCGCCTGTATCACCATGAAGACGCTCGCCCGGGTCTCGCGCGCCAGTTCGGCGAGCGGTGCGTGCGCGCGTGCCGGGATCTCCAGCGGCACGGTGTCGCCGCGGAAGCTCATCTCCGCGGGGCGCGGGCGGTCGGCGGGCAGGGGCAGCTCTTCGGGGAGGCGGGCCAGGGTGTGCTGCCAGTAGGCGACCTGGCGGGCGAGTTCGCTGCCCTGGTCGTGCTCGTCGCCCAGTACCTCGCGCTGCCACAGGGTGTAGTCGGCGTACTGGACGGGCAGCGGCTCCCAGGCGGGGGCCGCGCCGCCGAGCCGGGCGGTGTAGGCGTCGCCGAGGTCGCGGGCGAGGGGGGCCATGGACCAGCCGTCGGCCGCGATGTGGTGGACGACGACGAGCAGGAGGTGGGTGTCGGGCGCGAGGGTGAACAGGTGGGCGCGCAGCGGGGCTTCGGTCGCGAGGTCGAAGTCCCGGGCCGCGGCCTCGGCGAGTGCGTCCGGGGTGAAGGTCAGGGTCTCCAGGACGGGCCGTGCGCTGTCGGCCGCGAGGACCTGCTGGCGCGGGCGGCCGTCGGTGTCGGGGAAGACGGTGCGCAGGCTCTCGTGCCGGGCCACGACGTCGCCGATGGCCGCGTGGAGGGCCCGCGGGTCGAGGTGGCCGGTGAGCCGGACGGCCAGCGGCAGGTTGTAGGTGCCGGTGCGCTCCTCGAAGCGGTTGAGGAACCACAGGCGGCGCTGGGCGGGTGACAGCGGCACGGTCTCGGGGCGGACCCGGGCCACCAGGGCCTGGCGGGCGGGGACGGCGTCGCCGAGCCGCTCGCTGAGCGCGGCGACGGTCGGGGCCTCGAAGAGCGCGCGGACGGCGAGCTCGGCGCCGAACAGCGAGCGGACGCGGCTGACCACGCGGGTGGCGAGCAGCGAGTGACCGCCGAGGTCGAAGAAGCTGTCGTCAACGCCGACCCGCGGTACGCCGAGGACCTCGGCGAAGAGCGCGGCGAGGGCCTCTTCGCGCGGGTTGGCGGGGGCCCGGCCGGCCGGCCGGTCGGCGAAGTCGGGGGCGGGCAGCGCCTTGCGGTCGAGCTTGCCGTTCGTGTTGAGGGGCAGCGCGGCCAGGGTGACGAAGGCGGCCGGGACCATGTACTCGGGCAGGGCGGCGGCGACGTGCGCACGCAGGGCGGCGGCGTCGCAGGCGTCGCCGGCGGGCACGGTGTAGGCGACGATCCGCTGGTCGCCGGGCCGGTCCTCGCGGACCAGCACGGCGACCTGCGCGACGTCGGGATGCCGGGCGAGCACGGCCTCGATCTCGCCGAGTTCGATGCGGAAGCCGCGCACCTTGACCTGGAAGTCGGTGCGCCCCAGGTACTCGATCTGCCCGTCGGCGCTCCAGCGCACCAGGTCTCCGGTGCGGTACATGCGCGTGCCCGGCTCCCCGTACGGATCGGCGACGAAACGCTCCGCCGTCAACCCGGGACGACCGAGGTAGCCGCGGGCCAGACCCGCACCCGCGAGGTACAACTCCCCCGGCACACCAGGCGCCACCGGCCGCAGGCCGGAGTCGAGCACCAGGGCACGGGTGTTGTGGCGGGGCCGGCCGATGGGCGGGGTGCGCTCGGAGGAGGTCTCGCCGGGTGTGCCGTACCAGGCGGTGGCGTACACGGTGGCCTCGGTGGGGCCGTAGATGTTGGCGAGGGTGCAGCCGGGCACGGCGGACCGGATGGTGTTCGCGGTGTGGGCGGGGAGGCCCTCGCCGGCGAGGACCACGAGGTCCGCGCCGAGGCGGGGGGCGCCCGCCTGGCCGATGGTGTGGGCGAGGGCCGAGGGCACGGCGCTGATCAGGCTGTAGTCGCGTCCCTCGGTTTCGAGGAGGGCGAGCACGTCGCGGACGACTTCGATGCGGCCGCCGCTGAGCAGCGGTCCGAACATCTCGAAGACGGAGACGTCGAAGTTGAGCGAGGTCGCGGCCAGTACGTTCGAGAGCCGCTCGGGGCCGATGTCGGCGACCGCCCAGGCGGCGAGATCGGCCACGTTGCGGTGGCTGACGACCACTCCCTTGGGGCGGCCGGTCGAGCCCGAGGTGTAGATGACGTACGCGGGGTGGCGCGTGTTGAGGGGGCGGGCCCGTTCGGCGTCGCCGAGGTCGTGGTCGGCGAGGGCGTCGAGGCGCTCCCGAGTGGCGGTGTCGTCGAGGATCAGGACGCGCACGCCGTCGGGCAGGACGGCCGCGGCCTCGCGGGTGGTGAGGACCAGCGCGGGCCGGGCGTCGTCCAGCATGGAGGTGATGCGGTCGGACGGGTAGCCGGGGTCCACCGGCACGTAGGCCGCGCCGGACTTCAGTACGGCCAGCAGCGCCACGATCGTGTCGGCGGTGCGGGGCAGGGTCAGTGCGACGAACCGCTCGGGGCCCGCGCCCTCGGTGACCAGCAGCCGGGCGAGCCGGTTGGCCCGCGCGTTCAGCTCACGGTACGTCAGCTCGCTGCCGGCGTGCAGGACGGCCGGGGCGTCGGGCGTGCGGGCGGCCTGGGCCTGGAACAGCTCGGGCACGGTGTGGTCGGCGACGTCCCGACGCGTGTCGTTCCACTCCCCGAGGACCTGGCGGCGTTCCTCGTCGGTGAGGACGTCGACGGCGGCGACCGGGAGGGCGGGGTCGGCGGTGACGGCGGCGAGCAGCCGGGTCAGGCGGGCGCCGATCGTTTCGGCGGTCGCGCGGTCGAACAGGTCGGCCGCGTACTCGACGACCCCGTTCAGGCCGGCCGGCCCGCCGGCCGCGGTGAAGGTCTCCTCCAGCGAGAACAGCAGGTCGAACTTGGCGGCTTCCAGCCGTACGGGCAGCGCGGTGGCGGTGAGTCCGTCGAGGGCCAAGGTGGCCTCGGCGTTGTTCTGGAAGGCCAGCATCACCTGGAAGAGGGGGTGCCGGGCCTGCGAGCGCACCGGGTTCAGCACCTCGACGAGGCGCTCGAACGGCACGTCCTGGTGGGCGTGGGCCGCGAGGTCCGATTCCCTCACCCGTGCGATGAGTTCGGCGAAGGTGGGGTCGCCGGACAGGTCGGTGCGCAGGACCAGCGTGTTGACGAAGAACCCGACCAGTTCGTCGAGTGCCTCGTCGGTCCGGCCCGCGATGACGCTGCCTATGGGGATGTCCTCGCCGGCGCCGAGGCGGCCGAGCAGGGCGGCGAGGGCCGCCTGCACGATCATGAAGACGCTGGCGTCGTGTGCGCGGGCGACGGTGACGATGCGCTCGTGGAGTTCGGCGGGCATCCGCAGCGGGACGCTGTCGCCGCGGTGGGTGGCGGCGGCGGGGCGGGTCCGGTCGGCCGGCAGGGACAGTTCCTCCGGCAGGCCGGCGAGCGCGGTGCGCCAGTGGTTGATCTGGCGGGCCAGGGGGCTCCGCGGGTCGCTCTCGTCGCCGAGTACGTCGCGCTGCCACAAGGTGTAGTCGGCGTACTGGACGGGCAGCGGCTCCCAGGCGGGGGCCGCGCCGCCGCGCCGGGCGTCGTAGGCGATGCCCAGGTCGCGGGCGAAGGGGGCCAGGGACCAGCCGTCGCCGGCGATGTGGTGGAGGACCACGAGCAGCACGTGCTCGGTGGCGCGGACACGGAACAGGTGGGCTCGCAGCGGCGGCTGCGAGGTGAGGTCGAAGCCTTCGGCGACGGCTTCGGCGAGCGCCCCGTCCAGCTCCTCCTCGGCGAGGTCGACGACGGGCAGCGCGGGCGCCGCCCCCGCGACCGGCAGCACCCACTGGCGTGGTCGGCCGTCGAGGTCGGGGAAGACGGTTCGCAGGCTCTCGTGTCGGGCGCTCACGTCGTGGAGTGCGGCGCGCAGCGCCCCCTGGTCGAGGTCGCCGTCGAGCCGCAGCGCGAGCGGGAGGTTGTACGAGGCGCTCGCGCCCTCGAACCGGTTGAGGAACCACAGCCGCCGCTGGGCGGGCGACAGCGGGATCACCTCGGGCCGCTCCCGGACGGTCAGGGCCGTGCGGGCCTCCCCGGCGACCGAGATCCGCTCGGCGAGGGCGGCGACGGTCGGGGCCTCGAAGAGGGCGCGGACGGCGAGCTCCACGCCGAAGACGGAACGGACGCGGGAGACCATGCGGGTGGCGAGCAGCGAGTGGCCGCCGAGGTCGAAGAAGCTCTCGTCGGCCCCGACCGCGGGCAGTGCGAGGATCTCGGCGAACAGTCCGGCGAGGATCTCCTCCTGCGGGGTCCGCGGCGCCCGGCCGGCGGCCGCCGCGGTGGCCTCGGGGGCGGGCAGGGCCCGCCGGTCGACCTTTCCGTTGGCGGTCAGCGGCAGGGTCTCCAGGGTGACGTACGCGGAGGGCGCCATGAAGGCGGGCAGCC
Organism: Streptomyces sp. NBC_01426; assembly: GCF_036231985.1. Taxonomy (GTDB): domain Bacteria; phylum Actinomycetota; class Actinomycetes; order Streptomycetales; family Streptomycetaceae; genus Streptomyces. Next base: position 245,537 of record NZ_CP109501.1, read on the forward strand.
GGCCCGCCACGTGCTCGCGAAGCGCGTCGAGGGCCGGGGCGCCGGGAGGGGCGGGGACGACGTAGGCGACGATCCGCTGGTCGCCGGGCCGGTCCTCGCGGACCAGGACGGCGACCTGCGCGACGTCGGGATGCCGGGCGAGCACGGACTCGATCTCGCCGAGTTCGATGCGGAAGCCGCGCACCTTGACCTGGTCGTCGGTGCGGCCGAGGTACTCGATCCGGCCGTCGGCGTCCCAGCGCGCCAGGTCTCCGGTGCGGTACATCCGGCTCGCGGCCGGCCCGTACGGGTCGGCGACGAACCGCTCGGAGGTGGGTCCGGGGCGGCCCAGGTACCCGCGGGCCAGGCCGGCGCCCGCGATGTACAGCTCACCGGGGACACCCTGTGGAACGGGGCGCAGCGCCGCGTCGAGGACGTAGACCCGCATGCCGTCGAGGGGGCGGCCGATCGGCACGCTGTGCGCGACCTCGGCCGCGGAGTCCAGGCGGTGGGTGGTGGCGAACGTGGTGGTCTCGGTGGGCCCGTAGCCGTCGACGACCGTCAGACCCGGGCAGGCTTCCAGGACGCGGCGGACCGCGGCGGCGGGAACGACGTCCCCGCCGGTCCACACCTGGCTCACCCGTGCCAGGCATCCGGGCCCGTCCTCGGCGATCAGGCGGAAGAGGCCGGCCGTCAGCCACAGGGCCGTGACGCCGTACCGGGCGACGGTCTCGCGCAGCCGGACCGCGTCCAGGTCTCCGGCCGGCGCCACGACGACCTGGCCGCCGCCGAGCAGCGGCACCCACAGCTCGTACGTGGAGGCGTCGAAGGCGGTCGGCGAGTGCAGCAGCACCCGCTCGTGCCCGGCCTCGAATCGGCGGTCCTCGGCGAGCGCCACGATGTCGCGGTGGGTGACGCCGACCCCCTTGGGCACACCGGTGGAGCCGGAGGTGAACATGACGTAGGCCAGCTGGTCCGGTTCGATGGCGACGTCCGGATCGTGGGCCGGACCGTCGGCGAGGGCGGGACCGGCCTCGATCACGCTCACGCCGGCGGCGAACGCCTCGGCGGCGGCGGCCGAGTCGGCGACGAGGACGCCGGCTCCGGTCTCGGCGAGGATGTGCCGCATCCGCTGTTCGGGGAAGCGCGGGTCGAGCGGGACGTAGGCGCCGCCGGCCTTGAGGACGGCGAGGAGGGTCGCGACCAGGTCCGGCGAGCGGTCCATGAGCACCGCCACCCGGTCCTCGGGGCGCACGCCGGCGGCGAGCAGCCGGTGGGCGAGGCGGTTGGCGCGGGCGTCCAGCTCACCGTAGGAGAGCGTGCCGTCGGCCGAGACGACGGCCTCGGTGGCCGAGGTCCAGGAGACGAGGTCGGCGAAGAGCCGGGGCACGCCCCGGTCGGACGGCGCGTCCTGGCGCTCGGTGTCGTTGAAGGAGACCAGCAGCCGCTGCCGCTCGTCCTCGGCGAGCAGCGGGATCCGGCCGACGGGGCCGGCCTGGTGGTCCGGCGCGCTCTCCAGGACTCGGACAACGCAGTCCATCAGCGCGTTCGCGGCGGCCGCGTCGAACAGGTCGGTGCGGAAGTCGAGGCGCAGTTGCAGGCGTTCGCCGGGGACGGCGGTGAGGATCAGCGGGTAGTGGGTGGCGTCGTGGCCCTCGATGCCGGTGATGCGGAGCCCTCCGCCGATGTCCAGGACGTCGGCGTCGAGCGGGTAGTTCTCGAAGACGACCAGGGTGTCGAAGAGTTCGCCGAGGCCCGTGACCTGTTGGAGGTCGGTCAGCCCCAGGTACTGGTGGTCCATGAGGGAGGCCTGTTGGGCCTGGAGTCGTTCCAGGAGGGCGCCGAGGGTTTCGGCGGGGTCGAGGGTGACGCGGACGGGGAGCGTGTTGATGAACAGGCCGACCATCGACTCGATGCCGGGGACCTGGGGCGGGCGGCCGGAGACGGTGCCTCCGAAGACCACGTCCTCACGGCCGGTGAGCCGGCCCACGACGATCGCCCACGCGGCCTGGAAGAGGGTGTTGAGGGTGACGCCGGCCGAGCGGGTGAGGTCGGTGAGCCGTGCGGTGAGGGCGGCCGGGACGTCGACGGTGACCCGGTCGGGGGTGGCGGGGCTGCCGTCACGGCCCGCGGGGGCGACCAGGGTGGGCTCGTCGAGGCCGTCGAGCACCCGCCGCCAGGCGGCCTCGGCGACACCGCGGTCCTGGCCGGCGATCCACGTCAGGTAGTCGCGGTGGGGAGTGACGCGGGGCAGGGCGGAGCCGTCGCCGGAGCGGCCGTAGAGCGTCAGGAGTTCCTTGACCAGGACGGGCATGGACCAGCCGTCGAGCAGGATGTGGTGGTTCGTCATGACCAGTCGGTGCTGCTCCGCACCCGTCTTGAGCAGGGCGAACCGCATCAGGGGAGCCCGTGCGGGATCGAAGCGCACGGCCCGGTCCTCGGTCATCCAGGCCTGGACGGCGCTCTCGCGTTCGGCCTCGGGGAGCGTGGTGAGGTCGATGTCGGTCCAGGGCAGGTCGACGCTCTCGGGGATGACCTGGACGGGTGCGTCGAGGCCCTCGTGGTGGAACGCGGCGCGCAGGGCGCCGTGGCGGGACAGGAGGGTACCGGCGGCGGCGTGCAGCGATCGGGGCCGGAGGGGACCTTCGATGTCGAGGGCGAGTTGGACGGTGTAGACGTCCTCGCCCTGGGTGTCGTAGACGGCGTGGAAGAACAGACCCTGCTGGAGCGGCGAGAGCGGCAGCACATCAGTCAGACGACCGTGCTCGGCCTCCAGAGCCTCGATCTGCTCCTGAGTCACGGAAACCAGCGGACGCACATCGGACGGAGTCAACCCACCGGCCCCGTCACTCGCCGCATGCTCGGCCAGGTCCCGCAGAGCCCGGAACCAGCCCTCCGCCAGCGCCCGCACCTCCTCCTCACCGAACAGAGCCGCCGGCCACGACCAATCAGCCACCAGACGCGGACCATCCGCGTGATCGAGCGTCACCGCGTTCAAATCCAGCGCGTGCGCCAGCCGCATGCCGGGCTCACGACCATCACCGAGATCGACGTCGGAGCACAGCGACCACTCACCACCCTCACCCGCGGTGGCATCGAACCGACCCAGGTAGTTGAACCCGATCTGCGGACCGGCGAAAGCGGCAAGAACAGCCGCGGTCTCGGGGTCGGTGTAACGCAGCAGGCCATAACCGATGCCGTTGTCCGGCAACGCGTGCAACTGCTCCTTCACCCGCTTCAACGCACGACCCAGGTCCCCACCCGAACCCGCGTCCAACCGGACCGGGAACATGCTCGTGAACCAACCCACCGTCCGAGACAGATCCACCCCCTCGACCACCGACTCCCGCCCATGGCCCTCCAGATCGACCAGAACCTCCGTCGAGACATCCGAACGCCAACCGGCGACCGCCAGAGCGAAACCCGTCAACAACACATCATTGACGCCCGCCCGATACCGCGCCGCGACCTCCGTCAACAACGACGCCGTCACCTCGACCGGCAACGTCAACGAAAGATGCCGAACCGTCCCCGCCGTGTCCCGCACCGGATCCAACGCACCAGACCCGATCAGAACATCACCACCCGACAACTGCCCCTCCCACACAGGGAGTTCTGCACTGTGGTCGAGAGTCGTGAGACTGTCCGCCCAACGCCGGAACGACGTACCCACCGGCTCCAGAACCGCGCCCTCATAAGCCCGCCCCAGATCCGGAAGCAGAACACGCCAGGACACACCGTCCACCACCAGGTGATGGGCCACCAACAACAACCGGCCCGCATCCTCGAACCACACCGCCTGAACCATCACCCCCGACTCCGGCACCAACCTCGACCGCGCCGCCCGCGACTCGGCCGCGACCGTGACCCCGTCCTCCGCGCGACGCAACACCTCCGCCGCCCGCACGGCACCCGGCTCGCCGACCTCCAGGTTCCACACCGACCCCCCACGCACCAGACGCGCACGCAACACGTCATGGTGATCGAGCAGGACCTGAAGAGCCGACTCCAACCCCTCGTACGAGGCACCCGCCGGCGTCCGCACCACCATCGCCTGATGGAAACCCCCCACCGGACCACCCAACTCACGCAGCCAACCCACGATCGGAGTCTCCGCAACCACACCAAGACCCGCGCCCGGATCCTCCACCACCACCCCGTCAACGGCCCGCGCCACCACCGCCAACGCCTCCGGCGTCCGAAACTGGAACACCTCACGCGCCGACAACACCAAACCCGCACCACGCGCCCGACTCACCAACTGAATCGACACGATGCTGTCCCCACCCAGCTCGAAGAAACTGTCCTCGACGGAGACGGAGTCGAGGCCGAGCAGCTCGGCGTAGATGCCGCAGAGGATCTCCTCCGGGCCCGTACGGGGCCCGCGCCCCTGGCCGGCCCCGCCGTACTCCGGGGCGGGGAGCTGCTTGCGGTCGAGCTTGCCGTTGACGGTGAGCGGGAGGGCGTCCAGCTCGACGAAGGCGGACGGGACCATGTACTCCGGCAACGCGGCGGCGATGTGGGCGCGCAGCGCGTCCGCGTCCAGGGCCGCGCCGTGGGCCGGGACGGCGTAGGCGACGAGGCGCTTGATGCCGGGCTGGTCCTCGCGGACGATCACGGCGTTCTGGGCGACGTGGGCGTGTCCGCCGAGCACGGTTTCGATCTCGCCGAGTTCGATGCGGAAGCCGCGCACCTTGACCTGGTCGTCGGAGCGGCCCAGGTAGTCCAGTTCGCCGGTCCGCGACCGGCGGGCGAGGTCACCGGTGCGGTACATGCGGCTGCCCGCAGAGCCGTACGGATCCGCCACGAAACGTTCGGCGGTCAGGGCCGGACGGCCCAGATAGCCACGCGCCAGACCCGCGCCCGCGATGTACAGCTCACCCGCCACGCCCGGCGCGACCGGACGCAACAGCTCGTCGAGCACGTACGTACGGGTGTTGGGGATCGGCGTACCGATCGACGGCACCCCGGAGCCGGCGGTGAGGGGCGTCGAGGCGGTCGCGACGACGGTGGACTCCGTGGGGCCGTAGGCGTTGACCATGCGGCGGCCGGGGGCCCAGCGGTCGACCAGTTCGGCGGAGGTGGCGTCACCGCCGACGATCAGTGAGCGGAAGTGCGGGAACGCGGCGGCCGGGACGCTCGCCAGGGCGGCGGGCGGGATCAGGGCGTGGGTGATGCGCTCGGCATCGAGGACCTCGGCGAGGACCTCGCCCGCGAGCGGACCGGCCGGGGGCACGACCAGCGTCGCGCCGGCGGCGAAGGTCATGACCAGCTCCAGGACCGAGGCGTCGAAGCTCGGCGAGGCGAATTGGAGGACCCGGCTGTCGGCGTCGACGTCGAAGCGCTCGATCTCGGCGGCGGCGAAGCTCGCCAGGCCCTCGTGGCCGACGACGACGCCCTTCGGGCGGCCCGTCGAGCCCGACGTGTAGATGACGTAGGCGGGGTGGGTGAACGAGAGGTCCACCGTCGGGCGGGTCACCGGCTCTTCGGCGGTTTGTGGAAGTTCGCGCAGCACCAGCACCGGGCGGGCGTCATCGAGCATGTAGGCGATGCGATCCGCCGGGTACTGCGGGTCGACCGGGAGGTAGGCCGCGCCGGCCTTCAGCACGGCCAACTGGGCGATGACGATGTCCACGGAGCGCGGCAGCACCAGTGCCACCACGCCCTCGGGACCGACACCCCGGCCCGTGAGCCAGTGCGCCAGCCGGTTCGCCCGCGCCTCCACCTCGGCGTACGAGAGCACGAGCGCACCGCTGACCAGGGCGGGCGCGTCCGGGGTGCGGTCCGTCGAGGCCTCGAACAGACCGTGGAAGGTGACCGGGTCCAGCTCGCGCCCGATGCCGGCCCACTCCCCCAGCGCTTGCGCGCGCTCGCGGTCGGAGAGGACCTCGACCGCGCCCACCCGCAGGTCCGGGTCGTCCGCGACGGCTTCCAGCACGGCCACCAGCCGGGCGCAGAGGGCGTGCGCGGTCGCCCGATCGAAGAGGTCGACGGCGTATTCGAGGCTGCCTTCGAGGCCGGTCTCGGCCTCGGCCAGGGTGAAGGAGAGATCGAACTTGGCGGTGTCGAGACGGACCGGCCGGTCGCTCACCTCGACGCCGGGCAGGGTGAGGCGGTCGGAGGGCAGGTTCTGGAGTTGGAAGGAGACCTGGAAGAGGGGGTGGCGGGCCATGGACCGTTCGGGGTTCAGCACCTCCACCAGCCGCTCGAAGGGCACGTCCTGGTGGGCGTACGCCGCCAGGTCCGCTTCCCGCACCCGTTCCACCAGCTCCCGGAACGTCGGATCCCCCGACACGTCGGTCCGCAACACCAGCGTGTTCACGAAGAACCCCACCAGGTCGTCCAGGGCCTCGTCCGTACGCCCCGCGATGGGGGAGCCGAGGGGAATGTCCGTGCCCGCGCCGAGCCGGTGCAACAGCGTGGCCAGGGCTGCCTGGACGACCATGAAGAGGCTGGTGCCGGCGGCGCGGGCGAGGTCGTCGAGGCGGGCGCGGGTCGCGGACGGGACGGTGAAGCCGATGGTGTCGCCGCGGTAGCTCAGTCGGGCCGGGCGTGGTCGGTCCGTGGGAAGCGCCAGCTCCTCGGGGAGGCCCGCGAGGGCGCTCCGCCAGTGCTCGACCTGTCGGGACAGCTCGCTCGCCGGGTCGTCCTCGTCGCCGAGGACCTCGCGCTGCCACAGGGTGTGGTCCGCGTACTGCACCGGAAGCGGCGTGAACCGCGGTGCGGCGCCGCCCAGTCGGGCCGCGTAGGCGGTGGACAGGTCCCGTGCGAGCGGGGCCAGGGACCAGCCGTCGCCCGCGATGTGGTGGAGGACGACGAGGAGGGCGTGGTCGTCCTCGCCGAGGCTGAACAGGTGGGCGCGGACCGGTGTCTCGCGGGTCACGTCGAAGCCCTCGCCCGCGGCCTGCGCGAGGGTGTCGTCCAGGGCGTCGGCGGCGATCGTGGAGCGGTGGAGCAGCGGCCGGGAGGCCGGGTCGGCCGGGTCGAGGATCAGCTGGCGCGGGCGGCCGTCGGTGTCGGGGAAGACGGTGCGCAGGGCCTCGTGGCGGGTGGTGACGTCGGCCAGCGCGGCTTCCAGCGCGTTGTCGTCGACCGGGCCGCGCAGGCGCAGGGAGAGGCCGAGGTTGTAGGTGCCGCTGGGGCCGTCGAAGTGGTTGAGGAACCAGAGCCGGCGTTGGGTGTGGGAGAGGGGGATCTCCGCCGGTCGGACCTGTGGCCGGACCGCTGCGCGGGCGTCGGCGGCGCCGTCGAGGGCGGCGGCCAGGGTGGCGACGGTGGGGTTCTCGAAGAGGGAGCGGACGGTGAGTTCGGCGCCGGCCTCGGTGCGGATGCGGCTGATGAGACGGGTGGCGAGGAGGGAGTGGCCGCCGAGGTCGAAGAAGCTGTCGTCGATGGAGACCCGCTCCAGGTCGAGGACTTCGGCGAACAGGGTGGCGAGGAGGTCTTCCCGGTCGGTGCGGGGGGCGCGGCCTTCGCCCGGGCCGGTGAAGTCGGGGGCGGGCAGGGCCCGCTTGTCGAGCTTGCCGTTGGTGGTGACGGGCAGGGCGTCCAGGACGAGGACGGCGGCGGGCACCATGTACGCGGGCAGGGCGGCGGCGACGTGGACGCGCAGTGCTGCCGGGTCGGCGCCGGTCCGGGTGTCGGCGGGGACGACGTAGGCGATGAGCCGCTTGTCGCCGGGGTGGTCCTCGCGGACGAGTACGGCGGCCTGGGCGACGGTGGGGTGGCCGGTGAGGGCGGCCTCGATCTCGCCGGGTTCGATGCGGAAGCCGCGGATCTTGACCTGGTCGTCGGCGCGGCCGAGGTAGTCGAGTTCGCCGTCGGCGGTCCAGCGGGCGAGGTCGCCGGTGCGGTACATGCGGGCGCCGGGCCCCCCGTGGGGGTCGGCGGTGAAGCGTTCGGCGGTCAGGCCGGGCCGGCCCAGGTAGCCGCGGGCAAGGCCGGAGCCGGTGAGGTAGAGCTCGCCGGGAACGCCGGGCGGTACGGGGTTGAGGTCGCGGTCCAGGACGTAGACGCGCGTGTTGGTGATGGGGCGGCCGATGGTGGGGGCGCCGGTGTGCGGGGCGAGGGGGCCGCTCATGGTGGCGCAGACGGTCGACTCGGTGGGGCCGTAGGCGTTGACCATGGTGCGGCCGGGTGACCAGCGGGCGACGAGTTCGGCGGAGCAGGCCTCGCCGGCGGTGACCAGGGTCATGCCCTCGGGAATCCGGGCCTCCCCCATCGCGGCGAGCACGACGGGCGGCAGGGTGGCGTGCGTGACCCGCTGTTCGGCGAGGAGCGTCGCCAACGGCTCGCCCGCGGCCAGCCGCTCGGTGGGCGCGAGGACCAGGGCCGAGCCCGTCGTCAGGGTGGTGAGCATCTCCCATATGGAGGCGTCGAAGCTGGGCGAGGAGAACTGCAGCACCCGGTGGCCGGGGCCGCCGCCGAACCTCTCCCGGTGGGCGGCGGCCATGGCGGCGACGCCGTGGTGGCTGACGACGACGCCCTTGGGGCGGCCGGTGGATCCGGAGGTGTAGATGATGTACGCCGCGTCCTGCGGGGTGAGCGGGACGTCCGGGAGGGTTTCGGCGGGCAGCGGGGTCCGCTCCGGCAGCAGCAGCGGGATGTCGGCCGCGGGCAGGGCGTCCTGGAGGGCGGTGGTGGTGACGACGAGGGCGGGCCGGGCGTCGTCGAGGATGTACGCGATGCGCTCGGCCGGGTACGCCGGGTCGACCGGGACGTAGGTCGCGCCGGCCTTCATCGTGGCGAGCAGGCTGACGACCGTGTCGACGCCTCGGCCCAGGGCCACGGCGACGGAGCGGCCGCGCGCGGCGCCCTGTTCGGTGAGCAGTCGGGCCAGTCGTCCGGCGCGCTCGTCGAGTTCGCGGTAGGTGAGGGTGGTGTCCTCGTGGACGAGGGCGACCGTGTCGGGGGTGCGGGCGACCTGGGCGGCGAAGAGTTCGGGCGTGGTCGCGTACGGCAGCGGCACGCCGGTGTCGTTCCAGTCCTCCAGGACGCGGGTCCGCTCGGCGGCGCCGAGGAGGTCGACGGCTGCGACGGGGAGGGCGGGGTCGGCGGTGACGGCCTCGATCAGCCGCCGGAAGCGCTCGCCGAGCCCGGCGGCGGTCTCGTCGTCGAAGAGGTCGCGGGCGAACTCGATGGTGCCGTCGACACCCGCGGGCCGGCCGTCGTCGGTGTGGCGCTCGCCGAGCCGGAAGGACAGGTCGAACTTGGCGGTGTCGGTCTCCAGCCGGCGCACCGTCGCGGTCAGGCCGGGGAGGTCGAGGACCGGTTCGGCGTTGTCCTCCAGGGCGAGGGTGACCTGGACCAGTGGGTGGCGGGCGAGCGAGCGCACCGGGTTCAGGATCTCCACGAGCCGCTCGAAGGGCACGTCCTGGTTGGCGTAGGCGGTGAGGTCGTACTCGCGTACGCGATCCAGGAGTTGGCGGAACGTCGGGTTGCCGGAGAGGTCGGTGCGCAGCACCAGGGTGTTGACGAAGAAGCCGACCAGGTCCCCGAGTGCCTCGTCGGTGCGGCCGGCGATGACGGTGCCGACGGGGATGTCGTCCCCGGCGCCGAGGCGGTGCAGCAGGGCGGCGAGAGCGGCCTGCGCCACCATGAAGACGCTGGTCCCGCTGTCCTGGGCGAGGGTGAGCAGCCGTTCGTGGACCTCGGGGGCGAGCGTGAAGCCGGCCCGTCCTCCCTGGTGACCGGCGACGGCAGGGCGGGGCCGGTCGGTGGGCAGGGCGAGCTCTTCGGGCAGGCCGCCGAGGGTGTCCCTCCAGTGCGCGATCTGCCGGGAGAGCACGCCGTTCGGATCGTTCTCGTCGCCGAGCAGGTCCCGCTGCCAGAGGGTGTAGTCGGCGTACTGGACGGGCAGCGGCGTGTACGGGGGCGCGCTGCCGCGCAGTCGTGCGGCGTACGCCTGGCTGAGGTCGCGGGTGAAGGGGGCCACGGACCAGCCGTCGCCGGCGATGTGGTGGACCACCAGCAGCAGGGTGTGGCGCTCGGGGGTGAGGGTGAAGAGGTGGGCGCGGACCGGGATCTCGGTGCCCAGGTCGAAGCCGCGGGCGGCGGCGAGCGCCGGCTCCGCCTCCAGTGCGGCCTCGTCCGCGACCTCGGTGACGAGGAGTTCGGGGCGGGCGTCGACGGCGTCCAGGACGCGTTGGCAGGGGGCGCCGTCACGGACCGGGAAGACGGTTCGCAGGCTCTCGTGGCGGGCCACGACGTCGGCCAGCGCGGCGCGCAGGGCCTCGGTGTCGAGCCGGCCGGTGAGCTCGACGGCCAGCCCGTCGTTGTAGGCGGCCTGACCGCTGCCGTCCTCCATCTGGTTGAGGAACCACAGTCGGTTCTGGGCCGCCGAGAGGGGTAGCGGTTCGGGCCGCGGGAGCGCGGTGAGCGCGGGCCGGGCGACCTCGGTGGCGAGGCCCAGGGCGTGGGCGAGGGTGGCGACCGTCGCGTTCTCGAAGACCGTGCGCAGGGTCAGCTCGGCCCGGAGCTCCGTGCGGATCCGGGCGACGAGTCGGGTCACCTGGAGGGAACTGCCGCCGAGGAGGAAGAAGTTGTCGTCGACGGAGACGACCTGTTGGCCGAGGACCTCGGTGAAGAGCCGGCACAGGGCCTCCTCCGCGTCGGTGCGCGGCGCCCGGGAGGCGGGGGCGGGGGGCGCGGTCTTCGGCGCGGTCGCGGGCGTGGCGGCGGCGAGCGCGCGCGACGGCAGGGTCGAGGTGTCGAGGGCGAGGGAGCCGACGCTCTCGTCGAGGGCGGTGTTGCCGAGCCGGTGCAGGAAGTCGAGGAAGGTCAGCTGGTAGGCGCGCAGGTCCTCGTCGCCGTACAGGTCGGGGTTGGCGTCGAAGTCGATCTGGAGGCCGGAGGCGGTGCCGCGGTCGTAGACGATGAAGGAGATGTCGTCGGCGGGGCCGATGGACAGGTTGTGGGGGTGCGCGGTGTGACCGCCGAAGCGCAGGTCGTAGTCGAACATCATGATGTTGACGTGCGGGCCGACCAGGCGGCGTTCGTCGGCGAGCATCCCGAGGTCGCGGCGCAGGTCCTCGAACTGGTAGCGCTGGTGCTTCATGGCGGCGCGCATCTCGCCGGAGACCTGGTTCAGCAGTTCTTCGACGGTGTTGTCCGGGCTGATGGCGACGCGCAGCGGCAGCACGTTGGAGACCATGCCGGGGACGCTGCGGGCGTTCTTGCCGAGGCGGGTGGAGACGGGCAGGCCGAGCACGATCTCGGGGGCGCCGGTGAGCCGCTGGAGCCACAGGGCGACGGCGGCGATGAGCACGGGCGGCCAGGTGACGGCGGCGTCGGAGGCCAGGGCGCGCAGTCGGTCGGTCTCGCTCTGGCCGAGGTAGGCGGTGCGCCGGGCCAGTGAGCCTGCCAGGCCCGGTTGTTCGCCGGAGAGGCTGACGGGCTCGGGGGCTTCCTTGAGCCGGTTGATCCAGTAGCCGCGGTCGGCGCCGAAGCGCTCCGAGTCCAGGTACGCGGCCTTCTCTTCGAGCAGCAGGTTCAGCGGGGCGAAGGGGCTGTCCGGGACGGGTTCGCCGGCGACCAGCGCGGAGTACACGGCGGCGGTGCGCCGGGCGACCAGGTTGACGGTGAAGCCGTCGACCAGCAGGTGGTGGTAGCGGTGCAGCCACAGGTGGCGGTCTTCGGCGACTTTGAAGAGGGCGAAGAGGAAGAGCTGGTCGTGCTCGGTGTCCAGGGGGGTGGCGAAGTCCTCGGCCATCCAGGCCCGGGCGGCGGCCCGCGGGTTCGGGGCGGCGCTGACGTCCACGACGTGCAGGGACCAGTCGAGGTCCTCGGCGGGCACGAGCCGGGCGGCGGGGCCGCCCTCGGCGTCGAGGAAGCGCAGGCGCAGGGTCTCGGCTTCCGTGACGACGCGCCGCAGTGCCGCCTCGAAGAGTTCCGCGTCCACCGGTCCGTTGATTTCCAGGAATTCGCCGGTGTTGAAGATGGTGTTCTGTGGATTCAGCTGTTGCGCGTACCAGACACCCGACTGGGCGGCGGTCAGCGGCAGCAGGGGACCCCGAGAATCGGACACAGCCACTCACCCTCAATGTAAATTGGCGGAAATCAAGGCAACGGAGCATTTCTAACAGGGTGCTTTCGGCCAGGACAACGCCGGTTGCAGAAAGCTGCCACGGCCGGGCGGGAGATCGACCGCGTGCTAGCGTCGGAGCATGACCGATATGAAGAATCCGCAGGGTCTCGTCATCGACCGCTACATGCCGGACTGGCATTTCCGGGAACGGCATTGGGTGAAGGTGGGCGCGCCGCGCGAGGAGGTGTTGCGGGCCGCCCGCGAGATGACCTGGCGCGAGGCCCCGGTGGCCCGGATCCTCCTCGCGTTCACCCGGAACAAACTGCGGCCCGACGGCCGGGTGCTCGATGACTTCGCGATGGGCGGCGACACCGTACTGGAGCTGTCCGACAGCGAGTTGGTGTACGGAGGCATCGGTTCACAGGCCGGCCCGGTGAGCCCGGACCGGCCGATGGCCGAGGTGTTCCGCGACTACGCCGAGCCCGGCTGCACCAAGGTGGTCTTCACTCTGCACCTGGCCCGCGGAGTTCTCTCCACGGAGACCCGGATATGGGCCACCGACGAGGAGACCCGGCGCAGGTTCGGACGATACTGGAAGGTGATTCGCATTCCCAGCGGAATGATCAGGATCGCTTTGCTTTCCGCCATCAAGCGTCGCGTCGACGTACGCCCCGGGAATGCCCGGCGTCAGGCCTGAGCGTCCCGTACGACCTCGATGAAACGGCCTGCCGTCGAGTTGCGGTAGAAGTCCTGGGTGGTGACCTTCGGCAGGCCCTGTTCGCGCATCTCGCGAAGCACCCTGATGACCAACAGGGAGTTCCCGCCCAGTTCGAAGAAATTGTCGTTCGGCGTGACGTCCACATTCAGGGCATGGCCCCACAGTTTCAGGATCTGCGCGGTCAACGCGTCGTACGCGTCGCCGGCGGGGACATCGCCGGCGCGCTGCCCGGCGGGTGCGGCGGACGGGGCCGGGAGGGCCGCCGTGTCGACCTTGCCGTTGATGGTGAGGGGGATCGCGTGCACCTCGGTCAGCGTCGAGGGGACCATGTAGGCGGGCAGCATCCCCCGCGCGTGCGCCAGGACGTCCGCCGTGGCGGCGGGGCCGCGCAGGGCCACGTACGCGTCGATGCGGGCGGTCGCCGCGTCGCCGGGGGTGTCGTGGCCCAGCACCGTGGCCGCGCCGACCACGTCGGGGTGGCTGAGCAGCACGTTGCGGATCTCGTCCAGTTCGATGCGGTGGCCGCGGACCTTGACCTGACTGTCGAGCCGGCCGAGGTGGTCGAGGCTGCCGTCGGGGCGCAGTCGGCCCCGGTCGCCGCTGCGGTAGACGCGACCGCCGCCGTACGGGTCGGTGAGGAACCGCTCGGCGGTCAGCTCCGGCAGGCCCAGGTAGCGGTCGGCGACTCCGGCGCCGCCCACGCAGATCTCGCCCGGCGCGCCGATCGGCAGCAGTCGGCCGCGCGGGTCGCGGACCGAGAGGGTCCAGCCGGGCAGCGCGGGACCCACCTCGCGGCCGGCGGCGAGCACGTCCGCCGGGGTCACGGTGTGGGCGGTGACGTGCACGGTGGTCTCGGTGATGCCGAACATGTTCACCAGCCGGCAGTCGGTGTGGGAGTGCCGGGCGAACCAGGGGGCGAGCATCCGTACGTCGAGCGGTTCGCCGCCGAAGACCACCAGGCGCACGGCGAGTTCGGCGGGCGTGCGCCGGTCGGTCTCGACGACCTGCGCGAAGGCCGAAGGGGTCTGGTTGAGCACGGTGACGCGCTCGCGGACGAGCAGGGTGTGGAACAGCTCGGTGTCGCGGGTCGTCCAGTAGTCGACGACGACCAGTCGCCCGCCGGTGAGCAGGCAGCCCCACATCTCCCAGACGGAGAAGTCGAAGGCGCTGGAGTGGAAGAGGGTCCACACGTCGTCGGCGTCGAGCCCGAAGTCCTCGCGGGTCGCCTCGATCAGGGCGGCGACGTTGCGGTGCGGGACCACGACGCCCTTGGGGCGCCCGGTGGAGCCCGAGGTGTAGATGACGTACGCGGGCGCGGAGCCGTCCTCGGGCCGGGGGGCGGCCGGGGGCTCCCCGGCGCCCAGGGAGCGCAGCGCGTCGGGGGTGATCACGCGGACGCCCTCGACGTCGGGGAAGGCGTCGCCGCTGCCGACGACCACGGCGGCGCCCGCGTTCTGAACGGTGTAGCGCAGTCGTTCCACGGGATTGCGCAGGTCCATGGGCACGTACGCACAGCCGGCCTTGAGGACGCCGAGGAGGGTCACCACCAGGTCGGCGTCGCGTTCGAGGGCGACACCGACCATGGCGCCGGGGGCGACTCCCAGGGCGCGCAGCCCGGCGGCGGTGTGTTCGGCGCGGGCGTCGAGCTCGGCGTAGCTGAGGATGGTGTCCCCGGCGGTCAGGGCGATGGCCTCGGGGCGTCGGCGCACGACGTCGGCGAAGAGCCCGTCCAGGGTGCGTCCGGCGGCCTCGGCGCTGCCGACGGCGGGGGTGACGCCGAGTCTCAGTACCCTCTCGGTCTCCTCGGGGGCGAGCAGCTCGATCGTCTCCAGCGGCCGGTCCGGGGCCTGCGCCAACTGGTCCGCGACGCGGGCGACATGGGCGGCGAACCGCTCGGCGACCGCGGGCGCGAGGTCACCGCGGTCGTGGCGCAGGGTCCCGGTGACGGTGCCGTCCGGGTGGCGCACGAAGTGCAGCAACCCGGGCAAGGCGGGGGCCAGGTACGGCAGGCGCCACTGCCCTGGTCGGCCGTCCTCGACCAGGACGCCGATGCCGGCGAGGGTCGACGGGCCCCCGTGGTCGATCTCCCAGCGGGCCCGCAGCGCCGCCGCGTCCTGCGATTCGTCGAGGGGCTCCCCCGCGCCGTACCGGGCCAGTACCAGTGCGGTCGCGGCGGCGAGCAGGGCGGGGTCGCCGGGCAGGTGCTGCGGCAGCGGGACGGGCACCTCGGCGGTGCGGCCCGCCGCGGCCGGGTCGCCCAGGCCCCATTCGAGGGTGGGCCGGTCACCGGCCGGAAGTCCCGCGGCGGCGTCGGCACGCCCGAAGACCAGGGAGGTCCCGTCGAGGGTGACGCCGTGCCGCGCCACGAGCACCAGGTCGGCGGTGCCGTCGCGGTGGCGCAGCAGTACGGCGCGCAGCGGCAGTCCGGTGGCGTGCAGCGGGCGCTCGGCCTCCTGCCGGGCCCGGCTCGCGGCGGCGGGGTGCGCGGCGTCGAACGGCAGCGGCTCCTCCCACAGGCGCAGGGCCGCCAGTTCGGGCCAGGCCTGCGCGGCTCCGGCGCGCAGGCGGCGCTCCAGCTCCGCGGCATCGACCGGGCCCGGCAGTCGGACCACCAGGCTGTGGCAGGACGCGGCCTGACTTCTCGGCATGGTCGGACTCCTGTCGTACGAGAGGGAGCGGGGGGTCAGCGGGCGCTGAAGCCGCCGTCGACGGTGAGAGTGGTCCCGGTGACCTGCCGGGTGTCGTCCCCGGCGAGCCAGAGGGCCGCGCCGGCGATGTCCTGCGGTTCGATGAGGGCGTTCATCGGCTGGGACTGGACGAAGATCTCCTCGTGTTCGTCCACGTCGACGTCGAGCGAGCGGGCGATCTCGGCGAGCATCCGGCCCTCGTGGAGCGGGTCGTCGCGCACCGATCCGGGGCACAGGGCGTTGACCCGAACCCGGAACGGCGCGTAGTCGAGGGCGGCCGCCTTGGTCAGGCCGATCAGGCCGTGCTTCGCGGCGACGTAGCCCGCGAAGTGTCGGTAGCCGACGAGGCCCGCAGTGGAGGCGACGTTGATGACGCTGCCCGAGCGCTGTTCGACCATGGCGGGGACGAGGGCCTTCATCATGCGCCAGGCGCCGGTGAGGTCGATGCCGACCATGAGTTCCCACTCGTCCTCGGCGATCTCGTGGACGGCCTTGCCCGACGGCGCCGCGATGCCCGCGTTGTTCAGCAGGACGTCCACGGTGCCGAAGCGCTCCCACGTCTGTTCGGCGACGGCGGCGACGGCGCGCGCGTCGCGGACGTCGGCGACGGCCGTGTGCACGGCGACGCCGTGCGCCCGGCAGAGCCTCGCGGTGTGTTCCAGCTGCCGCTCGGAGCCCAGCGGGTACGGCACTCCGGCCACGTCCCTGCCGACGTCCACCAGCACGAGGTCCGCGCCCTCCGCGGCGAAGCGAACGGCGCAGGAACGGCCGAGGCCGCGGGCCGCGCCGGTCACCACGGCCGTCTTGCGCCCGAGCCGGGCAGCGCCCGCGGTCATGACCGCAGGTCCGCGGCGACCGCGTCGAGCAGCGGCAACGGCGACTCGGTGAGGTACATGTGGCCGCCTCGCGGTTCCACGAGCCGGAAGGCGGCGGTGGTGGCCCGCCGCCACTCCTCGGCCTGTTCACGGGTCACCAGGTGGTCGTCCGTGGCGCGCAGCGAGGTGACGGGGGTGTGCAGCGGCTCGTCGGAGACCGGCTTGTAGTTCTCGTGCATCTCGACGTCCGCCCGCAGGATCGGCAGCAGCAGCTCCCGCATGTCGGGGTCGGCCAGCGCGTCGTGTTCGTATCCGGCGAACTCCCGCACCCGGGCGAGGAAGCCGTCGTCGTCCAGGCCCGTCGCCCGCCGGGTGCGGCCGGTCCAGGGGCCCGGGGAGCCGCTGACGAACAGGTGGGTGAGGTTCACGGCCGCGTCCTGCTCCAGGCGGCGGGCGACCTCGTAGGCGAGCACCGCGCCCAGGCTGTGGCCGAAGAGCGCGACGGGCCCGTCCCCGGCCAGGTCGGCGACGCGCGGGGCGAGGGCCTCGGCCGCGTCGACGGCGTCGTGGAAGGGCTCGTCGAGGAAGAGTTCCTCGCGGCCGGGCAGTTGGAGCGGCACTATGCGCGGTGCGTCGGCGGGGAGGTCTTTCCAGGCGCGGTAGAAACCGGCGCCGCCTCCCGCGAACGGGAGGCACACCAAGGAGTGGGTCATGAGCGGCATCGCTTTCTGGGAAGCTGCGTGAGAGCCACGCTTTCATCGGCTCCGGACATGGGCAACGGGCGCTGCAGATTGCTGCCAACGCCCGTTGCCCGACCGCCCGGCGGGGGACGTCAGGCGGCGTCCATGGCGTCGGCCAGCGACTTCGGGCGCATGTCGGTCCAGTTCTCGTTGATGTGGTCGAGGCAGGCCTGGCGGCCGTCCTCGCCGTGCGCGACGGTCCAGCCGGCGGGGACCTCGGCGAAGGCGGGCCAGAGCGAGTGCTGGTTCTCCTCGTTCACGAGGACCAGGTAACGGGCGTCGTCGTTCTCGAACGGGTTCGTGGCCATGGCCGGTTCTTCCTTCGGTGTGAGTGCGTGGGAGGGTCAGGCGGCGCGCGCGTTCAGCTGCTCGACGAAGTCGGACAGCCGGTCGACGCCCCAGAACTTGTCGAATCCGCTGATGAAGAAGGGAACGCCGAAGACCCCGTCGCGGTGCAGGGAGTTCAGCGCGTCGAGCCCCGATGCGCGGATCGTCGGATCCTCGTGGGCCCGGGCGAGGACCTCCGGGTCCAGGCCGAGGGTGCGTCCGATCCGGCGCATGGTGTCCGGGTCGGAGATGTCCTCGCCGAGTTCCCAGCGGGCCCGGTAGGTCTCGGCGATGAACTCGGGTCCGGCGCCGAGCCGGTCGGCCGCGAGGTAGGCCAGGTGCGAGACCTCCCAGTGCGGGGCGGGATCCACGGGCCACACCATGTCCAGGCCCCGGGCCCGGGCGAGGCGGCGGACGTCCTGGAGGATGTAGAGGTGCTTCTCCTTGGACATCGGGACGTACGGCAGCGTGATGTTGCTGCGTTCCAGTTCGTCCAGGGCCGGTTCGTCCGGCTCCCAGAACGGCAGCCAATCGATCCGACCGGCCACGTCGGGGTGCCGGTCCACCAGGTCCCGGTACGCCATCCAGGAGTAGGGGCTGCGGAAGGAGAAGTACCAGCGTGGTCCGCGGCGTGCCATCACCGGCCTCCAATGGTTTCGTAGGGGTGCTCGGGGCGGTTCGGGTCGTGCGGGGGTTCAGATGGTGATGCCGCCGTCGATCTGCAGGACGGCGCCGGTGACGTAGGCGGCCCGGTCCGAGACGAGGTAGGCGACCATGTCGGCGACCTCGTGCGCGGTGCCCATGCGGCCCAGCGGAATGGAGGCGAGCGCCTCCTTCCGGGCCTTGTCGTTCATCTCGGCGACCATGTCGGTCTCGATGAACCCCGGCGCGACCGCGTTGACGCGGATGCCGGCGCGGCCGGTCTCCTTGGCCAGGGCGCGGGAGAATCCGATGATCCCCGCCTTGGAGGCGGAGTAGTTGGTCTGGGTGCGGTGGCCGTAGACCCCGGCGACCGAGGAGATGTTGACGATGGCACCGCGGCGGCGCTTCATCATGCCGAAGACCACGGCGCGGCAGACGTGGTAGACGCCGTCGAGGTTGGTGTCGATGACCTGGCGCCACTGTTCGTCGTCCATGAGGACGAGCGGGTTGTCCCGGGTGATGCCGGCCGCGGTGACGGCCGCGTCGATCGGGCCGAGCCGGTCCTCGGTGGCCTCGATCCAGCCCCGTACGGCGGCGCCGTCGGCGACGTCGGCACGGGTGCCGACCACGCGTACGCCGAACTCCTGGCCGCTCTTCTCCAGGTCGCGTGCGGCGTCGTCGTCCGAGCGGTAGCAGAACGCGACGTCGAATCCGTCGCGGGCCAGCGCGCGGACCGTGGCGCGGCCGATGCCGCGCGAGCCGCCGCTGACGAGAGCCACCCTGCTCGTGCTGTCCGACATGCTCTCTCCTCAGGCGCTTGCCGGGCGCAGGGCCTCGGCGGGGCGGAAGGCCATGACGATGCGGCCCACGGTCATCACCGTCTCGCCGGCCGAGCGGGTCTCGCCCTCGAACAGCAGGGTGTCGTCGACCTTGCGGTCGAGGCGCACGCGGTGTTCCAGGACCTCTCCGGGCAGCACCGGTCGGTGGAACTCGACGCCGGTCATGGCGCCGAACAGCATCACCTGGCCGGTGAGGACGTCCGGGTTGGGGTCGTCCCAGGTGGCGAGGACTCCGGCGGACTGGCACCAGGACTCCACGAGGAGGGTCGGCGGGTACGCGAAGTCCTCGTCCGGGGTGTCCGCGCCGAACCGCTCGTACCAGGGCTCGTTGCAGGTGATCGCCTTGAGGGCGGTCAGCCGCTCGCCGGGGGCGATGTCGACGACCCGGTCGACCAGGAGCATCGGGAAGCGGTGCGGCAGCCGGGCCCTGATGTCACGCTGGCCGATCATGCCGCTGCCCGTCCGGTCGCGGGCAGGCCGTAGCGCAGCCGGACGCCGGCGGCGGGGCCGCGCCCGGTGGTGAGCTTCGCCCGGCACTGCCAGTCGCCGGTCGGGGTCCGCTTCCAGTCCAGGGCGATGTCCACCCGGTCGCCGGGGAAGACCGGCCCGGTGAACCGGGTGGACTCCACGGCGGTCAACTCGGCGCCCTTGGCGCCGGGCGGCAGCGTGGCCTGGGCGCCCTGGCGGGCGCACTCCACCAGGCAGACTCCGGGGAAGATCGGGAAGCCCGGGTAGTGGCCGGGCAGCACGGTCTCGGTGCCGGCCACCGTGAAGTGGGCGGCCGCGGCGTTCGACTCGCCCTCGGCGGGCAGCACCTCGACCGTGCCGCGAAGTGGGCTCGCGGCGGGCATCAGGCGGCCTGCGCGGCGTCGAGCCGGCCCAGCAGGACGTCGTAGGCGCTCTGTAGGGTGGCGATCTGCTTGAGGTCGGACTCCGGCAGCTTGACGGAGTACTTCTTCTCCAGCACGACGACGATCTCCAGCGCCATCAGCGAGTCGACCTCCAGGTCGTCGACGAAGCGCGCGTGGTCGGTCACCTCGGCGAGGTCGACGTCGAGCACCTGCGCCACGATCGCGCGCAGTTCTTCCTTCTCCAGCACTGTTCGGTTCCTTTCGGGAGGGGCGGGGCTCAGCGCAGGCCGAGCAGGGCGCAGCCGACGGTGCCGGTGCGGTCCACGGAGGTGATCACGCCGATCCGGCCGGCGGCGTCGGCGGGCCGGTCCTCGGCGTACGACAGCAGGGCGGCGGTCTGGAAGGCGGCCGCGGCGGCGCCGGTGTCACCGATGAGTGCGCTCGGCGTCAGGTCGACGGGGGCGGGCTCCCCGAACACCTCCCGCACCGCGTCGGCTTCGCCTCGGCCCTCGCGGCCGGGTGCTCCGGACCGGGCGACGACGGCCACCCGGCCGGGTTCGACGCCGGCCCGGCGCAGTGCCGAGCGCAGGCAGGAGACGAGGGCGGGGCGGGTGTCGCCGTCGAGGACGACGCCGAGTTCCACCGCGAGGAGTTCGGCGAGCACGGGCTGGTCGGGGTCGTCGGGCGTGTGTGGTTCGACGAGCAGCATGGCGCAGCCCTCGCCGAGCACCGGTGCGGCCTCGGTGCCCGGGTCGGCGCTGTGGTGCTCCAGCCAGGCGCGGGCCTGCGAGAACTCCTCGGCGGCGCCGCACAGCACGGTGCGGGCGCGGCCCGCCCCCAGGAGCCTGCGGGAGTAGTTGAGGGCGTGCAGGCCGGCGGTGCGGCCGCCCGCGATGGTGGCGTTGGGGCCCTTGAGCTGGTACCAGATGGCGCTCTGGCCGGCAGCGCAGTTCATGACGGTGTTGGGGAACCGCGCCGGGTCGACGAAGAAGGGCTGCTCACCGGTGAGGGAGTCGCGGGTGAAGTCCATCATGGACTGGGCGCTGCCCGTGGTGGTGCCGAGGGCGAACGCCGCGCCCTCGCCGGTGCCGACGGCGCGGTTGCGGTCGGCGTCGTCCAGCAGGGATCCGACGGCGGTGACGGCGAGGCCGGTGACCCGGTCCATCGAGCGGGTGCCCTTCTTGCCGAGCACGTCCCGGATGCCGAAGGCGGGCACGACGCAACCGACGCCGTCGGGTGTGCTGCCGTGTTCGGGGCCGAGTTCGGTGACGGTACCGCGTCGTTCCCGCAGTCCCTCGGCGAACGCGGCTCTGCCGATGCCGTACGGGGACACGGCCGACCAGGCGGTGATCACCGGGCGTCCGGTGCTCGTGGTGGCAGTGGTCATGACCGTCACCTGTTTCCTTTCCGTTGCGGGTGCGTCGTGCGGACGCGGCGTATCGGGCGCCGGGTCCGGGGTCAGAGGAAGAAGACCATCCGGTAGTGGGCCCATCGCTCGGCCGTCTCGCCCCGGCGGGTGAGCGCGATTCCCTCGATGAGCGGGCGGGTCGAGCCGAGGGCCTCGATGTCGGGCTCCTCCACCCGGATCCGCACGCCGGCGTCGAGCAGGGTGCGCAGCCCCTTGCGGGGATCGCTGAGGGTGTCCACCGTGCGAGCGCCGATGCGCAGGCTCGGCACCGGGCCGGCGTCCAGTGCGTAGGTCACGGCCGAGCCGCGCAGCAGGACGTCGAGGCCGCCGAGTTGCCGGTGGAGCTCGGTGGCCAGGTAGAGCTCGTCGAAGAACTGCTTCTCCAGCGCGCCCCGGTAGCCGCGTTCCACGATGGCCAGCACCCGGTCGTCCATCAGATCACCCCCAGGAGCAGGGTCTTGTCGGCTGCCGCGACGTTGGCCGCGTATCCCGCGGGCGGGCGGAGCACCACTTGGGGAAGGTGGTCCACCGCCCCCCGGTCGTCGCTGCAGAAGCGGCAGCCGTACCAGTACAGCCGGCCCTCGTACGCGGTGAGGAGTTCCTCGGCGAGGGTGGCCGTGGAGGGGTGCTCCCGGTTCCAGTCGGCGAGGTTGCGCGGCTTGTCGCGGCCGAGTGCGCGCTGCGTGAGCAGGGTCGCGTACCCGCAGGTCCACACCTGTACGGTGGCGCCGCGTTCCAGAAGGGCCTGGGTCAGTCGCAGTGCGCTGGTGACCTGGTCCGACGCGTGGGGGGCACCCATGAGGGTGATGAGCACGTCCGTGTGCGGAATCTGCCTTGCCACTTAGTGCCACACCACCCGGACGGCCGGATCGAGGATCCAGCCCGCCACCACGTCCATGCCGACCACGCGCAGTTCGGGGCGCAGGGCCCCCGCGTCCAGGCCGTGCTGGGCCAGCGAGAAGCTGTCCGCGGCCAGCACCCCGCCCTCCTTCTGGAACCGGTCCAGGTCGTTGTCGCTGCCGGGGACGGCGAGGACGACGCCCTCCTGGACCAGGAAGAGAAGCGCCGACTGCCCGGTGAGGACCTGGGTGACCGCGTCGCGCCGGAAGCCGGCGTCCTGCGCGACGCGCCCCTGGCTCTCGATGAGCAGCAGCCGCGGGGTACCGCTCTCCCACGTGTCGCTCACGCCTGCGGCGCTCCGCTGATGGCGTCGACGACGTGCTGGTCGAAGTTGACCAGGCTCCAGTCGCGGCGGTTGAGGATGACGGCGTAGCCGTGCACGATGCGGCCGGTGGCGGTCTTGACCAGCTTGCCGTCGCGCAGCACGTAGAAGTCCATGCGCGAGGTGTAGGTGAAGTCCTTGAAGACCTCCTCGACGGTGTAGACCGTGTAGAGGTCCTCCTCCATCAGCGCCTCGTCGAGGATGCGGATGTCCGAACGGGGCACCACCGGGATCCAGCGGCGGTCGTCGAGCAGGGTCTTGATGGAGATGCCGCGGTCGGCGACGAAACGGTCCTTGCCCTCCTCCATCAGGCGCAGGTAGCCGGACATCTGGATGCGCTCGGTGAAGTGGCAGTACGGGTACGGGATGTTCCACTTCCAGGCGTACGCGTTCCGCCCGTCGGTCAGCGAGGCGAGGATGTCCTCCTCGGCGGGGGCGGCGGTTCCCGGCTCGCGCTCCAGGTCGTCGCCGAGCGTGGCGACGGCGAAGCGGTCGAGCTGCGCGGGGACCTCGCCGGCCGCCTCCAGGTAGGTGTCGACGCGCAGCGAGACGCGGACCTTGGAGGTGACCGCCTTGTGGATCTCGCCGTCGCGCTCGAACCGGATGGTGATCTTGAAGCCGAGCGTCTCGTCGTCGTCCGCGGTCCACGGCACGACCTCGGCGTCGGCGATGTCGTCCATGTGGAAGGCGTGCAGGATGCGGCTGTCGATGGAGACCAGGTCGAGGCCGAGGCCGTACTCCTCGTACAGTCCGCGGGCGGGCAGCCCGGACTGGCGGAAGTGGTCCAGGACGGCTTCCTCGACGAGGTAGTTGACGTGCTTGAAGCCGATCCACGTGCAGATGTTGGACCCCTCGTAGCGGGGGCGTACCCGGGTGGTGGTGGGGGTGTTCAACAGCGCCTTGACGGCCGTGTCCGTAACGAGGGTCATCGCTGGAGCTCCAGGGCGTTGGGAGGGGCCGTCCCGCGCTGCGGTGCCGGGCCCAGGGTCGAGTTGACGAAGCCGCTCACCGCGGTGGCGAAGGCGCCGGCCGCGTCGAGCATCGGGAAGTGCCCGCTGCCGGGCAGGATGTGCGACAGCCCGTCGGGGAGGGCCTCGGCGAGCGCCACGCCCTCCTTCGGGCGGGCGGCGAAGTCGTGCTCGCCGCCGAGCACCAGGGTGGGGACCGTGATCCGGCCGGTCTCCAGGGTGGGCGTGCGCAGGTACAGGTCGAAGAAGCGGAGCCAGCCGTAGGGGCCGACCCGGTCGCGGACCCGCTCCCCCATCGCCTGCCGGACGTCGTCCGGGACGCGTCCGCCGGAGTGGGCGCGGATCCCTTCCTCCATGATCAGGTGGAAGTCGTTGAGGTAGTAGCTGATGGTGTCCCAGTCGAACTGGTCGGCACGGCCCCGGTAGAAGGGCGAGACCAGGACCAGGGCCCGGATGCCGAACTGGCGCAGGGCGTCGACACCGCCCCGCATCTTCTGGTCGAGCAGGTCGAGGAGCACGTTGGCCGCCATGGAGTGGGCGACCACCACCTCGGCCCCGCCGGGCACCGCCTCCAGCGCCTTGGCGAGCCCGCCCCGCAGGTTGGGCTGCTCGCTCCACTCGGCGATGGTCTCGGTGCGCCACGGCAGCCGCGCGGTCCACAGTTGGTAGTCCTGCGGCAGCTCGGGGAGCGCGCGCTCCCAGACGGTGTCGGTGGCGGCGAGACCGTGCAGCAGCAGGACGCGCGGACCGGTGCCTTCGGTGCGCTGTTCGACGGCGACCGGACGCAGGTCGATGTGGGTGTTCACGAGGGTCTCCTCACGGCCGCTCACGCCGCTTCGGGCGCGAACAGCAGCAGATCGGCGCGGCCGTCGTCGGTGGCGGTGCCCGTCACGGCCTGTACGGGTCCGCGCTCGCCGGCGTCGAACCAGCCGACGGCGGCGGCCACCTGGAGCAGCCCGGACGCGCCGGAAGCCGTCCCGAAGTGCTCGGGCAGCGCCCAGCGGCGCCCGCGGGCGCTCTGCTCGCCCGCGCCCCGGCGGTAGGGGCCGAGCACGGCCCGTACCGTCGCGGAGCGCTCGGCGGCCGCGGCCCGCGACTCGACCACCAGGGCCGCGCCGCCGTCGACCGCCCGGCCGCCGCCGAGCAGCCGGCGCACCACCTCGTTGTCGGGTTCGACGCCGAGCACCAGGACCCGCTCGGTCCGGCCGGCCGTGATCATGGTGGCCGCCCAGTGGACGGCGTCCAGGCCCGAGGTCTCACCGTTGCAGACCATCAGGTTGGGGCCGCGGAGCCCGTAGCGGATGGCCGCCGAGGAGGCGATGACGTTGCTGGAGGCGTTGGGCAGGTCCATCGGGCTGGTGGCCGTGACGGTCTCCTCCCGGATGGTGTCCAGCGCCCGGGCGACGGTGTCCAGGTTGCCGAAGTTGGAGCTGGCGACCACGCCGACGCTCGCGGCGGGCACCGTGAGCCCGTCCTTCTCCTCGCCGAGCAGGCCGGCGTCGCGCAGTGCGGCGGCGCTCAGCGCGTAGCCGAGCTGGGTGGCCCGGTCCTTGTAGCGCAGGCCCTTCTTCCCCACGTGCGCGGCGGGGTCGACGGGCGCGCCGCCCGGCGGCGGTCCGTCGGCCAGGGCCCGTGCGCTGTCGGTGCCGGGCAGCAGTACGGCCGCTCCGGTGACCACGACGACGGTGTCGGTGCTCTGGGTGGTCATCGGGGGCCCTCCACTATGGCCACGGCGTTGATGCCGCCGAATCCGAAGGCGTTGAGCTGTGCCACCTTCAGCGGCTGGTCGGTGACCGCCTGCCGGGTGACGAAGCGGAACGGCGCGGCCTCCTCGACCGGTTCGTCGAGGCCCACGGTCGGGGGCACCCGCCCCTCGTTGAGCGCTTGGAGGCCCACGATCAGGTTGATCAGGCCGGACGCCCCGGAGGTGTGTCCGGTCATGGACTTCACGGCCGTCATCAGCGGCCCTTCGGCGTCCTCGCCGAGCACGTCGGCCAGCGCGGTCGCCTCCGCCTCGTCGTTGAGCAGGGTCCCGGTGCCGTGCAGCATGACCAGATCGACGTCGGACGGCTTGACGCCGGCCAGCCGGTGGGCGGCGCGCATGGCCTCGGCTATGCCCTCGGGAGAGGGGGCGGTGACGTGGTAGGCGTCGCAGTTGACGGCGACGCCGCGCAGCCGGCCGTGGACCTGCGGCGCACCGGCGTCGTCGCGGCGCAGCACGATCGCGGCCGCGCCGTCGCCCATCAGCACGCCCGTGCGGTTGCGGTCGAAGGGGCGTACCCGGTCGGGGGGCGTCGGGTGGACGCGCTCCAGCAGCCCGTACATCGACTCCGTCAGCACGTCGACGCCGGCGACGATGACGGTGTCGGGCGCGTCCTCGCCCTCCTGGCTCAGGAGGTCGCAGCCCAGGGCGAGCGCGTACAGCGAGGCCGAGCAGGCGTTGGAGAAGGTGTGCGTGACGTCGGCGTTGAAGCGCTCGCGCAGGCCGGTCCCGAAGTGCAGCCCGGAGTCGGCGAACGGGGAGCCGTCACGCCACCACAGTTCGAACGAGCGCAGTTCGCGAAGTCCGGTGCCGACGAGGATGGGGATCCCGCCGAGGTCCTGGCCGAGGCCGGCGTCGGCCGCGGCCTGGGCGATCGCCTCGTGCAGGAGGCGGCCGGCGCGGGCGGGGACGTCCTCGCCGACGGCTGGTCGGTCGTCGACCTCGTAGGCGTGCCGCGCCCGGAACCGTGTGCGGTCGAAGCCGCGCAGTTCGGCGCGTCCGCTGACGCCCCGGCACAGGTTCTCGAAGAGTTCGCCGACACCGGAGCCGGTGGCGGCGACGACGCCCATCCCGATGATGGGACGGCTCATCATGACGCCTCCTTGATCGCGTCGTACCGGCCGAGCAGGACCGCCGCGTTGTTGCCTCCGAAGGCGAGACCGTTGTTCTGAACGATCCTCAGGTCGGCCTCGACGGCCTGGTTCGGCACGCAGTCGACATCGCACTCGGGGTCGGTGGTGACATGGTTGATGGTGGGGGGAATGAAGCGGTTCTGGATGGCGAGGGCGCAGCCGATCGCCCCGAGGGCGCTGGCGGCGCCCATGCTGTGGCCGAGCATCGACTTCATGGAGACGGTGCGGGGAGGCGCGTCTCCGAAGACCTGGCGGATGGCGCCCGCCTCGGTGATGTCGTTGGCCTTGGTGCCCGTGCCGTGCGCCGAGATGAGGTCCACCTCGTGCGGTTCGACACCCGCGTTGTCCAGGGCGAGCCGCATCAGTTCGGCGACGCTGTCCCGGTCGGGTGCGACCTGGTGGTGGGCGTCGCAGTTGAGCCCGTAGCCGAGGACCTCGGCGTAGATGGTGGCACCGCGCTCCAGGGCGGAGTCCAGCCGCTCCAGGACCAGGACGCCCGCGCCCTCGCCGGTGAGGATGCCCTTGCGGTCGATGTCGAAGGGCTGGCAGCGGTCCGGGGCGATGGTGCCCAGCCGGTAGAAGCCCGTGAAGGTCTTGCGACACATCGCGTCCGCACCGCCGCAGAAGGCGAACTCCGCCTCGCCCGAGCTGACGGCGTCGAAGCCGTACCCGATGGCGTAGTTGCCCGCCGAGCAGGCCGTCGGGATGGTGAGCGCCTCCACGTCGGTCAGGCCCAGTTCCTGGGCGATGGCGACCGACAGCCGCCCGGCCGGCACGCGCCGGGCGGCCGTGGGGTCGAAGGAGCCCACACCCTCGGCGAGTTCCCCCGCGACCAGTTGGTCGAGGTCGTAGCTCTCGCCGTCGGTGGTGCCGATCGAGATCAGCCCACGCCGGGTGCGCAACAGCGTCAGATCGAGTCCCGAGTCCTCCAGGGCCATCCGGGCGGCCGCCGCCGAGAACTGCGCGGCCCTGCCGAGCTGTTCCACGTCCAGCG
The DNA here is from genome assembly GCF_036231985.1 of Streptomyces sp. NBC_01426. GTDB lineage: Bacteria > Actinomycetota > Actinomycetes > Streptomycetales > Streptomycetaceae > Streptomyces. The sequence continues at coordinate 272,647 of NZ_CP109501.1, forward strand.
TGCTGATCCATTCCCGCGGGTCGAAATCCGTGATCTCGCACCCGTTCGCGTGGGCGAAGCCCTCCGTGTCGAACACGGAGATGGGCCGGGCACCGCTGCGGCCTTCACGAAGTCCCTGGAGGAACTCCTTCGCGCCGAGTCCGATGCTCGAGACCACTCCCAACCCGGTGAGGACCACCCGGTGCCGCTCCGGCCGGATCCGGCCGGTGCCACGTTCTGCCGCCGTCATGGCAACCTCCCAATCCGCCGGAGCGGAATCGACTACCAGTTGGCCGGCTCGGACACGACCTCGTAGACGCCCTTGAGGTTCACCATGCGAGGCAGCTCGCTCTGGTTGATGACGACGCGGAACTCCTTCTCAAGGGCCGCGAGGATCTCGATGGCGCGGAGCGAGTCGGCATTGTGGTCCTCCTTGAAAAGGCTGACCTCGCTGACCTCGTCCTCCTCGATTTCGAGAATGTCGCAGACAATTACCTTGATGGTTTCCAGACGCTCGTCGCGCGTAGCAGTCGTCACGTTCATACCCTTCTCGGATTCGCCGCCACAACGTACGCGGCCCGGTTACTCGCAAATGAATGGTGCGATGGCTCGTTCTTTTCCCACAACGACGGCTGCAACAAGCTGCCACGGCCGCCGGTGAATTCAGGATCCGGTGGCTCCGGCCGGAATCAGATCGCCCCGGGTTCGCAGCAAGGCGTCACCCAGGGCCACGGCCGCGTCGGTGCCGGAACCGGTCAGGGCGCGGCCCGGCACCCGCGGCATCCGGGCGGCGGGGCCGGAGAGCACGAGGGCGGCGGTCGTACCGCCGCCGGCGCCGCGCACGGGGACCGCGTACGAGACGGTGCCGGGCGCCACGGGGTCGGGGCCGTAGGCCCAGCCCCGGTGGCGCACCAGGGCCAGGTGCGCCGCGGTGAACCGGGCACGGACGAGGCCCTCGTACAGTTCCTCGGGCTCCTCCCAGGCCAGCAGCACCTGGGCGGCGGGGCCGGCGGTGGCCGGGCGGGCCGTTCCGACCGCGCCCGCCTCGGGGGCGTCGCCGCGGTCGACGGAGCTCGCGACGCACATCTGCAGCCGCCCGCGCCGGCGGTAGAGCCGGGCGTCCAGACCGGTCCGCTCGGACAGCTCGGCGAGGACCGGGCCGCAGACCTGGGCCAGCCGGTCGCCGCGCGCCTCGACGGCGAGCAGCCCGAGCCGGGGCCCGAGCACGAAGCGGCCCTGCGGGTCGCGCGTGAGCAGGCCGAGCCGCTCCAGGGCGACCGCGATCCGGTACGTGGTCGGCCGGGAGAGCCCGCTGTGGGCGACCAGTTGGACGAGCGTGGCCGGGCGGCTCTCCACGATGTCGAGCAGGACGGAGGCCTTGTCGAGCACTCCGACTCCGCTCATCGGCCGTGGTCGCACCTCGGTGCTCACCGTCTCGGGGCCAGCCGTGCGCGGATGTCGGCGATGAGCGCGTCGCGCTGCTCGACGAGGTAGAAGTGGCCGCCGGGCAGTTCCTTCAGGTCGAAGCCCTTCGGCGCGACGACCGACCAGGCTCGGACCTCGGCGGCGGTGATCTCCGGGTCGCTGTCGCCGACGTACCCGACCACCGGGCAGCCGAGCGGGACGCCGGGGCGCGCGGTGTAGCGGGCGACCGCTTCGAAGTCGGCGCGGATGGCGGGGAGCACCAGGTCGCGCAGGCCCTCGTCGTCGAACAGCGCGGAGTCGGTGCCGCCCAGCCGGCGGACCTCGTCGAGGAGCTCGTCGTCGCCGGCGAAGGCGGCGGTGCGCGGGGTGAGCAGGTGCGGGGCCTTGCGGCAGGAGACCATCAGCAGCTCGGGGACCACCGCGTGACGCTGCTCCAGGCGCAGCGCGATCTCGTAGCCGAGGGTGGCGCCCATGCTGTGACCGAAGAGGGCCAGCGGGACGTCCAGGTAGGGCGGCAGTTCGGCGGCGATCGCGTCGGCGAGTTCCTCCAGAACGGTCCAGGGTGCCTCGGCGATGCGTTCCTGGCGGCCCGGATAGCGCACGGCGAGCACTTCGACGTCGTCACCGAAGGCGTGCCCCCAGCTGTGGAAGAAGCCGGCCGAACCGCCGGCGTGCGGCAGGCAGAGCAGTCGCAGCCGGGGCGTCGCCCCGGTGGCGTATCTGCGCAGCCAGATGCTCTGGGTGCCAAGTCGCATTTTGGGTGGTCTCCTTGTGCGTGGGGTGGTCGGTCAGTCCATGGCCGCCGGACCGTCCAGGGACACCACTTCGGTGTCCGGGGCGATCCGGCGGATCAGTCCCGCCAGGGTGCGCCCGGGGCCGAGCTCGACCAGCCGGCGGCAGCCGAGCGGGCCGACGAGGGTGCGTACGCTCGGCTCCCACAGCACCGGTGAGGTGAGCTGACGGGTCGCGAGCTCGGGCCAGTCGTCGGCGCCCGTGTGGACGTCGGCGTCGGCGTTGGCCACCACCGGCAGGTGCGCGGCGGCGAAGGCGGTGTTCTTCAGGGCGATCCGCAGGCGGTCGGCGGCGGGGTCCATGTACGGGCTGTGGAAGGCCCCGCCGACCTGGAGCCGGATCATCTTGGCGCCGATCGAGGGAGCCTCGGCCTCGATGCGGTCGATGCCCTCGGCGGAACCGGAGACGACGGTCTGGCCGGGGGCGTTGACATTGGCGACCCATACGTCGGCGCCGCCCGCGCGGACCCGGTCGGTGAGGGCGGTGACCTCGTCGACGGGGGCGGCGACGAGGACGCCCATGGTGCCCGGCCGCTCCTCGGCGGCCCCGCGCATGGCCCGGCCGCGGGCCGCGACCAGGGCGGCCGCCGCGCGCAGGGGAAGGGCACCGGCTGCGGTCAGCGCCGCGTACTCGCCGAGGCTGTGGCCGGCGCAGGCGACCACCCGTCCGCCGAACGCGTCGCGGCGAACCGCTTCGGCGTGGGCGACGAGGGCCACCGTGAACACGGCGAGTTGCGCCAGGTCCGTACGCCGCAGTTGCTCGTCCGGGGTGCGCAGCAGCAACTCGGCGAGGTCTTCTCCGGTGACCTCGGAGATTTCTCCGGTGAGTTCCCAGGACGGCGTTTCCCGCCAGGGCTCACCCATTTTCGACTTCTGTGTTCCCTGACCCGGGAACACCAGACCAATCGGTATCCGATCCATGGATCCGCCTTCCGCGCCGTATTCACCGGGAGCGTGGGGACCCGTGGTCGGGATCAACCCGCGGGCCTCGGATCCCCACGCGCCGGAGGCATGGAGTCGGGGGTTCTCCATACCACCGGGAAGGACTTCACCCGCTCATCGAGGAGCGTGAATTCCTTTCCTGGCGTCATACAACTTCGGCGCCGAACGCGCGGCAACACACGTTTCAGGAAGCTGCCAGTCTGGGATCAGAACCGGGTTCCGCCGCCGCTCGTCGGCGCCCCCGCCGGTGGCAGGAGCCCCAGCTCCGCCGCCCTGACGCCGGCCTGGAAGCGGGACTGGGCGCCGAGGAGCGCCATGACCTCCGCGACGTGGCGCCGGTAGGTGCGCACCGAGACGGTGAGTTCGCGGGCGGCCACCTCGTCGGTGACGCCCGCGCGCAGTGCGCCGAGGATCTGCCGGGCGAGCGCGGCCCGGTCGCGGTCGCCGAAGACGATGCGCTCGCCGGCGGGCACGGCGTTGCGCCAGACGCTCTCGAAGAGCGTCCCGAGGGTGTGCAGGACCTCGGGAGCCCGGATCGTGGAGGCTCGTACGCCGGCCGCCGACTCGGCCACCACGAGGGCGGCGCTGCCGTCCACCAGCAGCGCCTGGAGCGGGGGGACCCGGGCCACCCGGATCGCCACCGGGCGCTCCAGGCCCAGTTGTTCGCGTACGAAGTCCTCGTCGACCATGGACAGGCTGGTCAGCAGCCGGACCGAGACCCCCTCGGCCGCCGTGTAGATCAGTTTCCGTTCGGCCCGCTCGCTGCGTCCCGACATCTCCTCGGCTCCCGGCAGCCGGGCGTGCACGATGTCGATGGTCTGCACGGCCCCCCGGATGAGGGTCGCCGCGGCGTGCAGCACCGGTCCGTAACCACCGTCGACGGTGGCGATCTGCTGCGCCCTGGTGCTGCGGTCGCGGTGGATGGCCACCGTCGACTCGATCAGGGCCCGTACTTCCAGGAGGGCATGTTCCAGTTCGTCCTCAGGCCCTTTGGCCACGTCGTACCCACCACCCCGTTGGTGTCTCATCTTGCTGCGCGGTCCGCCGTGGGGGACGGACCGGTGTTCCCCGTTGCTCGGTCGGGCTATTCCGAGAGAAGTCCCAGTTCCACCGCCCGCACACCCGCCTGGAAGCGGGAGTTGGCGCCGAGTTCACGCATGATCTCGGCGACGTGGCGCCGGTAGGTGCGCAGCGACACGTTCAGGTCGCGTGCGGCGGCGTCGTCCGTGTAGCCGTCCCGCAGCCGCTCCAGGATCCTGCGGGTGAGTTCGCTGCGCAGCCGGGGGCTGAGCGCCAGGTGGTCGTCGAGCTTGCGGCCCCGGGACCAGGCGCCGGCGAAGAGGAGTTCAAGGGCTCGCACCGCGGCGGGGTCATTGACCTGCGTTGCCTGGCCCTTGGCGTTCCCGGCGGTCGCGCGGACCAGCGCGGCCGCGCCGTCGACGACGACGATGTCGCGTAACTCGGCCTCGGAGACCCGGACCTCGAACCGGGCCCCGGGCGTCCGGGTCAACTGGCACAGCGACCCGTCCGCGACCTCGGGGGCGCACAGGAGCCGTACGACGGGACCGGAGTCCAGCATGGCCAGTGACTCGCGCGCGATGCGGCCGAAGGCGTCCTTCCCGGTGATCGCGAGGCAGACCGAGTGCCGGGCCCCGAGCACGAGGTCGGCCACGGCCTCGCCGAGCACGGCGACGTCGGTGTGCGCCGCCGCGGGTCCCGGGTCCGGGCGCCTGCGGTGGAGGGAGACGGTGGATTCGATCAGCGCCCGTGCCTGCAGCAAGGTCTGTTCCACTTGCGCGGCGTGATCCACGGGTGTCGTATCACCCGCTCCCTCCGTACCTGGCGAATCGATCGCGGCTCCGGTCACTTCGTCCCCCTTGACGACCATGATCTGCTCGCCCAACCTATCCGTTTCAACTATTGATCGAGAAATTCTCTTGCGTCTCCCAAGCGGATCGCGTGCGATCGGACAGTAGTTCCCCCACTCAGAGCAAGTCAACAAGATCCCGGCGCGCGCAAGGCAATACAGGCATATGCCAAACTTTGTTTAATTTCGCCACTCCGAGGAATTTTTTCCAGCCATTTCGGCAGCAAGCTGCACCTGCCCCCCGGAACGAAATCCACCCCTTCCGTTTGCGTCACCGAACGCATCGTTCCCCTCACTCTCCGCTCCCAACCTGTCCACTAGTGGTCAACTCTGGTTCGCACAAGGCCACTTCAAGTGACCTTCGAGCCTACGGTGAGGCCTGTGACCACAACCCACACCGGGATCGAGCAGCACGACTCCGCGCCACTGTTCGAAACCACCGACGCCCTGGTGTGGTGGTGGCGGATTCCGACGGGGCGGTACCGCGAGCGCGACCGCGGGCTTCTGGACAGTGCAGAGTTGAACCGAGTTCAACAAATGAAATCCACTCAGGCGCAGGTGGAGTTCATCACCTGCCGCGCGGCCGTGCGAAAGGCCCTTTCCGGGGTATTTCACGTACCGGCCACCGATATATCCATAGGGCGAAACCCGTGCCCCGGCTGTGGCAGTGCGGAACACGGCCCGCCCGCCCTGCGTCATCCGGCGACACCCTGGTCGATCAGCGTCGCGCACACGAGCGGTCTGGGCGTGCTGGCGCTCTCCCCCTTCCAGGTGGGCATCGACGTCGAGCGGATCCGTGAGCTCGACGTCGAACAGCTCGACGCCCCCGTGCTGACCCCGGCCGAACGCCGGGCCGTACGCGCCATGCCCGAAGGGCCTTCCCGCGCCACGGCCTTCCTCCGCTGTTGGACCCGCAAGGAAGCCGTGCTCAAGGCCGTCGGAATCGGCATCACCACGGACCTGACCGCATTGGAGACCCGATCCTGGGCTCCCGGCCCCGCTCACATCACCCTGTCCGCGCTCGGCTCCCCCACCACGTGGCGGGTGGCGGACGTCCTGGCTCCGGCCGGATGGACCGCCGCGCTCGCCCTGCCCCGCGGCGCCGAACGCCCGCCGTCGGTACGCCGGCTCTGAACCCGGCGTACCGTCCCGCCCCCGTCACCCCGTCCCACGCGCACCTTCACCGCACGCGAGTGCCGTCCTTCACCCCTGTTCGCCGCGCACGGAGGTCTGACCCCGGCGCGCCCCCGAGGCCAGGAGACAGACGACCGTGAACCCACCGGACAATCTCACCGACCTGCTGCTGTACGCCGCCCGCCGGCACCCGGAGTCGGGGCTGCGCCACTGCCAGGGCTCGACCGACGCCGGCTTCCAGGACCGGACCCACCCCGAACTCCTCGCCGAAGCCCGCCGGATCCTGACCGGGCTGCGCTCCCGGGGGCTGCGCCCCGGGGACCGCGTGGTGCTGGTCCTGGAGCGCCCCCAGGAGTTCCTGCCCGCCTTCTGGGCCACCGTCCTCGGCGGCTTCGTTCCCTGCCCGATGGCCGCGCCGAGCACCGACCCGGAACGCTGGGCCGCCCGGCTCGACCACGTGGGCCACCTGTTGGGCGCCCCGCTGACCGTCACCACGGGCTCCCTCGCCGACTCCCTCCCGCGGCCCCCCGGCCTGTCGGTGGTCGCCCTGGAGGACCTGTACGGAGCGGAGGCCGGCGAACTGCACGGCGCGGCGCCCGAGGACACCGCGATCCTGATGCTGACCTCGGGTTCGACCGGCGGCTCCAAGGCCGTGATGCTCACCCACGGCAACCTGCTCGCCTCCATGGCCGCCAAGAACGGACACCACCGGCTCGGCCCCGCCGACACCACGCTGAACTGGGTCTCCTTCGACCACGTGGCCGCGCTCCTGGAATGCCACCTGCTGCCCCTGTACGCCGGCAGCACGCAGGTGCACGCACCCGCCGGCGCGGTGCTCGCCGACCCGCTGGAGTTCCTGCGGCTGGTCTCCCGGCACGACGTGACGATGACCTTCACCCCCAACTTCCTGCTGGGGCTGATCAACACGGCCGCCGACCGGTTCGTCGCCTCCGGCGAGCCGCTCGACCTCAGCCGGCTGCGGCACATCGTCAGCGGCGGCGAAGCCGTGGTCGTCGCCACCGGGGAAACGTTCCTCGACCACTTCGCCCCGTACGGCCTCGCCGGGGACGCCCTGTGGCCGGCGTTCGGGATGACCGAGACCTGCGCCGGCAGCGTCTACTCCCGCAAGGCCTTCCCCGAGGCCGACCGCGGCGCGGAGTTCGCGAACCTGGGCACCGCCGTCGCGGGGTTGCGCATGCGCGTCGTGGACGGGTCGGACCGGACGCTGCCCGAGGGCACGGTGGGCGAGGTCCAGTTCACCGGCCCCATGATCACCCCCGGCTACCACAACGACCCGCGGGCCACCGCGGACGCCTTCACCGCCGACGGCTGGTTCCGCAGCGGCGACCTGGGCCGCATCGACGACGGGCGCCTGACGCTGGCCGGCCGGAGCAAGGACAGCGTCATCGTCAACGGCGTCAACCACTTCAGCCACGACATCGAGGCCGCCCTCGAACAGCTCGACGGTGTCGCCCGCTCCTACGTCGCGGCCTTCCCCACCCGCCCGACCGGCAGCGACACCGAGCAGCTCGTGATCGCCTTCCACCCCGACCTTCCCGACGGGGACGAGGCCGCCCTGCACCGGGTGCTCACCGCCATCCGCAGCACCGTGGTCATGCACTGGGGCTTCCGCCCGTCCCTGGTCCTGCCGCTGCCCCGCGAGGACTTCCCCAAGACCAGCCTCGGCAAGATCCAGCGGGCCCTGATGCGCACCCGGCTGGAGGCGGGCGCGTACGAGGCCCCGCGACGGGCCGCAGCCGACCTGACCCTGCGCATGCTCGGCGGCCACACCCCACCCGAGGGCGCCACCGAGCAGATCCTCGCCGAGATCTACGGCGAGATGTTCGACGCCGACCCGGCCACCATCAGCGCCACCGCGAGCTTCTTCGACCTCGGCGGCACCTCGCTCGACATCCTGCGGCTGCGCGCCAAGGTGATGCAGCGGCTCGGCGTCACGGGTCTGGAGGTCATCACCGTGCTGACCGCGCCGACGGTCCGCGCCCTGGCCGCCCGGCTGGCCGCGGAGGCCGGGTCCGACTCCCGCCCGTACGACCCGCTGGTCCCCATGCAGACCAGCGGCGCCAAGACCCCCCTGTTCTGCGTCCACCCCGGGGTCGGCGAGGTCCTCGTCTTCGTGAACCTCGCCCGGTACTTCACGGGTGACCGACCCTTCCACGCCCTGCGCGCCCGCGGATTCAACGAGGGTGAGAAGCCCTTCGTCTCCTTCGAGCAGATGGTCGACTGCTACGTGGACGCCATCCGGGCCACGCAGCCGCACGGCCCGTACGCCGTGGCCGGCTACTCGTACGGCGCCGCCGTCGCCTTCGAGATCGCCAAGATCCTCGAAGCACAGGGCGAGCGCGTCGACTTCGTCGGCAGCTTCAACCTGCCGCCGCACATCAAGTACCGCATGAACGAACTGGACTTCGTGGACACCGCGGCGAACCTGGCGTTCTTCCTGGACCTGCTGGACAAGAAGCAGGCGACCGAGCTGCCGGACGCCCTGCGGCACCTGTCGCGGGAGGCCCAGGTGGCCCACCTCATCGAGATCGCCCCCCGGGAGCGGCTCGCCGAACTCGACTTGGACACGGCGTCGTTCGGCGCGTGGGCCGACCTGGCCAACACACTGACCGATCTGGGCCGCGGCTACGAACCGAGCGGCGCGGTGCGGTCGATGAGCGTCTTCCACGCTACGCCGCTGCACGGCACCCGGGAGGCCTGGCTCGACAACGAGCTGCGCCGCTGGGACGAGCACACCACCGAACCCAACCGGTACCTGGAGGTGCCGGGCGAGCACTACACCCTGATGGGCCCCCGCCACGTGGCGGCCTTCCAGGCGATTCTGCGACGGGAACTGGACCGCGCGATGGCCGAGGCCGACGCCGGCAGGGCCCGGCGGTAGGACCGAGATGACGGGGGACGACATCATGCGAGGCAAGAAGATCCTGATCACCGGCGGCACCGGGCAGGTCGCCCGGCCGGTCGCCGAGTCACTGGCAGAGCACAACGAGGTCTGGTGCATCGGCCGCTTCGGCACGCCGGGCGTGGAGCGCGAGCTCAACGACCGGGGCGTCACCACACGACACTGGGACATGACCGATCCTTCGGAGCACGCGCTGAAGGGCATACCCGAAGACTTCACCCATGTACTGCACTCCGCGGTGCACCGGGGCGAGGACGGGAACTTCAACGCCACCGCCGAGATCAACGCGGTGGCCACCGGCCGCCTGATGGCCCACGCCCGCGGCGCCGAGGCGTTCCTGTTCGTCTCGACGGGCGCCCTGTACGCACGCCGGACCCTGGACCACGCGTACACCGAGGACGACCCGGTCGACGGCAGCGCCGCGTGGCTGCCGGCCTACCCGATGGGCAAGCTGGCGACCGAGGGGGCGGTGCGCGCCTTCGCCCGTGTACTGGGTCTGCCCACCACCATCGCGCGTCTCAACATCGCTTACGGGCCCGGTAGTTACGGTGGCGTCCCGATGCTGTACTTCGAGCAGATGCTGGCCGGGAAACCGATCGCCGTGCCGTTGGAGGGCCAGAACTGGTGCTCGCTCCTGCACACCGACGACCTCGTCGCCCAGGTCCCGCCGCTGTGGCGGGCCGCGTCCGTCCCGGCGACGCTGGTCAATTGGGGCGGTGACCAGTCGGTCGGCATGAGCGACTGCCTCCGCCACATCGAGGCGCTGACGGGCGTGGAGGCCGTGCTCGTACCGACGGAGGTCACCCGGGAGACGTACCGGTTCGACCCCTCGCTGCGCCGCCGGCTGACCGGCCCGTGCCGGGTCGACTGGCGGGACGGCATCGAACGCACCCTGCGGGCCCTGTATCCGCAGCACATGAGCCGCCGAGAAGGGACGCAGACGTCATGACGACAGGCATCGACAACAATCTGGCCTTGGTCCGGCGCGCCTACCGCGCCTTCCACGAACGCGATGTGGCCGGGCTTCTCGACACCCTGGATCCGCAGGTGGAATGGGTACACCCCGACGGCATGGCCGACTACGGCCTGGGGGGCACCAAGCACGGTCACGCGGGTGTCAGGGAGTTCCTGTCGCGCGTACCGACCGTCCTCGGCGGGATGCGCCTGGAGCCGCAGGAGTTCGTGGCCGCCGACGACCGGATCGTGGTCTTCGGCGTCCGCCAGGTGACCTCGGTCCGCGGCACGACCGTGACCCTTCCCTTCATCCACTCCTGGACCCTGCGGGCCGGGACCGCCGTCCGGATGGAGGACGTCTTCGACACGGTGCTCTTCCAGCGGCTGATCGAGAGCTGACCGAGAGCTGACCGAGAGCTGACCGAGAGCTGACCGCCCGATCGTGCCGGCCGTTCCGTCGTTCCGTCGTTCCGTCGTTCCGTCGGAGGGTCGCCGTACTCATGGCGACCCTCCGACAACACGAGCGACCACACGTTGGGCCGTGTCAGCGGCTGTTGCCCTTGCCCGACGGGTAGACGCTGAGGTCGCCGTAGGTCGACAGGACGCCGGCCAGGTCACCGGGTTTGTCCCGCAGGGTGGTGTCCAGGAAGGCGAGAGTGGTCGCGGCGACGACGTGCGGGCTCTCGGTGCGGCCGAGGGAGCCGACGATCGAGGGCACGGGCGGCAGGTACAAGGGGCCGTCCATGAAGGTGAGGTGTGCGGCGCCGGGGACGGTGAGCCGGTAGCTCGTCGCGGTGCCGAGCCTGAGGGCCTCGGTGAGGCGGGGTATGTAGTCCGGGTCGGTTCCGGGGGTGATGGCCTGGGTGAGCGCGAGCGTCGGCCGGCGGAGGGAGGGGGAGGTCGGGCCGTGGGGGTAGCCGTCCAGATCGATGACGGCGTCGAACCGTTGGTCCTGCCGGGCTGCCTGCAGGGCGGCGGCACCACCCATGGAGTGGCCGGTGGCCGCGACCCGACCGGTGTCCAGGCGTCCGGTCAGCGGGTCGGTGATCTCGCCTCGGTCCAGATGTTCCAGCCGGGTGAGGACGAAGCCGAGATCGGCGGCGCGAACCGCCGTCCAGTCAACGGCCAGCTTGTCGTCCTTGTCCCGGTCCCCGGTGGAGGCGAGCTTGGTGTGGATCGTTCGGCCGTCGTCGAGGACGACGGCGGCGGAGTCGTACGGGTGGTCGAGCGCGGCGACCACGTAGCCGTGGCCGGCCAGTTCCTCCGCCCAGGCGGTGTTCTGGGTACGCACTCCGCCCGACCCGGGAGAGAACAGCACGACCGGGAACCGTTCGCCCCCACCGGCCACCGGGGCGTCGAAGACCGAACGGCTGCGAGCACGCGGGACGCCGTCGATCAGGAAGCCGGGCAAGCCGACCTCGTGGGCGAGGGCATCGGACACGATGCGCGCCTCGTGCTCCGTGCGTCCGAGGTACTGGGCCCGCTGCGCGCCTGCGGGGCTCTTCCGCGCGGGGTACCAGAGCTGCACCACGACCGTACGGCGGTCGTTCGGATCGGCGGTGAAGGTCTCGGGGCGGCGTGGGTCGGTCCACTGCACCACGCGGGTGCCGACCGCGAAGCCGCCCGACGGCTCGGGGAACACCGGTACGGGAAAGCCCCAGGCGGACACCGGAGCCGTGGCCATCAGGCCGAGGCAGACCACCGACCCCGGCAATGCTAGCCACCATCGGGCCCGCCACGCCGGCCGGCCGCTACGGTGCCGCAGCAGGGGAGAGAGGGCGAACGGCAACGCGACGGCGGCGCCTGCCAGTACCGGCAGCATCTGCCAGCGGATCCCCACCACACTCAGCACGATCGCGGACAGTACGAGAACGGCCCCCAACGCGATCGTGACGCGCGGGCGGGCAGCGGGCGGAAGCCAGCGCGCCACCACCAGCGCGACCCCGGCCGACAAGGCAAGAAGTTCCGGAGGGGACATGTACAGCCCCGCGATGATCTCGGTCACCCGGCCATCCTCGGGGCGGGACACGCGACGCCACATCAATCCCGGGTCGCCACCGCATGCGACCGGAGTCGCAATCCGAGGCGTGTCCCCTGTGCGACCACAGTCGCATCCAGTCATCCCGCCCGTGCAACCGAAGTCGCAACCGACCACGCCCTGGCCGGCCGCACCGCAGTTCGGCCGGTCACCGTCTCGGCCTGGCTTCGGGAAGATCGATCGTTCGGTACCGTGACCACACGGACGCATGGAGTGACCATGCGCGTGATCGGCCTCTCCGGAGACTTCCGGTGGGGAGGATTGAGGTTGCAATGAGCCTGTCGAAGCCCGAGATCGACTTCCCGGAGGGCGAGCCGCCCACCGACCTGCGGATCAGGGACATCGTGGTGGGGGACGGCGCCGAGGCGAAGCCCGGCAGCATGGTCGAAGTCCACTACGCCGGGGTCACCTTCGCCACCGGGGAGGAGTTCGACGCCTCCTGGAACCGAGGACAGACGTTCAGGTTCCCCCTGGGTGGCGGGCGGGTCATCAAGGGCTGGGACCAGGGAGTCGCGGGCATGAAGGTCGGAGGGCGGCGCGAGCTCACCATCCCCCCGCACCTCGCCTACGGAAGCCAGTCGCCCTCCCCGCTGATCCCCTCGGACTCGACGCTCATCTTCGTGGTGGACCTGCTCGGAGTGTGAGCCGCCGGACCCCCTGGCTGCCCGGCCTCACTGTTCGCGGTGAGACCGGGCAGCGCCTTCGGCTCGGTCTCACCGCGATCCGGTACGAGGAGCAGAACGGCCGGAGGCCGGACGCGTCGGGTGGTGTCCCCCGGACACCTCGCGTTGCGGCAGCTGCTCGCCCAGCCCCGTAAGTGCGGTCGCGGACAACCCAAGCGTCAGCCTTGGAGACTGTGCGAGTCGATCGAGAGGACGACTCGCTCCGCCCGGCCGGCTGCCGGGGCGAAGCGAGGGGGTGTGGGGGTGTACGCGGTGGGGTCAGGCGGTGCTTGTCCGTCGGCGGCGCAGGAGCAGGGCGGCTCCGCCCGCGAGGGCGAGTGCCGCGCCGGAACCGCCGGCGAGGAGCACGGCGGAGGACGGGGTGTCGTCCTCCGTGCGCTGGAGGCTGTAGCCGCTGGAGTAGCCCTTGGTGTCGTACTCCGAGCCGGGCAGCTTGTCGGCGTAGCGGGCCTTCAGCAGCTTCTGGTAGTCGCTGAGCGACACCGACGCCTGGCCGCCCAGCCCTTGCCTGGCCTGGTCGTTGAGCGCCTCGACGGTGAGGAGCTTGAGCTGGTACCAACCGCGGATCTGCGGCTCGGTGAAGACCAGCGTGCCCACGGTGGCCTTGCCGGCGTACGCGGCGTCGCCGTCGCCGTCACGCACGGCCGCCAGGTGCCAGCCGCCGCCCTGGGTGGGGGCGAGCATCACGGTGGCGTTGCGTCCGTTGACGTTGGTGCTCAGCGAGGAGACCAGCCCCGTCAGCTTGACCGCCTTGGCGGGAAGCGGCTGGGCGGTGCCCGCGGCGAAGCCGGGCGTGATCTCGTTCAGTGCCACCGGGTCCTTGATCGTGAAGACCGGCAGGTCCCGGCAGGGTTCGGCGGTTTCGGGGATCGTCTGCACCGGCCCGCCTGCGACGTCGGTGGGTACCGGGGTGCGCAGGAAGCGGCAGACGGTGTCGCGCACGTCGGCGGACTTCACCGCGTTGAGAGCCGCCTGGTAGTCGGGGATGTCGGCCGGGAGCGGGTCCTTGGCCGGGGCGGCGTGGGCCGGACCGACGACGGACAGCAGTACGGACGCACTCAGTGCGATGACGAGGGACAGTCGGGAGGAGCGGGAGTTCGCCCGCCGGCCGGACGGTTCGGTGCCGCTGGTGCGGCTGGTGTCGCACATGTCGCCTGCCTTAGCGGGAGATGCCGATGCGGGAGTGGGTCCACTTGGACGAGCTGTTGCTCACGTAGTCGTTGTAGTTCCACCACGTGTACGTGGTGGTGTCCGGCCACGGGTCGGCCACGGCGATCGTGGTGTTCGAGGTGTCGAAGCCGTAGATCACGTTCATGTGGCCACCGCCGGACGTCCACCCGATGCGGGCGCCGAGTGGCCGGGCCGCCTTGACGTCGGTGTACACCTGGTTGAACGTGGCCGCGCTGTTCAGGCCCGACCCGGTGTGGGTCATGCCGAGGCTGCTCCAGCCCTTGGCCATGTCGTCGAGCGTGGCGGGCTGGTTGTTGCAGCCGTAGTAGGGCTGGGCCCGGGTGCAGAAGTCCGCCTGTGTGGAGCCGAAGCCGTGGAACTTGGCGATGGTCAGCCCGGAGGCGACCCAGCACCACTGGCTCTTCTCCTGCTTCAGCATGGCGATGCTGTCCTGGCCCGCTTCCGCGTGAGCCGTGCCTCCCGTGGCCGCGAGCGTTCCCAAGGCGGCCAGCGCGATGGCCGACGCCGTGGTTCCGTACCTGAACCTGCCCATTTTCCTGCCTTCCCCCTGACGGGTACAACGAGACGAACGGGGCGATCTGGCAGGAATATGACAGCGCATCATGACTTGGACACATAGGGGCCGTGCGGGGAATTAGCTCCTACTGATTATTTGTCGGGTCATCACGCGACTCGGGCACGTCTCCCGGCTCCGGAACGAATGGTGCGGCTCGGAGGTGGAGGCGGACGAGGCCCCGTGGGTCAGGCGGTCGCGGGGTGCGAGAAGGCCCTGAGGAGCGCCCGGGCGTGCTCTCGGACCGCTTCGTCCTGTTCGATGATGCGGTCCTCGACACCGGAGCGGACGACGCGGGCGTCGCCGTCGGCGAGGGCGGCGAGCCGGCGCAGGTGGTCGTCGGTCATGGCCGCGGCGCCGAGGGCTTCCAGCGCCGCGCAGGCCCCTGCAGGATCGGCGTCCGATTCGGCGGACCGCAAGGCCGCCGCGGCGAGTGCGACGCGGTCCAGGGAGGCGGGTTCCGCCACGGCCGTCAGGGCCGTCACGGCGGCCGGCGCCTGCGCCGGATCGTCGAGCGCGGCTTCGAGCCGGGGGGTGAGCGGGCGCCCCGCCGGGCCGAGGAGTGTCGTCGTACGGGCGGCCCGCACCACCGACCACCGGGACCAGGCGTTCCGTTGGGCGCGGGCGAAGACCGAGTCCAGGGCGGCGACCGCCTCGTCCGCGTCGCCCGTGATGCGCCACAGGGCCTCGGCGAGGGCGGTGTCCGTGTCCAGCGCGGGTGTGGTGGTGCCACCGGCCGCGGCGCCGAGTGCCTCGCGCAAGGCCGGTACCAGCGCCGCTCCCCGGGGTCCGAGCGCGCCGGCCGGTCCGGCGGCGTCCCTGACGTGACCGGCCCCGCGCCGGAGTTCCTGTTCGAGGCAGTGGAGCAGGGGCGCGAGCTCGCCGTCGAGGTCGTACAGGGCCTGCGCGGCGGGGAGGACTCCCCGGGCGGCGGCCGCCCGCAGCGAGGTGACGGCCCGGGCCCGTTCGCCCGGGCCGCAGTCGGCGGCGACGCGAGCGATGGCTCCTGCGGCCTGGCTCGGATGGTGTCGGAGCGCCGCGCACAGCACGGGCAACGCCGGCGCCGCGTCGGCGCCCCACCCGGCCAACAAGTGTGTCAGCTGCCACGGTTCGTTGCCGCTCAGGGCCCCGGGCCGGGCGAGGCGGTCCCGTACCGCGTCGAGGAGGTCGTCGTCGTACGGGAAGGCGGAGTGCGCGGGGCTCGGGAATCCGGCGGCGGCGCCGAGGGCTCGGGGCCGCCGCCCCAGGCCGGCGGCCAGGAGCGAGGCCGCTGGTGCGGGTGCGACGCGTACGAGCGCGGCCAGGGCCCGGTCCGCATGGTCGTCGTCCTGGTGCGGGTTCCGTGCGGCGAGCGGGGCGAGAACGTCCGCGGCCGGTTCGGCGACCCTGCCCAGTCGGGCCAGGAGGGACGCGGTGTCGATCACCGACCGCTCGTCGACGGCTGCCGCGCGCAGGCTCTGTACCAGGCGGCTCGGGGCGCTGCGGGAGAGCGTGCAGGCGCGGTCGGCCGCCCAGAGGCCTTCGGCCCGCACGTCCGCCCGTACGTCGTGCAGGGCGGCGTCGATCAGGGCGAACGCCGCCTCGCGCTCCGGCCGGCGGTCCCGTCCCAGGAGGGCCTCGACGACGGCGGCCAGCGGCTCGCCCCGTTCGTGGTCGAGGTCGGAGCGCAGGTCGTCCGCGGGCAGGAGGGAGAGCATCGTGGTGTGCGCGGTCTCGGTCCAGGGAGCGTCCGCGTCGAGGTGGGCGAAGACGGCCGCCATGCGCACCTCTGCCGGCTGCGACGGCTCCAGGGCGGTGGCGGCGGACGCCGCCGCGACCTGCGGATCGAGCCGGGCGATCCCGGCCAGGACCTCGGCGCGCACGGCGGGTTCGGGTTCCTCGTCCCAGCGCCCGCGGAGGGCGGGGAGGGCGCTCGCGGTGGCGCGGGTGTGGGACACCGCCCAGGCCGCGGTCCGCCGGACGTCGGGCTCCGGGGCGGCCAGCAGGGGCAACAGCAGCGGCAGCCGGTCCGCCACGGCAGCCCGGACGGTGCCCGGTGCGACGCCGTGCTCGTCCTCGCTCTCGGCCATGGCGCCGAGCAGCGTCAGGACGTCCGCCGTGTGGTGACCGGCGGCCGCGATCGCCGCCAGGAACGGCGCCGCCTCCGCGCTCGCCGCGTAGACCGTTCCCTGGTGGAGCACGCTCCCGTACAGCTCCGACAAGGCCTCGTCCGCCGCACCCGCGTCGGTCCCGACCAGAGCCCGCAGCAGGTCGGGGAGGTCCTCCGCGCTGCCGTACGCGTGGGAGAACGACTGCCAGGGGCGAGCGTCGAGACCGTCGAGCGGGTGTGCGAGTTCCATGCGGGGCATCGTGCCGGCCACCTCTGACAGCAGCGGGTCAGGGGCTCCCCGGCCCACGTGGTGACGGGCGTGCCGCGCACCCTCCCCCACCACGTGGGCTTCGAGACATCGCCGGAACTCCGAGGCCGTGTGATCGGATTCGGTGTCCGGGCCGGTGCGTCACCTGTCGGCCAGGGTGCGGTCGAGGAGGGGGAGCAGGTGGTCCCAGTGGCGCTGAAGTCCGGCGGGGTCGAAGGCGTCGGTGTCGGACATGGTGAACCCGTGGACGGTGTCGGGGTAGATCTCGGAGGTGTGGTCGACACCCGCGGCGTCGAGGGCCCGGTTGAGTTCGGCCAGGGCGGCGGGCGTCAGGTCGCTCGCGGCGTGGCCGAAGTGGACCTGGGCGGTGATCCCGGCGAAGGCAGCGGGCCCGTCCGCTCCCACGGGGCCGTGGAATGCCGCGAGGGCGGCCACCCGGTCGGGGTGGGCCGCGGCGGTGCGCGTCGCCAGAAGGCCGCCTATGCAGTAGCCGGTCACCGCGACCGGTCCGGCGGCGACCTCGGGCCGGGTGGTGAGGAACGCGAGGTAGGCGTCGGCATCGCTCAGGGCCCGCTCCACGGTGTGCGCCTCGATCAAGGGCATCAGTTGAGCGAACACGGCAGACCGCGCCTCCGCGTCGATGTACTCGGGAAGGTCGAGCACCGGTGCCGGGCCGTGCCGGTGGAACAGGTTGGGGACGAGCACGTAGTAGCCGTGCCCGGCCAGTTCGCGGGCCAGAGCGTGCAACACGGGCCGGATACCGAAGCCGTCCGCGTACATCAGCACTCCCGGGAACCGCTCCCCGTGGTCGGGGAAGGCGGCGAAAGCGTCGGCCTGGCCGTCCGCGGTGGGAACGCGCAGCGTGGTGATGGGCATGAGTTCTCCTGTCGTGGTCGACGTGTGAAGCTGTGGTCACCACGACCAGAGGCGGAGCCCGCGCACCGGCACCGGACCCTCGGCCCAACTGCGGCCCGACATCGGCCCGTACGGCGCTCAGAGCAGCGCCGGGTCACCCGTCCGTGTGTGGCGCGAGGCCGTCCCGGTAGTCATCACCGCACAACGTAGCCCACCGGACGGGATCGAAGCCGGCGCATTTCCCGGGCGCCGACCAGCGGCCCGCCTCCGCCTTCCCGCCCCATGCCGGTGGGCCCTCTTCCCCGGTCTGAGACGATCAGCAGGAAGGTACGGATCGACGAAGGGGTGGAGACCATGGTCCGTCTGGTGGTGCTCGGCGTCCTGGTGCTCGCCGTCGGCGGGTGCGTGTGCGTGGTGTGGGCGGAACGCGGCGGGCCCCGTTGGGTCCGCGGTGTGGCGACCGTGACGCTCGCCGCGAGCGAACTGGTACGTCGCTCCGGGAAGAAGCGGCGCCGAAACGTGAACGGATCCGGCGACGGCGGCGACTAGGCCGTCTCTTTCGGATCTTGCCGGTGCCGCGGCGGATCGACCGGGCGCGCCTCAGCTCACCGCCTGCTTCACGAGTGCGGCGATCCGCGCCTCCACCTCGGGCGTCACCTCGGTCAGGGCGAAGACGGCCGGCCACATCGGGCCGTCGTCCAGCTGCGCCTGGTCGCTGAAGCCGAGCGTCGCGTAGCGCGCCTTGAACTTCTCCGCGCACTGGAAGTAGCAGACGACCTTGCCGTCCAGTGCGTAGGAGGGCATCCCGTACCAGAGCTTCGGCGCGAGGACCGGTGCGGTGGCGGTGATGACGGCGTGGACGCGCTCGGCCATGGCCCGGTCCGCGTCCTGCATCTCGGCGATCTTCGCGAGCACGTCCTGGGCCGCCTCGGCCGACTTGTCCGCCTTCGAGCCGCGGCGCGCCGCCTTCTTGAGTTCCTGTGCGTGGTCCTTCATCGCGGCGCGCTCCTCGGCCGTGAATCCCTCGTGTGCGCGGTTGGCGGTGCTGCTCATGGTGGATCTCCTTCTTGAGGCTCTGCTTGTGTGGATCTCGGAACCCGGCCGGGGCCATGCGGCGGGACCGGGCGAGGCGTCAGGCCAGCCAGCGGCCGTCGCGCATCAGTTCACGGTCGGCGAGCTCGTTCTCCTCCCGCCAGGCCCGGATGCGGTGAGGAGTGATACGGAACCAGCGGTACCGCGTGGTCAGGGAGCGCGGGTCGAAGCCGGTGCGTGCGGTGAACCGGTCACTCAGGTGCGGCGGCAGTGCGTCGATGTCGAGGACCTCGACGTCGCCCTCGATCATGGCGACGTCGCGGGTGTGGCCGAGGGCGAGCCGAGCGGTCCGGGTGGCGGCCAGGTTCCGTCCGGTGGGGCTTTCTGCCGGGGTGGCCGCCAAGAGCGCCTCGCCGTCCCAGTCGAAGGACAGCGGTACCAGGTGGGGGACGCCGTCCGCCGAGGCACTGGCCACCCAGACGTCGACGTCGTGGCCGAGCCGGTGCTCGGTGTCGTGGCGGCGCTGTGCGCGGGAGCGGGGTGGGGTGCTCATCAGTCCTGCAGCAGTCCGATGAGGTTGCCGTCCGGGTCGATGACGGTGGCCACGAGGCGGCCGCCGCCGACGTCGTGCGCGGGCTCCTTGACGGTGGCGCCCGCAGCGGTCAGTGCGGCGAGCTTCGCCTCGATGTCCGCCACGTGCCAGTAGGCCAGCGACGAGGTCAGGCCCTGCGGTCCGCCGCCCGGGAGGAGGCCGATGTGCTGGCCGGCGGCCTCGAAGCCGACGTAGTAGGGGCCATCGGTCTGCGGGGCGACACCGAGCAGCGCGGCGTACACCGCCTTGGCCCGGGCGAGGTCGGACACGGGATGCAGCACGGTCTTCATCCCCTGGTGGGAAGAGCTGGTCACGGTGACTCCTTCGTCGCGGAAATCGATCGGCCCGGTGCGGTCCGCCGGGCTCGTTCCCTGTGATCACAGCTTCCCCCGGGCGGGGTAGGGGGTGCCTCCGTGCTGACCACGGAAAGCACCACGGATAATGGCCCGGTGTCCACTCCAGTGATCTCGGCTCGGGAAGCCGACGTGCTCGGGCTGCTCGGGGAGCACCTGAGCAACGCGGAGATGGCCGCGCGGCTGTTCATCTCCGTACGGACGGTCGAGTCGCACGTCTCCTCGCTGTTGCGGAAGTTGGAGGTGCCGGACCGGCGGGCGCTGTCCCGGCACGCAAGCGAACAGACGCGTGCCGAACGGACGCGTGCCGAGCAGGCGGGTGCCGAGCAGGCGCGCCCGGCACCCGCGCTTCCGGCACCGTTGACGGCTTTCGTCGGCCGGACCCGCGAACGCGGCGAGCTGGCAGCGGCGGTGACGGCACGTCGGCTGGTGACCGCCGTCGGTCTGGGCGGGGTGGGCAAGACGCGGCTCGCCCTGGCGGTGGCGGCCGACGTGGCGGGCGACTTCGCCGACGGGGTGTGCTTCGTCGACCTGGTCCCGGTCACCGATCCCGGGCGGGTGGGCGCGGCGGTCGCGGCGGCCATGGGCGTGGGCGAGCAGCCCGGGCGCGGCATCGACGACGCCCTGGTGGCCGCGTTGGCGGACCGTCAGGCACTGCTGGTCCTGGACAACTGCGAGCAGGTGCACGACGGGGTGGCGCCGTTCCTCGAACGGCTGCTCGTGGCTTGCCCGGGGATACGGGTGCTCGCGACCAGCCGGGCCCGGCTGATGGTGCCGTTCGAGTGGGTCTTCCCGGTTCCGCCGCTGTCGCGCGTCGGCGGCGGCGAGTCGGAGGCGGTGGCCCTGTTCCTGGAGCGGGCGGCGGCGGTCGGCAGGGCCCCGGCCCCGGCGGAACGCGACCGGATCGCGGCGCTGTGCGAACGGCTCGACGGCATGGCGCTGGCCATCGAACTGGCGGCGGCGCGGTGGTCCACGCTCGGTTTGGACGGCCTGGCGGCCGGCCTCGGCGACCAGCTCCGGATCCTCGCCGGCGGCCCCCGTGCCGACGGCCGGCACCGGTCGGTGCGGGCCGTCCTCGACTGGAGCCACGACCTGCTCGAACCGCGGGACCGGGCACTGTTGCGGCGGGTGTCGGCGTTCGTCGCTCCGTTCACCGCCGAGGCTGCCGCCGAGGTGGCCGGGTTCGCCCCGCTGGAGACGGCCGCGGTCGCCGACGGGCTCGGCAGGCTCGCCGAGCAGAGCCTGCTCGTCGTGACTCCGTCCGACACCGGCACCCGCTACCAGGCGTTGGAGACCCTCCGTCAGTACGGCACGGAGCGGCTCGACGAAGCCGGTGAGCTCGACGATGTCCGGTCGCGCCACCTGGCATGGTGTCTGGCCGGTGCGGGCGGCCTCCGGGAAGGCGGCGGTTCGGACTGGCGAGCCCGGTTCGACGCGGTCGCGGAGGACCTGCGGGCCGCCTTGACCTGGTCCGCGGGCCGGCCGGAGCAGCGCGCGGACGCGTGCCGTCTCGCCCTGTCCCTGGCCGAGCTGGCCTTCACCCGGAACCTGCTGGGCGAGGCCCAACAGCGGCACGAGCAGGCGGCCTCGCTCACTGCCGGCGCCGACGCCGCCGACGCGTTGCGGCAGGCCGCCGGGGTGGCCGGGTGCCGCAGGCTCGGCGACGACATGTACCGCCTGCACCGGGCCGCGGCCGAAGCCGCCCGCCGGGCCGGGGACGCCGCCGGGGCCGCCCGCGACCTGGCGGCTGCCGCCACCACCGCCTACCGCTTCTCCAGCACGTTCACCGGCCGGGTTCCGTCGGCGGACGAGGTGACCGGCCTGCTCGCGGCGGCCCGCGAGCTGACCGGTGACGTCGACCCGGCCACCGAGGCGGCTCTCGCGCTGGCCGAGGCCGCGGTGATCGCGGACGCGTTCGGCGCGGTCCAAGGCGCCCCGGACAACACCGCGCCGGACACCGTCGCGTGCGCCGAACGGGCCGTGGAACTCGCCCGGCGCGCCGGCGACCCGGTGGCGCGGTCCGCCGCCCTCGACGCGCTCTCCGGCGCCCAGAGCTGGGCCGGTGAAAGCTTTGCCGCGGCGGCCGCCGCCCGCGCCCGGATCGA
The DNA here is from genome assembly GCF_036231985.1 of Streptomyces sp. NBC_01426. Lineage (GTDB taxonomy): Bacteria > Actinomycetota > Actinomycetes > Streptomycetales > Streptomycetaceae > Streptomyces. The sequence goes on from NZ_CP109501.1 coordinate 294,421, forward strand.
CATCCTGACCTCGGCACCGAGCGCCCCTGCCCGGACGCACGAGCTGATCGACGCCCTCGCCATGGCCGCCGCGACCGCCGTCGGCACGGGCGAGCTGTCGGCGGCCCGCCGGTGGGGCGGCCGGCTCGCGGGCCATCCGCAGCTGGCCGAGGTGGGCGACCACGCCACGTCCTGGCTGCTGGTCGCGGACGCGTTCGTGGGCCAGGCCGACGCGGTGCTCACCAGCAGCGTGCGTTTCCTCGACTCATGGGAGCAGTCCGGCCGGCAACGGTCGTTCTCACTCGGTCCGGCCGCCGCGTCCGTCGCGATGATCCACGGCTTGCGAGGCGACCACGAGGCACGGGCGACCTGGCTCGCGATCACCGACCGGACAGGCAGCAAGGAGGATCACCGCCACGGCCACGGCGCCGTCTTCGACGCCATGGTCCTGCTCCACCACGGGGACGCCGACGCGGCCCTGGAGCGCGTCGCGCCGGAGCCGGAGCAGGTGTGGAAGTGGGTCTGCTGGGTCTGGCTGCACTGGTACACGGCGCTCCGGGCCGAGGCATCGGTCCTCGCCGGGCACCCGGACGCCCGGGGCCGGATCGCCGCCGCCCGGGCCGTGGTCGCCGGGAACCCGGTCGCCACCGCCCTGGTGGACCGGGCGGAGGCAGTGCTCGACGGGGATCTGCCGCAGTTGCTCGCCACCGCGTCGGCGTTCGAGGCGGCCGACTGCCGCTACCAGTGGTCGCGCACGCTCCTGCTCGCCGGCGGCGCGCACGCCGCGACCGGCGCGTCCGCCCTGGCCGACCTCGGACTCGCGCCCATGGCCGCTCGGTAGCCGCACCACTGGCCCGCCTGAACAACACGTTGCGGTCTCGGCCTCGACGCGACACCCGCTCCCGCGCCTGCGCAGGGCCGCGCGCGAGGCACGGCCCTGCGGAGGTGTGTTCAGAACGTCACAGGATTTCGATGGAGTTGACCTTCGGCGGGTGGTTCGGGAACGTGATCTCCGTCCAGCGGTTGATCCTCACGGAGTCGCCGTTGGCGTCGTAGTAGATCAGGTCGTTGTTGCCGGTGGAGATCTTGTCGACCCACCAGCCCCCGAACCCGGTCCGTCCCTTGTTCGCGTAGCAGTCGACGCTCTGCCGGCCGCCCTCGTGGGACCAGATCTTCAGGAAGTTCTCGCCGCCCCGGCACTCGATGTGATCGATGGCGAACGCGTTGCCGGGGATGGTCAAGGTCAATGACGCCGCTGCGGCGAACGCCACGGCGGCCGATCGAACGAACCTCTTCGGCTTCATGAGCACGATCTCTCCTTCACGGGAATCGAGCAGTAAGGGGCGCCCCGTGCCCACGGGCACGTCGGCCACCCACACCGCGACGGACCGGCAAACGACCTTCGCGGTTGCACAGAGAGATTCCCCTGTGGTCGGTGCCCTCTGCAATCAACTCCGCCGTGTGCGGCCGGATTTGGCACCATGTTGTCCCAATTCAGACCTCTGGTCCTCAGTTGAAACGTTTGAGCACCTTGGCGGCCTTGCCCGCCTGCCGCCGGCGGTCGTGACGGCCTGGTCGATCTCCGCGGAACGACCGGCATCGGTCCGGCAGGCGGCCGAGGGAGGGGCCGAAAGGGAGGCCGTCCCGGGGCAAACCAGAACCCTGGCCCAGAGCAACGGATGCGTTCCGGCCATCGCGAAGGCGAAGCCACGTGGGGTTCGCTCGTGTCCCGCCGAGCAGGCCGCACCCGCTCGCCTGCGCCGGCGTGAACCCGTGGAACAAGGCCCGAGCCGGTGCGCCGGCGGCCGTCGAGCCGGCGGCACGGCTGCGGACCGTCCGGGCGTCGTCAGAACGACTCGTGGTACTCCTGCGGGTGCCCGCAGACGCGGATGATCGCACCTGCGCCGATGTCCGGCCCCGTGAAGTCCCGGTACTGGCTGAAGCAGAAGTCGGAGTCTCCGCGGAAGCCCGGACATCCGCAGGGTTGGTTCCGACGGCCGGACGATTCGACACCGGTGCAGTACTCCAAGGATCCGTGTACCAGGGCACCTGGCTCGATCCCGGACCGGGCGAGCACGTCGGCTGCCGCGCTTTTCGCCTGACTGACCAGCAGCACCGCTTCTCTGAGCGCTCGTACATGCTCGTCACTGAGACGCGCGGGCGGGTAGGACATGGCGGGCTCCTGTCAATCGCTACGGGGCGCGGGTGGAGGGGCTGGTCGAGCATGGAGCCGGGGGTGAGGTGTTCCGGCGGAATGCAGCCGGGGGTGACGAGCCGCTCCGATGCGACGGATGCGGCTCATTCCCGCACGGTCACTGCTCGTCGACGCGGTCACACACAACGAATCCGGGCTCGATCTCCGAGCATTCGAAGATCGGCTGAGGGATCCCCACCGTCAAGGTTCCGCCCGATTCCTCTCCACGGCCCGCGGGGTGGTACGCGAGCGAGAAGTGCCGAGCCGCCCGGGGGTACTTCTCCAGCAGATCGCGAAAGTCCTCGATCAGACCACTGAACTCTTCCGGGATGGTGGCATTGCTCTTGCGTTGCTCCGTCATGACCGCCTCCTTGGTCAGAGAATCCCTGGTACCACCCAGAGGGGCAGCCATGGCCAGCCACGCCGTGCCACCGCTCGCGTACGGACGCCCTCGCCCACCTGCCGGCGACAGTTTCGCGCGGCGGGCCCGCGTTCGCGGCGGGCGCCACGGGGATGGCTCCATCTGGGCTCGGCGAGGCGACCCGGGCGGCGGAGGGTGTTGTGTCTCCAGTTGCTGGAGACAGCAGGGTGGGGAACGTGGATGTCCGACCCTCTCCTCACACGTCGACGGGCCGGACAGTTGCAGGGCCGGCAAGGGAGGCGTCGTCCCCCGGGGCTGGTGAGGGGTGTGCGACGGGTGACGAGTGCTGTGACGGTTCGGAGACATGGAGCGCACGCTTCTCGTACACATGATCCATAGTCTTCTTCTTGCAGCCCCGCCCAGCCTCAACAGCTCACACCTGACAGAGGAGGCGGCATGCAACCTCTCCTTCTTCCGCTTTCGGCCATTCGGCCGCCCCTTTGTCACGGAGTCGTTCATGTCGACCTACACCCACTCCCACCGCCGCACCGTCCTGCGCGCCGCGGTCGCCACCGCCGCCCTCGCGGGAGCCCTCCTCGCCCCGAGCACCGCCGCCTTCGCCGCCGACGCCCCCACGACCGCCGACGCCCCGAAGGCCGCCACCTCGGCGCAGACCAAGGCAGTGACCAAGGCGACGGACGGGGAGCTCGTCGGTCACCCCGTGCTGGCCGACGGCACCAAGGGCGACCTGTGGAAGAAGGGCAAGGGCTGGTACCACCTCGACCTCCACACCGCCAGCGGCATGCCGATCGCGAGCCTCCACGTCGGCGGCCCGAACGCCCAGGCGCAGGACGGACAGCAGGTCCGCGGCATGTGGGTCACCCTGAACGACTCCGGCCAGGTCCACTCCTGGAAGAACCCCGCCACCGGCCACGGCTTCGACGCCGGCGGCACCGAGACCCGCAAGGGCTGCACCGTCTCCTGGGGCATGGGCACCCCCTACGAAGGCATCAGCCTGCAACTCTCCAACGGCACCTCGGGACCCGTCGCCCAGCTCATCGACACCAAGACCGCCCGAACGCTGACCACCCTCACCACCACCAACCCCACCGGCCTCGCCGGAGGCGCCCGCATCAAGAACAGCGACGACCCCAAGACGCCCCAGTTCCAGATGCGCGTCATCGGCGGCCAGATTCCGTGGGAGGGCGTCTCCTTCCCCAAGCCCCCCACGGACTGCACCACCAACCCCACCACCACCAAGCCCGCCGCCAAGCCGACCGCCGCCACCAAGCCCACCCCGGCGGCCACCCCGGCCAAGGCCACCCCCGCGCTCTCCACCCACAACGCCGCGCAGACCTCCGTCCTGCCCAAGGGCGGCGTCGCCGCCGGCGCCGAGATCGCACCGGAGAACACGGGCAACAACACCGCCCTCATCGCGGGCGGCGCGAGCACCCTCACCCTTGGCGCCGCCGCAGCCGGCTTCATCGCCCTGCGCCGCCGCACCACCCAGCACAACTGAACCACCCCACACACGAACAGAACCCAACCGCCCGCCCTCGGAAGCCCACCCGCTCCCGAGGGCACCGGCACATCCAGGGCCTTGGGATCAAGAGCTCCGACGCGGCCGGGTGCGTGGCGGCACGGCTCCTCCCGTACTCCGCCGCAGGTACGCGCGCACGTGGTGGGCCGTCAGGTCCACGAGGGTGCTGCGGGGAGGCGCAGGCGCCGGTGTTCGAGGGCCGTGGCGAGGGCGTAGGCGCCGCCGCCTGCGAGGGCGAGGACCCAGTAGAGGCCGGGGGCGTCGAGGGAAAGCGCCGCGGTGGAGGTCAGGGCGAGCCAGACACCGAGGGCGTAGTGCAGCACGTTGCGGCGTACGGCGCCTTCGGCGAGGTAGAGCAGGCCGACGATGAGACCGGAACCGGCGGGCCAGAGGATGGACTGGAGTTCGGGCTTGCCGAGGATGGATGTGAGGCCGGTGATGGCGAGGAACAGGGCGGTGAACGCGACGACCCAGGCGACGCCGAGCAGTTTGCCGGAGAGGACGTCGGGCGCTGCGGCCCCCCGCTGGGCCCGCAGCGCGGCGATGGTCGCTTGGACGATGCCCGTGACGAGGCCGATTCCCAGGAGCGTCATGGGCAGCCAGCCGGGCAGGCCGAGCAGAGGGGTGTCCCCCTGCGAGGCTGCGGCAGCACCGTGCCCGAGCACGTAGGCCAGTCCGAAACTGAGGTAGGCCGCGCGGTTGTCGACCTCGTGCGGGAGACCGATCGGATGGACGGGGGCAGGAGCGGGGGCAGCGGGCGGTGGTTCCGTTGCGTGGCTGGGCATGGTGGGTGTCCCCTCAGGGGTGGTTGACGGATGCGTGGAGACGCCAGGGGAAGCTGCCGGGCCGTCTCGGGTCGTGTCGGATCGCTTCGTGTCGGTCGGGCGTGCGTGCGTGCGTGCGTGCGGGAGCGTTGGTCCTGCGGCCCGGTGTCACGCACGCCGGCCCTCGTGATCGGGAAAGGGCGCGGCGGTTCCGGATCAGGTGGCGGATGACTTGTCGGTGGCCTGGTCGGTCGTCTGGTCGGTCACCTGGTTCTGTCGGGCCGGTGTGTTGGTCTTGGCCGACTGGGGCGGGAGGGCGGCGCGCGCTTGGCGGCTCGGGCAGGTGAGGCGTACGGCGAGGAGGGCGGTGGCCGCCAGGATCGCGGCGGAGACCGCGAAGGCCGCCCGGTACCCGGCGGTGAGCGCTTCCAGGTGGGTCTGGTGGGTGGACGCGTGGGCCGTGACGGATCCGGCGAGGGTGGCGAGGGCCGCGAGGCCGATCGCGCCGCCGACCTGGCGGGTGGTGTTCACCAGTCCGCCGGCCAGTCCGGCGTCCCGCCCCGGAACACCGTCCACGGCGAGCGCGGTGAGTTGGACGAAGGCGATGCTCAGGCCGAGGCCGACCAGGACGCTCGGACCCAGGACATCGCCGAGGTAGCTCCCGTCTGCGCTGATCCGTGACAGCCACAGCAGCCCTCCGGCCTCGGTGAGCAGGGCCGCGGTGACGGTGGCGGTGGCGCCG